>JAZQAR010000166.1:0-14400 GCA_045545315.1 Eubacteriales bacterium | reverse complement strand
ATACATTCAAAATAAGCATTTCTGGGGTCATAACCTGCTTCGACCAAGGTCTCAAAACCGGCCTGCATCAAAGCGCAAACACCGCCGCACAGAACAGCTTGTTCACCGAAGAGGTCGGTTTCGGTCTCGGTTCTGAAGTTGGTCTCCAGAACACCGGCACGGGCACCGCCGATACCCAAAGCATAAGCCAGACCGATATCCCAGGCATGGCCGGTAGCATCCTGCTCAACGGCGATCAGGCAAGGAACACCCTTACCAACCTGATATTCACTTCTTACAGTGTGGCCGGGTCCCTTAGGGGCAATCATAATAACGTTAACGTCCTTGGGAGGCTTAATACAACCAAAATGAATGTTAAAGCCGTGGGCGAAAGCAAGGGTCTTACCGGCAGTCAGGTTGGGCTCGATGCTTTCTTTATAAAGCTTGGCCTGCTTTTCGTCATTGATCAGGATCATAATAACGTCGGCGCACTTGGCGGCTTCCGCACTGGTCATAACCTTCAGACCCTGAGCCTCAGCCTTTGCCCAGCTCTTGGGGCCCTCATACAGACCTACGATGACGTTTACTCCACTGTCCTTGAGATTCAAGGCATGTGCATGACCCTGGGAGCCATAGCCGATGATAGCAACGGTCTTGCCGTTCAGTTTTTGAAGATCACAATCTTGTTGATAAAAAATTCTTGCCATTTTTCTATACCTCTTTCTTTTAAGATTATAAATTAGTCACTTTACGAATAGTGGAGCTACCGCGTTCCAAGGATACGATACCGGTTCGGCAGATCTCCAGGATCTTATAATCCCGCATCAGGTTAATAAAATCATCGATCCGGCGGCTATCATCGGTCATCTGCATCACCATGGATTCACGGGTATAATCCACAACCTTTGCATTATACGCATCTGCAGCCGCACGGATATCGTCACGCGTGGCGGGATCGTTCTCCATTTTGATCAGCAAAAGCTCACTGCTGACGGATTCGTCCTTATACAGTTCTTTAATGGAGCAAACGTCCGGAAGCTTATAGAGCTGATCGATCAACTGATTTTTGATGGTATCATCTTCCCCCTCAAAAAGGATGGTGATACGGGAATATTCAGAGGATTCCGTTTCGCTCACAGTCAGGGCATTAATATTGAACTGACGGCGCCGGAACATACTGGTGACCCGATTCAGAACACCGAACTGGTTATTAACCAAAACTGCAACAGTATATCGATTCATCGTTAATCACCTAACCTTACAATAATATCATCCATAGATCCGCCTGGCGGCAACATAGGAAGAACAAACTCATCCTTATCGATCGCACAATCGATCACGTAAGTGCCGTTGGCAGAAAAAGCACGTTCCAGAGCAGCATTCAGTTCATCCAGGGTTGTAACTGCTTCACCTTCTGCGCCGAAGGCCTCTGCCAACTTTACAAAGTTCGTTTTGCGATCCAAAATCGTATTGGAATAATGTTTATCAAAGAACAAGGTTTGCCATTGACGAACCATACCCAATACACCGTTATTCATAATCAGAACAACAATTGGAAGATCATTGGTCGCAGCAGTGGCCAATTCATTCAGGCACATTCCAAAACTACCGTCACCGGTCACCAAAACGGAACGCTCTTTTGTTCCAAAATAGGAACCGATGGCGGCCCCTAAACCAAAGCCCATGGTACCAAGACCACCGCTGGACACAAAACGACGGGTGGTTTTGAAATTAAGGCTCTGGGCAGACCACATTTGATGCTGACCAACGTCGGTGGCAACAGCAGTATTCTCACCAAGATACCGATTCAAAGCTTTAATGGCGTTGCGAGGAGTCATACCGGAGCGATTATCGCTGTAAAGTTCTTCATCTTTACGGTATGCAGCAACCTGTTCCATCCAGGCGGAATGGGTCGTTTTTTGAAGTTTATCTACCAACTTTTGCAAAGTGAGCTTCACGTCGCCCCGCAGACCGTGTGCAACGGGTACGGTCTTTGAAAGTTCGGCACCGTCGATATCAATATGAACGATCTTGGCACCGGTAGCAAATTTTGCCTTATTGCCGGTTACACGGTCATTAAAGCGAACGCCTAAAGCAATAATACAATCGGCGTTATGCATAGAGGTAGAGCTGGCGTAATGCCCGTGCATACCCTGCATTCCCAAAAATCTGGGGTGGTCGGTGGGGATTCCGGAAATACCCATCATCGAGCAGCCGATCGGTGCATCGATCATTTCGGCAAGTTCCAACACTTCCTCCTGTGCATCGCCGGTGATCATACCGCCGCCCACGTAAATGAAGGGGCGCTTCGATCGATTAATGCAAGCGGCAGCCTCTTCGATCCGTATGTTTTTGGCGGCGGACTTTTCGTCCGCAACAACGGCAGGTTTGGGTTCATATTCGCATTGTGCGATCTGGATATCCTTGGGTACGTCGATCAATACAGGACCGGGGCGGCCGGAGATAGCCAGGCGGAAGGCGTCCCGGATGGTATCAGCCAGTTCCTCCACGTTACCCACAAAGTAATTATGCTTTGTGATCGGGAGCGTTACACCGGTGATATCGATCTCCTGGAAGCTATCGGAACCGATCTGGGAGGTCATAACGTTACCGGTGATGGCAATCAACGGCACGGAATCCAGATAAGCGGTTGCGATACCGGTAACCAGATTCGTAGCACCCGGACCGGAGGTTGCAATGACTACACCGGGCTTACCGGAGGTGCGGGCATAACCATCTGCCGCATGGGCTGCCCCCTGCTCGTGGGCAGTTAAAACGTGACGTAATTCGTCCTGATATTTATAAAGTGAATCATACACATTCAGAATCTGACCGCCGGGATAACCGAAAACGACGTCGCACCCCTGCTCGATCAAGGTTCGAACAATGATATCAGCACCTGATAATTTCATTTTAAATCTTCCTTAACTTTTCAATAATCAAAGAGCCCATCTGAGAACAACCAACCTTCTTACATGCAGCGGCTTCATCTTCATCGGAGGGCATAATGTCGCCGGTTCTGTAGTTTTCGTCCAACACAGCAGAAACGGCATTTTCAATCGCATCGGCTTCCTTGGCCATATCAAAGCTATAACGAAGCATCATCGCCGCCGAAAGTATGGTGCCGATGGGGTTGGCAACGTCCTGACCGGCAATATCGGGTGCGGAACCGTGAATCGGCTCATAAAGACCACAGGTTCCTTTTCCCAAACTGGAAGAAGGAATCATACCGATAGAGCCGGTGATCATAGAAGCCTCGTCCGAAAGGATATCACCGAACATATTCTCGGTAACGACCACGTCGAATTGAGAAGGATCCTTTACGATCTGCATAGCACAGTTATCCACCAGCATATCGCTCAATTCCACGTCGGGATATTCCTCTGCCAGGCGATGCATCACCTTTTTCCAAAGGCGGCTGGAATCTAAAACGTTACTTTTTTCCACAGAGCAAAGCTTCTTATTCCGCTTACGGGCGGTTTCGAAGCCGATCCGTCCGATCCGTTCAATCTCGCTCTCGGAGTAGCTTAAAATATCGGTTGCTTGCGGTTCACCGTTGACAATTTCAGTATTGTGGGAGCCAAAATAAATACCGCCGATCAGTTCGCGAACGATGATAAAATCAATACCCTTTTCAACGATAGAGGGCTTCAGCGGAGAGGCGCTGGCCAGCTGGGGCCAGATCTTCGCAGGGCGGTTATTGCTATAAACACCCATACCGGCACGTAACCGAAGCAAGCCCTTTTCAGGGCGACGGTCACCGGGAACGTCGTTCCACTTGGGCCCGCCAACGGCACCCAGCAAAACACTATCGGATGCCAAGCAACGGTCTAACATCTCCTGAGGCAAGGGATCGCCCCATTTATCGATGGCGCAACCACCTGCGTCCACGTCGGTATACTCAAATTGATGGCCGTAAAGTTCAGCAACTTTATCCAAAACCCGCAGTGCTTCGTTCACGATCTCGGGACCGATCCCGTCGCCGCGGATCACAGCAATATTCTTAACCATGGAAACTCCTTACTCTTCTTTTAAAGAAGCCAATAAACCGCCTTTTTTAATGATATTTTGAATAAAGGGCGGGAACGGTTCTGCCTGATAAGTCTTTCCGTTAGAAAGATTGGTGATCAAACCGGTATCAAAATCAACGGAAACTTCATCATTGGCCTGAATTTCATCGGCAGCTTCGGGACATTCCAAAATAGCAAGGCCAATATTGATGGCGTTGCGGTAAAAAATGCGGGCAAAGCTTTTGGCAATCACACAGCCGGTTCCGCAGGTCTTGATCACCAACGGCGCATGTTCTCTTGAGGAGCCACAGCCAAAATTCCAACCGGCAACCATAATATCACCGGGCTGTACCTGATGAACAAATTCGGTATCGATATCCTCCATACAATGCTTAGCCAACTCCTTGGCGTCAGCCGTATTCAGATAACGGGCGGGAATAATAACGTCTGTATCAACGTTGTCGGGATATTTAAATACTTTACCTTCCGTTTTCACAGATCACACCTCCTGGGGTTCAGTAATATAACCGGTGAGAGCACTGGTAGCGGCGGTTGCAGGGCTGGCAAGGTAAACCTCACTCTTAACGTGACCCATCCGTCCCACAAAGTTCCGGTTGGTGGTGGCAATGCACCGCTCCCCTTCTGCCAGGATGCCCATATATCCACCCAGGCAAGGCCCGCAGGTCGGTGTGGAAACAACGGCACCTGCATCGATAAATGCGGTCACGTAGCCTTTTTCAACACAATCACGGTAGATTTTCATCGTAGCAGGAATGATGATACACCGGACGCCATCGGCAACCTTTTTGCCCTTTAGTACCCGATAAGCAACTTCCATATCCTCCATACGACCGTTGGTACAACTTCCGATCACAACCTGATCGATCTTAATATCGCCCAATACAGAAGCAGGCTTTGTGTTTTCGGGAAGATGAGGACAGCTGACGATGGGTACCAAAGCAGAAAGATCGACCTCAACGGTCTGTTCGTATTCAGCATCGGCATCAGCCTCAAAAATCACGGGCTTGCGTTCACAACGGCCCTCCATATAGGCGATCGTTTTTTCGTCCACAGGGAAAATACCGTTTTTAGCGCCGGCCTCAATGGCCATATTACAAATACAAAGGCGATCGTCCATTGAAAGGGATGCAACGCCGGGGCCGACGAATTCCATACTCTTATAAAGAGCACCATCCACACCGATCCGACCGATGATCGTTAAAATAACGTCCTTACCGCTGCAGTTTGAAGGCAGTTGCCCGGTCAGGTTAAATTTAATGGCGGAAGGAACCTTGAACCAAGCGGTTCCGGTAGCCATACCGGCCGCCATATCGGTACTGCCGACACCCGTGGAAAAGGCACCCAAGGCACCGTACGTACAGGTGTGGCTATCTGCACCGATAATGCAATCACCGGCGGTCACAACACCTTGCTCCGGCAAGAGAGCGTGTTCAATGCCCATTTTACCCACATCATAAAAATGGCTAACACAGTGCTCACAGGCAAATTCACGGCATTGCTTGGACTGTTCTGCGGCTTTGATGTCTTTATTGGGTACAAAGTGATCCAAAACAATGGCCACCCGATCTTTATCAAAAACCTGGTCAAAACCTGCTTTTTTAAATTCATTAACCGCTACAGGGGTCGTAAAATCATTGCCCAGGACAATATCCAGCTTCGCACTGATCAATTGTCCTGCGCTTATGTGATCCAGACCGGCGTGAGCAGCCAGGATCTTTTGTGTCATTGTCATTCCCATCAGGATCTCCTCCTTATTGACGAATCATATTGTTATAGGCAGCCATCAAGGCGTGGATACCGGCTTTGATAATATCCGTATTAGTGCCAACGCCCCAGCTCATGGTTCCATCCTCGGCCTGAAGACCGATGTAAGCAGCGGCGATACTGCCGGAGCCCTGACCCTGCATACTGTGCTCGGTGTATACTTCCAATTTGTAATTGGAACCGGTATATTCCTTCAGCGCCTTGCTGACTGCATCCAGTGAACCGTTACCGGTGGTATGGCAGGTGGTCTTAGCGCCGTCTTTTATAAAGGAAACATAAGCATCCACACCGTCGTTACTTTGAGTAAAGTTCATATTGGCAATAGAGATAGGAGTCTCGTGATCGAAATAGTGAGACTTGAAGATCTCCAAAACGTCACTGACCTTCAACTCGCAATGACCGTGGTCGGATACGCTCTTACAGAGGTAGCTGAGATGCTCCCGCATCTTAGGTGGCAGATCGTAGCCGTAGGTCTGCTCCAAAAGATAACCGATCCCGCCCTTGCCGCTTTGAGAGTTCACCCGGATCACGTCGGCATCGTAGGTGCGGTTAATATCCTTGGGGTCGATGGGAATATAGGGAACAGTCCATTGATGCAGTTCCTTCTCCCCTCTCCACTTCATCCCCTTTGCAATGGCATCCTGATGACTGCCGGAAAAAGCGGCAAAAACCAAAGAGCCACCGTAGGGAGAACGCTCGTAAACGTGCATTCTGGTGCATTTTTCGTAGGTTTCCACAATGGAGGGCATATCGGAGAAATCCAGTTTGGGATCCACACCGTGGGAATACATATTCATCGCCAAGGTAACGATATCTACGTTACCGGTCCGCTCGCCGTTGCCGAACAAGGTTCCCTCGATGCGATCGGCACCGGCCAGCAATGCCAGTTCTGCATCAGCGACGCCGGTTCCACGGTCATTATGGGGATGCAGAGAAATAGTCACGTGCTCACGGTACTTAAGGTTTTCGTGCATATATTCCACCTGGCTGGCGTAAACGTGAGGAAGGCTCATTTCCACGGTAACCGGCAGATTGATGATCACATTATTCTCGGCAGAGGGCTCCAATACGTCAAGAACCGCATTGCAAACCTCTAAGGCGTATTCCGGTTCAGTACCAGTGAAGCTTTCGGGAGAATATTCAAAACGGAAGTTCCCCTCGTATTCGGAAGCCAGACGTTTAACCAATTTAGCACCGTCCACGGCGATCTTTTTGATCTCCTCCCTGGACTTACGGAATACCTGCTCCCGCTGGGCTACGCTGACGGAATTATAAAAATGAATGATCGCATTGGGCGCGCCCTTGCAGGCGTCAAAGGTTCTGCGAATAATATGCTCACGGCATTGGGTCAGAACCTGAACGGTGACGTCCTCGGGGATCATATCGTTTTCGATCAGCGTTCTCAAAAACTCATATTCCGTTTCAGAGGCTGCCGGAAAACCGACCTCGATCTCCTTGAAGCCCACCTTGAGAAGGAGCTTATAGAACTCCAGTTTCTCTTCCAGGCTCATGGGGATCACCAGGCTTTGGTTCCCATCGCGAAGGTCAACGCTACACCAGGTCGGGGCTTTTTCAATATGATCCTTTTGCACCCATTTATAATGGCTACCCGGTGCGGGGTAATAGCCTACGTTATATTTAGTGACATCCATTTAGATAATCTCCTTATACTTCAGCAATGGTATCAATTTCCACCAATACGTTTTTGGGAAGGGTTTTGACCGCCACACAGGAACGAGCAGGCTTTTCGGTAAAGTATTTGCCGTAAACTTCATTAAAAGCGACAAAATCATTCATATCGCTCAAAAAACAAACAGTCTTCACCACCTTATTCAAGGAGGTACCGGCAGCTTCCAGTACGGCAGACAGGTTCTTGCAAACCTGCTCGGTTTGTTCCTGAATAGTGGTCGCCTCCACGTTACCGGTAGTGGGATCGATTGCAATTTGACCGGAGGTGAAAACCATATTACCGCAACGGATCGCCTGAGAATAGGGTCCGATGGCTTCCGGCGCATTGGGAGTATAAATCTTTTCGCTCATTTGGGTTCTCCTTATTCTACAATCTTAAAGCCTTCTTTTTGAAGAGCCTGAATAATCTCTTGTACGTGTTCATAGTTCCTGGTTTCCATCACGATCCGCAGGAAGCACCCGGTAACACTTTCGGTTTCGCCCCGTTCGTGATGAACACCGGTTACGTTACCACCGCAATCAGCGATAATACGGGAAACGTCCTTGAGCTGACCCGGTTTGTCGATCAATTCGATCAGCAGGCTGCTGGAACGGCCGGACTTCATCAGACCGCGTTCGATTACACGGGACAAAATAGTAACGTCGATGTTACCGCCGGAAACCACGCAAACCACCTTCTTCCCTTCGATGGGGAATTTATTGAACATTGCGGCAGCCACAGCGGCAGCACCGGCACCCTCGGCAATCATCTTTTGCTTTTCGATCAAAGCGAGGATCGCAGAGGAGATCTCGTCTTCGGTCACAACGGCGATATCGTCCACGTATTTTTGAATGATCTCAAAGGTGTTCACACCGGGCTGCTTAACAGCAATACCGTCCGCAATGGTAGAAACGGAATCCAGACATTCGATCTTACCACTCTTAATGGAATTATACATACTGGGCGCACCGGCCGCCTGAACGCCGTACACCTTCACGTTGGGTCGGATCGTCTTGATGACATAGGCAATACCGGATAAAAGTCCACCGCCACCGATGGGAACGATCACCGCATCCAGATCATCCAGATCCTGCACGATCTCAAGACCGATGGTACCCTGACCGGCGATCACGTTTTCATCGTCAAAGGGATGCACGAAGGTGTACCCTTTTTCTTCCTTCAATTCAAGTGCCTTTTGATAGGCATCGTCATAGCAGCCGGGTACCAGGCAAACCTGGGCGCCGTAGGCCTTGGTAGCCTCCACCTTGGAAATAGGTGCGCTGTCCGGCAAACAAATCAAGGAGGAAATGCCGCATTTAGATGCTGCCAATGCTACACCCTGGGCATGGTTTCCTGCGGAGCAGGCAATTACACCACGGCTCTTTTCTTCCTCGGACAGCATTGCAATTTTATAGCCGGAGCCTCTCAACTTAAAGGAACCGGTATTCTGCAGGTTTTCAGGCTTCAGATATAGTTCACAATCCGTAGAAATACCGGGAGCCTTAACAACCGGAGTTTCACGAATAATATCTTTTAGTACGACAGATGCATGAAAAATCTTATCTAACGTCAGCATATTCTCATCCTTTCAAAATATCAAAAAATCCCGCCTCTTATAAATCAATAAAGAGACAGGATTTCAATACAATAAAATCTTGCGGTACCACTCTTTTTGCCGTTAGAACGGCCACTCACTGCGACAACGTGATCGCTCCCCATTCGGTAACGGATGGGCACCGTTCTTCCTACTCAAGCATTGGCTTTTTCAGTCGACCGCTCCGAGGCCAGTATACAGAAGCTCTATCCATCGGCTCACACCAACCGCCGATTCTCTGAAGCAAGAAATCATCTGCTTTTTCCTCATCATTGCGTTTTTTTGATTATAGCACCAGATACGATAATTGTCAATAAAAAATGGTGATTTTTATCGCAAAAAAACAAGTTTTTATTCAATCACCTGCAGCCAACCTTCAGGGGCAGGAATGGTGCCCATCTGAATGCCGCGAAGGGTGTCGTAAAGTTTTTGGGTAACGGGGCCCATATTCTCCATTCCGGAGGGGAAGCAGATCTCTTTTCCGTGATCAACGATCTTGCCCACAGGAGAGATCACGGCAGCAGTGCCACAAAGACCGCACTCTGCAAAGTTTTCCAGTTCGCTCAATTGAATCTCGCGTTCTTCCACCTCAAGACCAAGGTAATCCTTTGCCACCTGTAACAAAGAGCGGCGGGTAATGGAAGGAAGAATGGTCTCGGACTTGGGTGTTACCACCTTGCCGTCCTTGGTGATGAAAATAATATTGGCGCCGCCGGTTTCTTCAATGCAGGTTCTGGTAGCGGAATCCAGATACACGTTTTCATCATAGCCCTTTTCGTGGGCGTCTACGATAGCATAAAGGCTCATTGCATAGTTCAAGCCGGCCTTCACGTGTCCGGTTCCCCGAGGAGCAGCACGGTCGAAATCTGAGATCCGCAAGGTAAGAGGCTTTACACCACCCTTAAAGTAAGGACCAACGGGGGTGGCGAAAACACGGAACTGAAATTCGTTGGCAGGTTTAACACCGATAATGGCATCGCTACCGAACATAAAGGGGCGCAGATAAAGGGAAGCACCGGAACCATAGGGCGGAACCCAATCTTTATTGGCACGAACGGTCTCGACAACCGCATCCACAAAACGGTCAACCGGAAAAACAGGCATTTTTAACCGCTCGCAGGAATCAGCCATTCGCTGGGCGTTCAGATCCGGACGGAAGCATACGATCTTGCCATCTGCGGTTGTATAAGCCTTCATCCCCTCAAAGCAGGTTTGCGCATACTGCAAAACACAGGCGCATTCGCTCATGGAAATCATATCGTCATCAGAGAGTGTACCTTCATCCCATTCTCCGTTTTTGAAATTAGATACGTATCTTTTATCGGTTTTAATATAGGCAAAGCCTAAATTACCCCAATCAATATCTTTTTTACTCATTGAAATCAACCTTTCAGAATTAGTTTTTAACATTTTAATCCTTTAAAGCGTTGATGTCAAGGGTTATTTTAAAAAAATTAACGAATTCCGTCTTCCTGTTCCATTTCGTGAACGGCAGCCCAGCCAAGGTCCGCAAAGAAACGGTGAGGACCGTTGCCGGTAACAAGCTTGCTTTTTCCGCCGCCGAGCTTTAGCAGTTTTTCTGCCATAGCATAAGCCTTTTCTACGCCATCTTTGGGGAAGATCGGATCCTGATCCCCATTCACAACGATCAAACGGCGGGGTGCGATCAGCCCCGCAAGATCACCCATATCAAAATCAAAAGCGATGTTGGGAATGTAATTGCAGGCACAATGACGAATATCGACAATTGAATCCTTATAGGTACAAAAAGCGCAGGAAGGCATTGCATAGCGAATACGCTTTTCGATGCAGGCAATATAGAAGGTTGCGGTGCCGCCGCCGGAATTCCCCATACAGATTAAATTAGAAGTATCAATATAATCAAAGGACTGTTCTAAAACGTCGATCAACCGCATGGTATCCCATACGCGAGCGCCGATTGCCGTGCGGCCGACCAGCAAGCCTGCCATCGAATGCAGTCCGCTGCAGCCGGTCCTTCCTTTATACGTGCCGGTTTTACCCATAAAGCGCTGTTCAATACAGATCGCAACATACCCCTCTTTAACGGCACGAACGGCGAAATCACGATCCATACCCTTGGCTCTTTCAATCTCCTCAGGGGTTTGATCTATGGCCAGAGAGTTGTGCATTCCGGAAGAATGCCCCTGAAGGCAGATACAACCGGGTAAGGTCTCCCCTTTCCAGCCATGGGGCAAAAGGATATAGCCGGGCACGTAATAACCGGGCTCGCTTTGATAGGAAAAGGAAATCAGATGTCCACCGTCGATCTCTCGCTCACCTTCGATTTTAAGTTCGGGTTCACAAAGATTCATATGGGATAGTCCCAGCAGTTCCCACAGTCGCTGATAGGATTTTTCTTGCCAGGCTTTGAAATCTTGACCGTCTTGATAACGGAATGACGGTTGGATCCGTTCATAGTTTAATCCTTCATAAATATGAGCAATTCTGTTTTCTTCCATAAATAACCGCCCCCTTTTTTCTTTTATTATAGCATAAAAATAAGGAGAAGCAAGACTCCTCCTTATTTCGGTTATTCAAAAATACTTTTAATCTGTTTAAGGTGTTCTTCGGAAACGCTAAACATCTTCTTCCATAAAGGTGATTTTCATTTCAAAGTACCTCATTCGAATATTGCATCGAAAAGTGAATTATATTTTTGAGGAACTTTATACCGGATATCGCTGACCGTTTCAAAATAATAGTCACCGGCCTCGGAACGAAAGATCGAGCCGATAAATAATCGCATTTCGCCTTTTTCGTCGCATCGATTAAGGCTACCGACGCAGGCGTGTTGCTCCAGTTTTTCCTGAATCTGCGCACTGTTAAGAGTTTCGCGAACGGCATCGGCACATTCCTTTGAAAGAAGCGTTCCGGCTTCTTCTTCGTACTTCAAATAAGAATTCACATAGTAGCCGCAGAAAAAAGCCTCGAATCCTTTTTGTTTATACTCCTCGTAGATATCCTCCCTTAAGAACCAGCGAGCATCACTCACGTGTGCTTCGTCTCCGACGAAAATCATTGTCTTTGTAAGATTAATACGAACGCTTCCGCGGGTGAAGAAAATATTAGAGGATTGAGATAACAAAACGGGAACGTCATATTCGGTCAAAACGCCTAAAATATCCCCATATTGATAACCGACGTAATCATATCCCGTCAACTCTATGGGCAGATACTTATTTCCAAGATAAAAGAGAACGTCTTTGGAATCCTTTGAATAGGTCACGTGCTGCTCCCGCATTTCTTCCAAAGAAGTACAGGATGCTAAAGATAACAAAGAAGCGATCATAAGAAAGACTGCTATGACTTTTTTTATTTTTTTCATTAGACTCCCCCCTATTCAAGATTCAACCGATAACGGATGATCTTTTGGCAAACGACATAGAATATGCATGTCAAAATAATACTGAATACAGATGCTCCGCCAAAAGCATATTCCATCACCTGAATCTCGGTAATATCACTAAAAAGGTTGGAGATATATTCCATCAAATCTGTTGTTACTATTAAGATCATAAAGACCGTTCCTAAAATCTGGGTCAGTACATAGTAACCAAAGTATACTCCGAAGGCTGCCAAAATGCGGTTTTTCTTTGCAAGTTGGCCAATAGTGATGCAAGAATAAAACAGCATCAGCATATACAAGACCGCCAAACAAACGTAAATAATCAATTCAAATGTAATCAAAATGGTATCTGTTGCATTATGTTCATAGCACCACTTCATAAGATAAGCGGCAGCTTTATAAACTTCTACCAAGGGCTCGCCCAAAGTGATGATGCAAAACGAAAGCAAAATATTGACAAAGGTAATCAGCACAGAAGAAAAGGCCGTGATCAACTTTGTGAAAATATGCTGATTCTCGGTAACCGGCAGGGTCATCGTCAGGTATCCTTCTGCAGTAAACAGATTCTTGTAATAACGTGTAATCGCCGTTACAAAGCACATTATAAGGCACAAAATGATCCCAATTACATACATTACCACAGAAGATATGAAGATAATATTATACGCTTTGCTTCCGTTATCAAAAAACTGTATGATTCTTGAAAACAATGCGATCACAAGTAGGATCGATCCAAAGGGAAGCAAGGATTTTAGATAGTGGATGAATTCATATTTAAAAAGCTTTTTTACCATTTGAATACCTCCCGGAACAGTCCGTCTACACTCGTTTCATTTTCAGCCCGGATCTCATCAACCGTTTTATGGAGAACAACTTTCCCCTGTTTTATAAAGATCACGTCATCCAAAACCTCTTCAATATCCGAGATCAGGTGGGTGGAAATGATCACAGAGGCTTCAGGATTATAGTTATTGATGATCGTTGAAATAATATAATCGCGGGTTGCAGGATCCACCCCGGCAATGGGTTCATCCAGTACGTATAATTTGGCATTACGGCTCATTACAAGGATCAACGACACCTTTTCCTTATTGCCTTTAGAAAGGGTCTTTAACTTATTATCAGGATGGATTCCCAGTCTCTTCAGCATCTCGTAGGCTAATTCAGTTCTGAAGTCCTCATAAAAATCCGCAAAATATGCAACGATCTGTTTGACGGACATACGGCTATTCAAGAAATTATTATCCGGTAAATAAGCAACCAATTTCTTGCTGTCTACACCGGGCTTAAAGCCACAAACAGTCAAGCTGCCGTCAGTGGGTTGCAACAGACCGTTGATCAGCTTGATCAGCGTTGTTTTACCGGAACCGTTCGGCCCCAAAAGGCCGATGATTTTACCGCTTTCGACCGTTAGATCCAGTTGATCAAGGGCCAACAGAGATCCATAGGCCTTAGAAAGCTTTTCACAATTTAAAATTACACTCATTTCTGCCACTCCTTTACGTAATTCTTTGTTTCTTCGGCAGAAGAACCCAATAATGCCATATCACTAAAATATGCCTCTGTTTTTCTGCGGATCAGATCCATAACGATTTTTCGCGCCAGTTCGGCAGCATCCGCAACGTACCAGCCGGAGCCACGGATCGAATAGATCAATCCCTCCTGCTCCAATTGTTCAAAGGACTTTTGAACGGTATTGGGGTTGACCCCCGCTTCAACAGCCACATCACGAACGGAAAGCAGTTTTTCTTCCGGCCGGAAATCTCCGCGTGCAATTTTAACGCAGATCTGCTCCACGATCTGAGGACAGATCGGCCTGTTTTTATCTAAATTCCAACTCATGCAGCAACACCTTTCTCTTAAATTGTACTACTGTACTAATACAATAATACACTTTCGTTTTATATTTGTCAATAGAAAAATAAAAAAAACGACTTACATTCGTAAATCGATTTTTATGGTGCGGATAAGAGGACTTGAACCTCCACGATACTGC
>JAZQAR010000165.1:0-6812 GCA_045545315.1 Eubacteriales bacterium | reverse complement strand
CCTGCGGTGTAACCGACGGATTCACACTTGGGTTCTACTGCGGGGATCTCTACTTCCTTATGGGAAGCATCGATTTCGGTGTCGGTTTCAAATACGGTAGTCAACAGACCGTCTACGGTGTAGGTCTTGGTGCACTTCACCAGATCGGCCAGATCGTCTGCGGTAGCGATCAGCTTACCGGCATTGTCGGTATAGAAATCGGTTTCGCCGATGGTTACCTTAAAGGGAGCCTTATCAGCTTCTGCCTTAAAAGCAGCCTTGCCGTTTACAACGGTGAAGAGTTCAGCCTCGGCGCCCTTGTTGGCGGTATAAGCAGCCTCACCGGCAGGAACACCGGTCACAACGTTGGTCAGAGTGATGCTTTCGGAAGCAGACAGATCATATTCTTCATCGCCAAGAATCAAAGCATTTTCAACTTCGATGGTACCGGCAACCATATTACCGATCAGGTCCGCCTTAACGGTAACGGGATTTTCGGCATCGGTGTTGTCATCATAAGAACCGCCGCAATCTGCAACGATAATGTTCTTAAAGGTAAACTTGCCGTCCTTGGCCTTATTGCCAACCAAAATGCCTGCGGTAGCGCCGGCAGTTGCAACAACGTCGTTGCGGCAGTTTTCGATCAATACGTTTTCGTAGGTTACGTTTCTGGCAGCAGTTTCAGTACCCAGCAAAATACCGGTACCACTGTTGGCCGTACCCTTGATGGAGGTGTTGATGATCTTGATATCGTTAAAGGTGGGATCTTTGGCTGCGCGGCTTACACCCATCAGGATACCTGCTGCTACACCGTCCGTAGTAACGGTAACAGAGCAATCTTCAATGGTAATATTCGATACCGCAAGAACTCCGTGATTAGTACCGGCATTTTGCTGACCGATCAGCAGGCCGTTACCACCGCCGTTACCGTGTGTAGTAACGTTGCAATTCTTAAGCTTCAGGTTCTTAATATATTTACAGGTGGGATATTGGAATAAGCCTGCGGCATTTGCATTATAATTGCTGATGGTATGATCATGACCGTCAAAGCTTGCTTTCAGGCCGTGGATCCACTGGAGCGTGGTGTCATCCGGCAGTTCCAGATCTGCCATCAGATGGATCACCTGATCGATAGCGTAACCAGTATCTTCTACGTAGGTCAGCGAGTTATTCGGACCGTGAGCAAAATATTCCAGTTCATCTACAGAGTAGATACCGATGTTCTTATAGGCACCGGGAGTATGAGGATCTTTGATCGTAATGGTTTCGCCAATCACGGGAAGCTCAACGGTGGTGGGCTTCATGGTGGTGGGAATGATATCATCCTCAACAAAGGTGATCTTTTCAACCAGTTCGGCAACCTTGGCATCCAGGGTAGCCTGATCGTAGGTTGCGATCTCAGCCTCGATGGCAGCAAATTCCTCGGCAATTCCGGGAGCCTTGGCATTCCAGAATACAGGATGTGCAGCAAGCTGTGCTTCACCAAAGGCCTTCAGAGCAACCAGATCAGCAGTCTTAAGGCAATCGGTGGTAACAACGGCATCGCCTTCACCAACGGTGAAGTTTGCGCCGTCCAGCTTGCCGATCACGTCTTCAGCAACGGTGAAGTTAGCATCGGGATAGCCGATCGCCGCGGCCAGGTTAACGGTTTCACCGGCGGAAGCGTAGATATCAACGGATTCCGCACCCTTGGTGAATTCAACGGTTACCTTGCGGGTCTGGGTGGCTTCGTCTGCATAATAGATAACGCCGTCCACGACCTTATAGAATTTACCGATGTTTGCCTTATTCGCCAGGTAAGCGGCTTCGCCCACGCTGCCGACTACGACGGTGTCGTTGGCAAAATCGGCAACGTTTTCAAACTGAGCCATATCGCTCAAAGGCTTATTGCCCTTTTCGGTGCTACCCTCACAATAGTGATAGTAGTTATTGTCTACAAATACGTTTTCTGCGGCGTAGGTGTTGACGGCAAGGAAATCACCGCCTTCACGGTAACGAACAACGTAACGGGTATCGTTACCGGCAGCCACAACGTTCTTGAAGGAAACGTCATGCTGATTGCCTGTGGTCTTCGTGAAGTACTCAGTCATCAGCATGGCTGCACCGGTGGGATGCTTATTGCCGGAGATCAATACGTTCTCAACGGTCATATCACCGTCATTATCGGAGAATTCAACAGCAAAGAGAGATGCTCCACCACTATTCACGAATTCGTTGTTCCGGATAATAACGTCCTTTACGGTTACGTCGCAAGCGCCGTTAGGACGGCCGAAAAATGCGGACTGGTTACCCAGATTAGTGGTCATTTTGTTGTTCTCTACCAGGATATTCTGCACGGTGTACTTATGAGAACCCATGGTGTAGAGGAAGAACGCATAATTGTTCTTGCCTGATGCAGTCTCGGTATGATTTACGTTTGCATTACGAATGGTAATATTTTCAATTAAACCTTCGCCATCTTCTGCATTAGTAGATATATAGTAGTTCATAAAGATGGCGGATTCAAGAGTGTTGGTGGTGAATACAACGTCTTCATCATAGTCCATCGTCAGGTTTCCGACGTAGGGACCCTTGTATTGATAGAAGAAACCGTTTTGATTCAAAGGAGCATAGTTCTTGATGGTATATTTCTGGCCATCAAAGGAACCTGCAAGTCTAACCAACTTCTTAAAGGAAGAATTCCGCAGATCCAGGTTACTGCAGAGGTAAATGGTCTGTCCGGCATAATTGCCATCGGTTCCACCCAGGTATTCCAAATCAGCATTATTATAGATACCAACATTCAAATAGGTGGTGCTATCCTTAGGATTGGCAATTGCAGCGATCACGGTGCCGTTGGACAAGGTCACTGCAGCCTGGTTCATAGAAGCGGGAACCTTATCGTCAGCGGCAAGCACGAACTTAGCGGCAACAGCGTTAACGTCGGCATCCAGTTCGGACTGCTCGGCATATTCTTCTGCGCCCAGCTTGCTTTCGATCACGGTCAGATCCTGGCCGATGCCCTTGGTTGCCCAGAATTCTCTGTAGGCATTATAAAGAGCGGTCAGGGTGTCCACGTCGGAACGGTTTACCAAGGAAGCGTCGGTGGTATAATCAGCATCGCCGGCGCCGAAGGTGAATACGCCGTTTTCGATGGAGCCAACGCTACCTTCAGCAGCGGTAAAGTTGCCGGAAGTAGCACCGATCAACTCATAAAGGTTAACGGCTTCACCGGCAGAGCCGTAAACGACAAACTGTTTATTATAAGCCTTGGTTGCAGTCAGGGTCAGCTTGCGGGTCTGGTTGGCTTCGGTGCCAAGAACAGCATAGCCCTCGTCATCCAGAGTCCAATAAGCCCAATCGGAGGTATCCGCCTTGAAAGCGGCGACCTCAGCGTCAGTAGAGAACTGCTTTCGGCCCTGGTTCATCTTCCAGGCCACTTCACCCAAGGGAGTAGTGCCTTTCAAATTCTCACCCAGATACTCGCCGCAATAGGTTTCATCCTTACTGGCACCGTCCCGAACAAGGAAACAATCAGCACCAACGGTATAGGAGTTCTTGGCAAATCCCTTTCCGGAAGGCAAGGTACCGCTGGAACGGGCAGCAGACTTATTATAGTTGACCACTTGATTTGCATCAAACACACCCAAGGTGTTTACAAGAGAAACTGCACTGCTGGTCCAACCACCGGCCAAAGTAGCCATCTTGTTTTCAAACTTGGTGTAGGAATAACAGTTGATCAGCTTAGCGCCGTTTCGGCCGGCAAATACACCGGAACTGGTGCCGGCGTTGTTGCTGATCAGCTTCATGGTTGTTTCGGGACCGGTCCAGCAACGATCCAGGGTTACGCCGCCGTTACCGCAATAGCCCACGAACATAGCCAAACCGCCATTATCTTCAGAAACCCAGTTCTGAGAAACAGAGCCACTCTTGATACCCAAATCATTGATGGTAGCGCCACCGGTAGCCGCAGAAATCAAACCGGCGCCGGTATACGTGGAGTTGGTGGTGGCTTCAACATTCAGGTTTTCGAAATAATGGCCCATACCGTAAATATTACCGATAAATTCACTCCCGTAAGCGAAGGGCAGGGTTACGGTATTTTCCATATCGATATTAGCGGCAATATAAAGATCTGCGCTTTGCACGTCTTTAATATCGGCCGCCAACAAAGCGAGCCAATGCTCTTTGGAATCGATTCTCCAGGCATTTGCTTTGTTAAACGCTTTATAGGTAGCTAACTCGGCAATGGTAGGAACGATATCCAGATTAGCCTCAGTGATAGTGGCGGCATTCACCTTCATATCGGTGGCTTCTACCAAAGCAACTGCGGCTTCGTATTTTGCGATCAGCTCAGAAGTGCTGTCGGTGGGATTCTCTTCCTGGGCAATAATTGCTTCCAGAACAGCTTTTGCCTCGGTTAAGGAATCGTTAAAATATTTATTGTCCAGATCCTTGATGGGAGCATAAAGATCCTTGGCCAGACCAAAGTCGAAGCCCTGGGCCTTCAACGCAACCGCAACGGTATCATCTGCGGGCATTGCAAAGGCATTGTCTGCAAAATCTGCAGGCAGAACGGAAGCGGTTTCATCCAATACATAGCCTTCAGGCACGGTTACCGCAACGGCGGAACCGGCATTGGCATAGTGGTAAACCGTTTCAACAACACCGCCCTCGGCATCCAAAGTAACAACAGCATAACGATATGCTGCAGTATCAGCGGTTGCACGGGTGGGGTTGGTATTGTTGGCATTAGCCTTCCAATAGGTACCCATTTCCTTCTGGTTCAGCGCCCATGCGAAAGCAGCGGCGGAAGGATATTCAGAAGGTTTGATATTCTTATTCAAATAGGTGGTATATGCAGCGTTGGTGGAACCGTAACCAATGGTCTGGGGAACATAAGCGTTGGACGTAATCTTGGGATCCTCAGACAGATACCACGTGTTGGTTACGTCCATCGTTGCATTGTTCGTTCCGCTGGAACCAACGGGCTGAGCATAAACGGTGGTGCCGTCATAGTCCACTTCTACTGCAGTCCAGCAATTCTTAACAACCGTTGCCAGACCCCACTCACGGCCCAGCAGACCGCCCATATTATTGTTGGAGCGTATATTGTTGCGAACAACGATCTTACCGGTTACGTAGCAATTTTCAAAGGTGGTGCTGTTGATGCCCACCATAAAGGCTGCGTAAGAGTCGCCGGTGGTGCCGGGGTTCAAGGTGATCAAGCCGTCTTCCATGCCCAGATTTTTGATGGTAAGACCGGTGGGGGCCAGACCGAAGAGGGCAGGATATTCATTGGCCAACTGCAGAACAGAATAGTTCCAGTTCTTGATCACGTGATTGCCGCCATCCACAACCAGCTGCGTGCTGCTGGTGTAGTTATTGGCAATATTCGGGAAGGTATCCAAAGCGCATTCGCCGTTTACCTGACCGAAGGGAATCTTCTTCATATCCAGATCGGCAGCAAAGGTGATGGAGGTGATCCCATGGAAGGTGATACGGTCATTGTTAACGCCGTCGCCGCCCATAGCAGTGATCATCATCAATTCCCAAAGATCCTGCTCATCATTGATGGTAACAGCACCCAAAGGAGTGGCAGCTGTATCGGCATTGTAGGCCGCAAAATTAGCAAAGCCCTTAGCAAAGATGCCGTCAGCCTTCATAGCACCGGACTGATCACCGATGAAGTTAGTATGAGCCACACGACGGATCACCGGAGTCTCACCGTTGAAGTAGGTGATTACCGGATAACCGGTGGCGGCATCGTCGGTGAACTTCACGGAATAGCCTTCAGCCACACCGACCTGGGACAGACCTTGGCCGTTCAGAGAAGCGGAAAGGGTTGCAAAATCAGCCTTCTCTTTTTGAATAGCACCGTCATCAGTGGTATAGCCGGCGGTGTAACCGGCAACGGTTCTCTGATAGTGGGTGGAGGTCATATTACACTGGGCACGATAATAGTTGTTGGAACCAATCGTGTTCAATGACGTACCGCCGGCACGGATAAAGGCATTTTGCCAACCCTGCCAAAAGCCTTCTGCTCTCTTATGAGACTTACCGGCAATAACCGTACCGTATACGTAGTTGTTTTTAAAGTTTGGATCGCCGCCCACGGCAACGGAGCCGTTTGCATTACCGGAAATACCGCCACTGCCGTAATCGCCGCCCACGATCATACCGAGGAAGTAGCAGTTTTCGATCTGTACATCGCTATTTGTCTTTGCAAACAAACCGCCGGAGTCCTTTTGGGAGATCACGGTTGCCGCTGACCAGCAGTTGTAGGCCTGCAACGCAGAACCGCTGGAACCGCCGGTGGCAAGATGGCCGGAAATGGAGCCGGAAGTGACACCGAACACCAAACCGCTGGCGATACCAATATTATAGAGCTTTGCACCATTGGTATCCCGGAAGAAGCCAAGACCGGCTGTACGAGGTGATACGATCAGCATATTCTCGATTACAAAGCCGTTACCGTCATAGGTACCACTAAAAGTACCCTGAATACCGGTCCAGTTTTTCCAACCGAGATCGATATCCGCGGCCTGAACGATCTTACCGGTAAAGCTACCGGTTTTAACGACTTCGCTCAGTTTTTCCAGATCTGCTTTGCTGGCAACTTTGTAAGTGCCCGCAGGTTCAGAATAATTCTGGATGGATGGAATGTCCGTTGTATCGGTCATACCAACGTTGCTGACTAATTCGCCGGCATAGTTCGTGGTAAGGCCTTCCTCCGCAGCAACGGGGACCACGAAACAAGCCAGCATACTGAGCAGCATGCAGACCGGCAACACCGGGGACATTAGGCGTGTTTTCTTCGTGTACATAAAATGTTCCCTCCTTCATTATTTTTA
>JAZQAR010000164.1:0-8942 GCA_045545315.1 Eubacteriales bacterium | reverse complement strand
GGTCCTTTATTCCCGGGGCGCCGTACGCAAACTTTAAATTATGTTTTGTTTGTTCCCCCTTGAAAGGGGGAACACGACCTATTCGCCAATAGGTCGGAGGGGGTCATTCGAAGTAGTGGACGGCGAACAGATAGTCGCCGACTCCCAGTTGCTCCAACAGAAGCACAGCCAAAAAGGGCAGAATGATCACACAGGGTGCCCAGATCCACCAAATACACTTTTGGTGCTTCACGTTGGCCTTGTATTCCATCTGTTCCTCTATTGAGAGGTCGGAAAAGGCCTCGCTGCGGAGCTCCCGCAGTTCTTTTGAGAGCCCCCGTGCGCCCTCCAGTTCTTCCTCCCGGGCGGTCTTCAGCTCGCCTCGGATGATGATGCAGAACACGGCGGCACAGCCGATGCTCAGGGGGATGGCATATTGCCAATAGGCCACGGTAAACGCACAAGTATTCAGAAGCAAGGGCCATACGGTATTGCTGAGGATGGCCAGAGTGCCCCGGCGCATGGTTGTGTTGTATTTTTTGATCATTTTTTCGATCAGCATCCAGGCGAACAGCCCTACGATACAGACGGAAACGATATAGCCCGCGGACAGATTCTCCATCCAGGGCAGAACGGTATATTTGGGTGCCATAACGTCAACTCCTTTTGAATGAGTATACCAAAAAACCGGCGCAAAAGCAATCCTTTGCGGATTATTTACAAAAGTTTAACGGATTTGCGGGTTGAAATTGAGGATCGATAGTGATAAAATGAAAATATAATCCAACCTGAAAGGGAGATAAAACTATGACCTACTGTAAGAATTGCGGCCAATCCCTGGCCGATGAAAGTTTAAACTGCGCCGCCTGCGGCTGCCCCAAGGGGATGGGCATCGGCTTTTGCGAAAAATGTGGTGAAAAGCTGATCCCCGGCACCCTCTATTGCGCCAAATGCGGCACACCCGTAACGGTGAACCAGGCCCCCTACCAGGCACCCCCGGCAGCGCCCAAAAAGCCCCGCTCCCGCTGGGCTGCCGCCGCCTTCGGTATCGTTTTGGGTGCCTTTGGTGTGCATAACTTCTACCTGGGACACACCGGCAAGGGCATTGCCCAGATCGCCATCACCATCGCCGTTTACGGCAACGTTTGCTCCGGCATCCTGCCCGAAGCTGCCGCCTTCCTGCTGGCCGGCCTTTGGGGCTTTATCGAAGGTGTCCTGATCGCCGTTGGCGACGTGACCAAGGATGCCAACGGCAACGACCTCCGTCAATGGTGACCCCCACCGAACCCCCTCCGACCTATTGGCGAATAGGTCGTGTTCCCCCTTTCAAGGGGGAACAAACTTAGTATAATTTATCATCTGCGTACGGCGCCCCGGGAATAAAGGACCTCCCGGGGCGCTGATCTATTATGTAGAAAATTTAAAAACACCTTGTAGGGGCACCAATTCATTTGGGATTTTACCTTGAAATGCACAATTCAATTGGTCATCACCCGTAAAAAAGAGAATTCGTTTCTATAAATGCACAATTGAATTGGTCATTAACCTGCAAAAAATGATTCTATTTCCTTAAATGCACAATTCAATTGTGCATTTTGTAATGGTTTCAATTATTATACACGCCTTCGGGGTGATGATATACAACCTAGCGGCTGATGAACCCCCACACCTACAAGGAGCCCCCGCAAATAAAAACAGCCCTGCGGGAGGTCGTTTCTTCCCGCAGGGCCGTCAGCGAATTTTAATGTTCTTGTAGGTTGTTCCCCCTTGGAAGGGGGAACACGACCTATTCGCTAATAGGTCGGAGGGGGTTCGGGGTCAGTCGGCGATCTCCAGCTCTGCCCAGATGGCACGGTGGTCAGAGATGATCTCGGTGCGCTTTTCGTAGAACAGGGGGGTGATGCCGCCGTCCACGAAGATGTAGTCGATCCGGGCATTAAAATCCAGCTCGGGATCGTTGTTCTTGGTGAAGCAATCGGTGAAGGCTTCAGCCAGCTTGGGGTACCACTCCATATGGGGGCGCATATTCAGGTCACCGGTGAAGATCACAGGCCCTTGGATGCGGGCTTTTTCGGCCAATACGGTATCGGTGGCCAGGCCCTTGGCATCGGGAGTCAGGCCGAAGTGGCTGTTCATATGGGTAATGATCTTGCCGTTCACGTCGATCTGACAAACCATCAGCACCCGCTCCTCATAGCTACCTTCATAGGTGCGCTCTTCCTTGGGGATGGCTATATGGAAAGTGTTCATGGAGATAATGGGATACTTGGAGAGGATGGCAACGCCGTAGGGGCGTTTTTCACCGTCCTTCGTCACCACGTCGATGGCCTTAGCAAAAACGCTGTGCCAACCCAATTTTTCAGCCATATAACCGGGCTGATCGGGGAAGCGGCCATCGGGCGGACAGTTATAGATCTCCTGGATGCCCACGAGATCCACGTCCAGCTGGCGGATATGCTCTACCATCCGATCCAGGTTCACCTCCGGCTTTTCGCCGGCCAGCCGTTGAGCGTGGTTCACGCCGTGCTGGATATTAAAAGAACAAACCTTTAATTTCATTGCTTATACCTCCAGTTCAGCCACGATGGGCAGATGATCGCTGATAACGCCGGGCACCACGTAGGCCTTTTCGATCTTCAGGCCGCTGGTAAAAATATAGTCAATCTTGGTGCGGGGTGCATGGCTGGGGAAGGTCACAACAGAGCCTTCGATATAATCCTCAGTATCATCAAAAGCCGCCTTTAATTGCAATGCATAGGGGTTATCAGGATAGAGGTTAAAGTCGCCGGTCAGCACAATGGGGCCGGAGATCTTTTCCTTTTCGGCCAGGATGGTATCGGTTGCCACCTTTTGCCCTTCATCGGTAAGGCAAAAATGGCAGTTCATCACGGTCAGGGTCTTGCCCTCGCCCAGATCCAGTTCTGCGATCATCAGAACACGATCCTCATAATGGCGCCCCTCCACCCGCTTATCGGCGGGAACGACCAGGGGAACGGTTCTCATATTCTTAATGGGATATTGGGAAACAAGCCCGTTACCGTAGGGGCGCTTTTCGCCATCCTTACGAACCACGTCGATGGCCTTGGCGTGAGCGGAATACCAGCCGCCCAGCTGATCAGCGATATCACCGGGCTGATCGGGGAAAGCACCCTCGGGCGGGCAATTATAAATTTCCTGCAGGGTGCAGACCTCAACGCCCATTTCGGCGATATGCTTGGCAACCCGCTCCAGATCCACAACGATCCGGCCTTCTTCTGCAATTTTAATGGCGTGATCCACGCCGTGTTGAATATTAAAAGTCGCTAATTTCAATTTCATCCGCTTATACCTCCAAAGTTGCAACGATGGGCAGGTGGTCGGCGACCACTTCCGGGGGAATCTCTACCGCCAGGGTCTTGGTCTCTTGATCGGTGAAGATATAGTCGATCTTGATTTTAGGCTCATGGCTGGGGAAGGTCAAGGGCATTTCCGGCAGAATGTCGGCAGTATCCTTATAGGCGGCCTTGATCCGTTGCAGTTGGGGATGATCCGGCTTGATATTAAAATCGCCGGTCAGTACGTAGGGAGCCTTCACGGTCTCTTGAGCGGCCAACACCGTATTGGCGGCCTTTTCGATCTCTTCTTCTTGCAGGCCGAAATGGCTGTTCATCACCGTTACGATCTTGCCGTTGATCTCCAGTTCCACGATCATCAGCATCCGATTTTCATAACGTTTACCTTCTTTCCGTTCTTCCGGGAAGGTTTCAATGGGAATTCTACGGAAGGAACGAATGGGATGCTTGCTCAAAAGAGCAATGCCATAGTCCCGGGTGGTACCGTCTTTCATCTTCACCACGATCGCCTTAGCAAAAGCGAAGTTCCAGCCCAGCTGCTGGGCCAGATAAGCGGGCTGCTGGCCGTATACAGTCCCGGGCATATAATCGGTGATCTCATTGATGCAGCAAAAATCCACGTCCATCTTTTTGATGTGATCGACAACCCGATCCAATTCGATGTCTGCATTTTGCCCCATCACTCTCTTGGCGTGATTGCAACCGCATTGAATATTAAAGGTTGCGGCTTTGATTTTCATTGGCAACATCCTCCTTTTGCCATATTGTTAGGGTAAGACCATCATACCACTCCCGCCATAAAAATTCAACCTTTTTGGGAAAAAAGACAATAAAACACCCCCTCCGAACCCCCTCCGACCTATTGGCGAATAGGTCGTGTTCCCCCTTTCAAGGGGGAACAAACAAAACATAATTTAAAGTTTGCGTACGGCGCCCCGGGAATATAGGACCTCCCGGGGCGCTGATCTATTATGTAGAAAATTTAAAAACACCCTGCAGGGGTGGCCATTTGGACGACCCGATGGGTTTGATGGGATTTAACGGGACGTCGGGAACCGCCGTCCCCTACGGATTCATTCTTCCGGGTAGTCCAACCCTTTCGGTAAGCCAAGGATATAATCCGCCGATAAATTAAATATCCGGCAATATTCTTTGATGGTTTTGATATCGGGTTCATTTCTTCCCGTCTCTATATTTGAGATCACCCGTTGTGTAATGCCGATCTTTTGAGCCATCTCCTCCTGGCTCCACCCTCTTTTGGTTCGTTCTTCTTTCACGATCGTTTTTAACATCATATCACCTCCCCTATATTTTAGAACATTTTGTACTTGATTTTTAGAACATTTAGGTGTAAAATAGATTTAGAACAAATTGTTCTGACTTATTTAGGCTGTTTTGCCGTAAAAGGAGCGTCATAATTATGTTGGAAGATTTATATTATGGGAATATTGAACCCGCCAACCGATTAATGAAAAAAGGCGGAGAATATGAGAAAATCACCCATCAACTTGTTATAGAAGAAGAACAGTTGGAAGCAATTTTAACCGAGGAGGCAAAAAACCTGCAGAAGAAGATCGAAGAGCATATTTATGCCTTAGGAAATATCGCCGAACGAGAGAGTTTTATCGAGGGCTTTCGATTGGGACATCAATTGGCTATGGAAATATTGCATTATAAAAGTGCAAATTTTTATCAAGCCTGATGCTTTCCCGAAAAACCAACAGAAGTACGGGATGAAATTCACCCTGTAGGGGTCGGCCATTTGGACGACCCGATGGGTTTGATGGGATTTAACGGGACGCTGGGAACCGCCATCCCAATAATCAACATCGCAATGATGTATGTTTGATGAAATTTTATAACCGCCGGCAGAGGCTCGGAAAAATTGTGCAGATCCCGTCAAAATGTTCTCGTCGGCGTACAAAGGTACGCTAGAGAGCATTTTGGCGGGAAGTGAAAAAATCAAATTAAAACTCGGCAAGGCCGAGTTTTTTCCTTTGAATTCTTTTGTAAAAAGAAGAAACAGCCGATACCTTCATTGCTGAAAACATTGGCTGTTTCTCTATTATTTTCTTATTTTTTCACGGTATGCGCGATTTTTACAGGCTCTGTTCGGCTTTCTCGACGAGTTTCTTGGTCATCTGCCCGCCGATGTGACCGGCTTGAGCAGAAGTCAGATCGCCATTGTAGCCCTGCTTCAGGTCCACACCGATCTCACGGGCGACCTCGTACTTCATCTTATCCAGACCAGCCTTAGCATTGCTCTTGATTGCTTTATCCATTTTCGTTTCACCTCCTTTTCAGGTTACGCCAATAGTATGGGTGAAACGAAAACAAAAATGCACGCCAATTTTTTCTAATTCATCGCAATGCCGCTGTGATCGTACAATTTTTCGATATTTTTGCGAATGCCTTGATTTTGTTCCCCGCTCAGTTGTGGATCGAACCGCAGGATCCGCTGGGCGCACCGATTGGAAAGGGTCAGCAGCTCCAGATCGCTCATCTGGTCGGCGATGGCCATCTTCGGCTGGCCGTGTTGCAGGTCACCGAAAAAGTCGCCGGGGCCCCGCAGCTCCAGATCCTTATTGGCAATGGCGAAGCCATCGTTGGTGGAGCAGAAGAATTCCAGCCGCTCGGCGGTCTTATCCTTGGCGTTATCGCTGATCAGAACGCAGTAGGCCTGCTTTGCTCCGCGCCCCACCCGGCCGCGGAGCTGATGCAATTGAGAAAGGCCGAACCGTTCGGCGTTTTCCAGAATCATCACCGTGGCGTTGGGCACGTTGATGCCCACCTCGATGACGGTGGTGGAGATGAGGATGCCGGTCTCCCCCGCCACGAATTTATTCATCGCCGCTTCCTTGGGGGCGGCTTTCATTTTACCGTGGATCAGATCCACCTTTTCTCCAAAGAGGGCTTTTAGCTCCTCGAACAGAGCCTGGGCGCTCTTCAGGTCACTTTCCTCGCTTTCCTCCACCAGGGGGCAAACGATATAGGCCTGGCTCCCCTCCTCCAGTTGTTTTTGCAAAAAGCTGCGGAGGCGGGGCTTATAGTCGGAATTGACCAAAAAGGTTTTGACAGGCTTGCGGCCGGCGGGCATCCCCTCCAGCACCGAAAGGTTCAGGTCGCCCCAAACCATCAAGGCCATGGTACGGGGGATGGGGGTGGCAGACATCACCAGGATATGGGGCTTTTGCCCCTTGGCGGCTAAAGCCGCCCGCTGGCGGACGCCGAACCGATGCTGTTCATCGGCGATGACCAGCCCCAGCTCCTTGAATTCCACCTGCTTTTGCACCAGGGCGTGGGTGCCGATGGCCACCCGGATGGAGCCGTCCTTCAGCCCGGCATAGACCTTCCGCTTTTCGGCGGCGGGGGTGGAGCCCACCAAAAGGGCCACGGAATAGCCCAATTTTTCCAATAGGGGTCTGAAATATTCGGCGTGTTGCCGGGCTAAAATTTCTGTGGGGGCCATAATGGCCACCTGCCAGCCGGATTTCAGCGCCGCATAGGCGGTCTCCCCCGCCACAAAGGTCTTTCCGCTCCCCACGTCCCCCTGCAATAGCCGATTCATAGCGTAGGGGCCGGCCATATCCGCCAGGATCTCGGCGGTGGCTTGGCGCTGGCTTTCGGTGGGGGCGAAGGAATGTAACTTGCGGAATCCATCCCCGGGCGCCCGGACGGGATAGCGGTTTTCGTCCTTCCCCAAGCGGGAAAAGAGCTGTAATCCCAGTTGAAAATACAATAATTCTTCAAAGATCAGCCGACGGCGACCGGCGGCCACGTCATCCATGGTCTTGGGGCAATGGACGGCAGGCAGAGCCTCGTTCAAGGGCAAAAGATCATATTTTTCCAACAGCCCCGCCGGTAAGGGCTCGGCGGGAAGAAGCTCGGGCTCCGCCAAGATCTGGCGCACCCATTTACGGAGCTCCCGCTGATTCAGCCCGCTGACCAGGGGATAAACCGGGTCAACGGCAGGCTTGGCGCCGGGCGCCAGGGCCTCTACCCGGGGCGCCACCATATGGAACAGCTGCTTATTATCCATCCGGCCGTAAAAATTAAAGACCTTCCCTTCCCGGAGTTTATCGGCAATATAGGGATTATTGAAAAAAGTTAAGGTCAGGGAGCCGGTGGCATCCGCCACCGCCACGGTGGTCATACTGCGCCCGCCGTAGATCCGGCGAGTGCGGGGCGGCTCGGTGACCGCCGCATTGATACTGACAGTCTCCCCCAGCATTAAAACCGCATCCCGGATCGGGATCACCATAGAGCGATCCTCGTACCGCCGGGGATACAGGCGCAGGAGATCCTCGGTGTCAAAAAGGCCTAATTTTTCCAATAATTCGGCCTTCTTTTTGCCCACGCCGTTTAATTTTGTTAAGGGCGCCATCTGCCTGCACCTCCTTTTTTCTTTTATTTTATCCTATTCCGGCGCAATTTTCAATTAAATCTTGCGTTCTAAAGAGAAATGCTCTAAAATACAGTTATAAAGGATGTGTTTTTAAAAATGAAAAAAACGATTTTGATCACCGGCGGCAGCGGAGCCATCGGGAGTATGACCGCCTATTGGGCGGTCCGCCGGGGCTATCGGGTAGCCTTTGGCTATTATAAAAATGAAAAAGCCGCCCAGAACCTGGTGGAGGATCTGACCAAGTTAGGGGGCGAGGTGCTGGCTATACAGGGCGACCTGACCTGCCCGGCCGACCGGGAGCGACTGGTGGCAGAGACCCTGTCGACCTTTGGCTCCATCGACGTTTTGGTCAATAACTTCGGGGTGGCACGGTATCGGGAATTCACCGGGGAGACCTTGGAAGAGATGACCGAGGGGCTGAACCAAAACCTGCTCTCCCATATGGCGCTGACCCATCTTTGCCTGCCCCAAATGCTGAAGCAAAAAAGCGGCAGTATCGTCAACGTCTCCTCCGTTTGGGGGCAGACCGGCGGTAGCTGTGAGGTGGTATATTCCACCGCCAAGGCGGGGCTGATCGGCTTTACCAAAGCCCTGGCGAAGGAATTGGCTCCGGCGGGCATCACCGTTAATTGCGTTTCTCCCGGCTGCGTGGCGGGGAATATGCTGAAAGGGCTGGATCTGGATGCTCTGAAGGAGCAGATCCCCACCGGCAAGCTTTGCAATGGCCTGGATATTGCCAAAGCGATCCTATTCATTGCGGAGCAGGAACAGATCACGGGACAGATTCTTCCCATTAATGGTGGAATGTATATTTAAAACGGGCAAAAATGGCACCGAACGCAAAATAATAAGACTTTTAAAAGAAACAACCGACACCGGCATTGCCGGGAGAGAGGTTGTTTCTTTTTTTATTGACGTTTTTCAACCATATCAGAAATCCGGGCGGAGCTTTTTGCCCGGATTTCCGCCGGCGGGTGTGCATGCCCTCTTAAACCCCCTTCGGGGGTGCGGAGTCCGCTGACTCCGCGGGGGCACTATACAAAGAGGTGTTTATGCTGTCAATTATACAATCTGTTAACGGCTTTTTATGGGGAATCGGCACTTTCGGGCTGATTGGAGGTTTGGGGATCTGGCTTTGGATCCGAACGAAAGGTCTGCCGGTGCGGGAATTCGGGAAAGCGCTGGGGCTATTAATGAGGCCCGATTCCGGCAAGGGGGTCAGTGGG
>JAZQAR010000163.1:0-18448 GCA_045545315.1 Eubacteriales bacterium | reverse complement strand
GCTGAATCCCCTCGGCCAGCAGTTTATTTTCCAGGGCCTTGGCGTTTTTAATGATCTGTGCCTGGTATTCCTTAAATTCGGGGCGCAGAGCCTCGCCGAAGCAGACAGCCTTGGCGGCAATGATATGCTCCAGGGGACCGCCCTGGGTGCCGGGGAAGATGGCCTTATCAATGGCCTTGGCATATTCTTCTTTGCAAAGGATCAAGCCGCCCCGAGGACCCCGCAGGGTCTTATGGGTGGTGGTAGTCACGATATCCGCATAGGGAACGGGAGAGGGATGGAGCCCTGCGGCCACCAGGCCGGCAATATGGGCCATATCCACCATCAGCATTGCGCCCACGGCCTTGGCAATTTGGCTCAGCCGTTCGAAATCGATAACACGGGGATAAGCAGAGGCGCCGGCAACGATCAGCTTGGGCTGATGCTCCTTAGCCAGCTTTTCCACTTCGTCGTAATCAATGCGGCCGGTCTCGGCGCTGACCCCGTAGGGCACGAAGTTAAAGAAGGCACCGGACATATTCACGGGGCTGCCGTGGGTCAGATGTCCGCCGTGAGCCAGGTTCATCCCCAACACGGTATCACCGGGTTTTAAAAAGGCAAAATAAACCGCCATATTGGCCTGAGCGCCGCTATGGGGCTGTACGTTAGCGTGGTCGGCGCCGAACAGCTCGCAGGCACGCTGACGAGCCAGTTCTTCTACTTTATCCACACAGTAGCAACCGCCGTAATAGCGCTTGCCGGGGTAACCTTCGGCATATTTATTGGTCAATACCGTTCCCATGGCGGCCATGACCGCAGGAGAAGTGAAGTTTTCAGAAGCGATCAGCTCGATGCCGTCCTGCTGGCGCTGATATTCCTCATAAATCGCTGCGCCCAGTTCGGGATCCTTTGCTGCAATGTAATCCATATTTCCTTTTAAGCTCATTTTTGATTCCTCCCTTTATTTACCTAATTTTTTTGTTTTGTCATAAGCCCGTTCCACCGCTTGAATGGCCGCAAAGCGGAAGGCGTTTTCTTCCAGGGCCGCCACCCCTTCGATGGTGCTGCCGCCGGGGCTACAAACTGCATCTTTCAAAGCACCGGGGTGGGCACCGGTCTGCAGGACCATCTCCCCTGCGCCGGCAACGGTGCCCGCCGCCAGCTTGATAGCCAGATCCCGGGGCAGGCCGCAGGCTACCCCACCGTCGGCTAAGGCCTCCACAAAAAGGTAAGCAAAGGCCGGGCCACAGCCGGAAAGAGCGCTGCCCGCATCAATGTATTTTTCCTCCAGAGGGATCAACTCCCCTGCCTTTTCAAAGACGGTCAAAAAGGCCTTTTCATCTGCATCATCGGTGTTTTTCGTGCTATAAAGGATCAGCCCTTTGCCGATCTGCACCGGGGTATTGGGCATCATACGGATCCAGGGGCAAGCATCCCCCAGCCAGCCCTCCAGCTGTTCCAGGGATACCCCGGCGGCCATACTGACCAAAAGGGGTTTTTGGAACCGTTCCTTCAGGATAGGCTTCAGGGTGGCCAACATTCCCGCCACACCGTAGGGCTTGACCCCCAATACGATCATATCACAAAACTCTGCAATTAATGCAACGGTGGAGGATTTTCCGCCGGTCTTTTCTGCCAATGCAGAGACCTTTTGGTCATCCAGGTCGGTCAGCCACAATTCGTTGTTAGTTTGTGCGGCGGCCAGCGCCAGGGCTCCGCCCATATTACCGCATCCGATAAATCCGATCTTCATATTCCGCCTCCTTATCTGATCTGCCCGTTGCCACGGACAATATACTTATAGGTGGTCAGTTCACGCAATCCCATGGGACCCCGGGCGTGAAGCTTTTGGGTGGAGATGCCCATTTCGCACCCCAGCCCGAACTGTCCCCCATCGGTGAAGCGTGTGGACACGTTCACGTACACCGCCGCGCTATCCACCATTGCGGTAAAGAGGCGGGCGTTTTCTTCCGATTTGGTCAAGATTGCTTCGCTGTGGCCGGTGGAGTGGGCACGGATATGCTCGATGGCCTCCTCAACCCCGCCGACCACCTTGACCGCCAGAATATAATCCAAAAATTCCGTATCGTAATCCTCTGCCCCTGCGGGGATCCCCTGCAGTAACGGGAGAGCTTCCCCGTCGCAACGGAATTCCACCGGCTGGAGCCCCTTGGCCTTGCGATCTTCCACCAAACGTTTTTGCAGGGCGGGGAGCAGTTTTTGGGCTAAATTGCGATGAACCAGCAATACCTCCGCCGCATTACAAACGGAGGGGCGGCTGGTTTTAGCGTTCTCAATAATATTCAGCGCCGATTCCAAATCGGCGGTTTCATCGGCAAAAAGATGGCAGATGCCGGTTCCGGTTTGGATCACCGGCACTTTGGCCCCCTCCAGGCAGGCACGGATCAGCCCGGCACCGCCCCGGGGGATCAACAGATCCACGTAACCCACCGCCTCCATCAGATCCTTGGTGCTTTGACGGGTGGTATCCTCCACCAGTTGCACCGCCAAGGCGGGGAGCCCCGCTTGAGAGAGCCCCTTTTGCAGAGCCTCCACGATGGCGGCGGCGGAGTTCCAGGCTTCTTTACCGCTTCTTAATACGCAAACATTGCTGCTTTTAAAGGCCAAAGCCGCCGCATCGGCGGTGACGTTAGGCCGGCTTTCGTAAATGATCGCCACCACACCCATGGGCACGGCGGTTTTTTCGATGGTCATTCCGTTGGGGCGGGTCACAGTCTCTAATTTAGCGCCCACCGGATCCGGCAGGGCGACCACCGCCCGGATGCCCTCGGCCATATCCTTGATCCGATCCTCCGTTAACCGCAGGCGATCCTGCATGGAGGGAGTCAGGTGATTGCCATAGGCTTCGAAATCCCGCTCATTGGCGGCAAGGATCTGTTCCTGCCCCCAAATCAGGGCATCGGCCATGGCCAAAAGGCCTTTGTTTTTATCTTCTTCGGAAAGCAGCGCCATCCGGGAACGGAGGGCGGCAGCGTCCTTTAAAATATCCTGGGTCGTTTTCATTTTTTTGCTCCTTTGAAAAGGGTCCCCACCGGCTTACCGTCCTCAATGGCATAGAGGATATCGGGATCGGAACCGTTGGCGATGATCATATCGATCCCTTTTTCACCACAGATTCGGGCAGCCTGCAGTTTAGTGGCCATTCCGCCGGTACCCAGGGCACTGCCCTTCTCCCCTGCCAGAGCGTAAATTTCTTCGGTGAGGGCTTCCACCACCGGGATCAGCTTGGCATTGGGGTCTTTATGGGGATCGGCGGTATAGAGACCGTCGATATCCGAAAGCAGCACCAAAAGCTCGGCTTCGGCGCTGACCGCCACCATGGCCGCCAGGGTATCGTTATCCCCCACGGCGATCTCACGGGTGGAGACGGTATCGTTTTCGTTGATAATGGGCAAAGCCTCCAGCTCCAGCAGGCGATGGAGGGTATTACAAAAGTTTTCATACCGCTCGGTATGGTTAAAATCCTCACCGGTCAGCAGGATCTGTGCCACGGTGTGGTTATATTCCGAGAACAGGCGGTCGTAGGTATACATCAGTTCGCATTGGCCAACGGCAGCTGCGGCCTGCTTGGTGGGCATATCCGAAGGGCGCTCCTTGAGGGACAATTTGCCCACGCCCATTCCGATGGCGCCGGAGCTGACCAAGATCACCTGATGGCCCGCATTCTTCAGGTCGCTGAGTACCCGACAAAGGCTCTCCATCCGGCGAATATTCAAATGGCCGGTCTGATGAGTCAGGGTGGAGGTCCCCACCTTTACAACAACACGCATGGTTCCCGATCTCCTTAAAGATGAAATATTATAATATTATACTATATAAATGCTATGATTGCAATAATAAAATATCCTGCCCTGAATTCATTAGAGGGAATAGGCTGTTATACACGACGGTAATCCTGGCTCTTGCCCAGGTCGGGGGCGGCTTCAAACGTAATGGACAGGCCTTTGCAACCATCCGTTTCAAAGAGAATAATCTCGTTCTCCCCTTCTTTCAGCAAAGGGGAGGGAATATACAAAGTGTTTTGAGGACCGGCTGTATTAAAATACCGCCCCACGTTAAAGCCATTCACGATACAAATTCCTTTTTCAAAATGAGCCGTTCGCAGGAAAGTGTCAGCGGGGGTACCTTCAATCTTCAAGGTGCCCTTAAAGAAGCCCGGTACCTTGCCGGCTTCAGCCTTTTGCCACTGCAGACCGGTAAGATCCTCCATCGGCAGACAATAATGGTTCCAGCCGAAGTGATAACGGCGGCCGATATTGATACCATTCAGGATTCCTTTGCGGTCAAAAAGCCTATGCCCGTAATTGACACGTCCCATATTCTCCACCAGGATATCCAGCCGGGCGGTCTCACCCTCGGCCAATCCCAACAGAACCTCGTCGTTCCGGCGGGAGCGTTCCCGGATCCCCATCAGTTTGCCGTTCCAGAAGATATGAGCCCGGTCGTGGAGTTTGCCGAACTCCAGATTCTCGGCCTCGAAGGGGCCCACCATTTCGGCAGAATAAACCAAATAACCGAAATCCTGATCCAATTGCTCCATACATTGAGGATAGGGATCAAAAACGGGAGTAGCAAGGTTTTCTAAATTTTCAAAGAGGGGGGCACATTCGGTCAGTTCCAAAGTGCCGTAGGCCGCTTTGGGAAGATTGGTTACCGCCAGTTCCGGGGCAGGCTCCCCGCTATTCTTTTCTAAAATCTTTTTCAATTCATAATAGGTTTCGGTCATATCCCCCGCTTCACTCAAAGGGGCGCAATAATCATAACTGGTGATAGTGGGATTATAGGTTCCGTCGTGATTGGCACCATTCCAGAAACTGAAGTTGGTACCGCCGTGGAACATATAGAAGTTAAAGGAGCCGTTCAGATCGAAGAAATCCTGCACTTCCCCAACCACCTCCCGGGCGGTGCGGGTATGGTGATCCTCGTACCAATGGTCGAACCATCCGCACCAATATTCGCCACACATCACGGGCTGGTTGGGCTTGAATTTTTTTAAGATGCCCAAACGTTCCTTAGGATTACTGCCGAAGTTGGCCACCGCCAGCAGCTCCGGCAGGGTGCCGCCGCTGAGCATAGCCTGACGGGTTCCATCGGAAGTAAAGAGCAGGCAATCGATGCCGTTTTCCAAGTATAGATCCCGCACTTTGCGAAGGTATTCCTTATCGTTGCCGTAGCTGCCGTATTCGTTTTCCACCTGCACCATAATTACGTTGCCACCGTTGGTGGAAAGATGGGGGCGGATCCGCTTGAGCAGTTCCTTATAATAAGGCTCCACCTTTTCCAGATAGGCGGGGTTATTACAGCGCAGCGCCAGATCGGGGTCCTTTAACAGCCAGGAGGGTAAGCCCCCAAGATCCCATTCGGCACAGATATAAGGCCCGGGCCGGACGATAACGTTCAGCCCCACCTTGGCCGCTAATTCAATATAACGTTCAACATCCAGCATCCCGCTGAAATCAAACTGACCGGGCTTGCGCTCGTGCAGGTTCCAACAGCAATAGGTCTCCACCGTATTAAAGCCGCAGGCCCGCAGTTTTTTCAGCCGATCCTCCCAATATTCGGGCACAATGCGGAAATAGTGCATCGCGCCGGAGATCAGCCGATAAGGCTTGCCGTCCATTAAAAAATGATCCTGATCATAAGTTAAAATTCCCATAACGGTACCTCCGGGATTTGAATGAAAATATTATAGCAAAACCAACGAAAAAAGCAAGCGTAAATCAAGAATTCATCCGGCGAAATGCGCTGGGGGTGGTGCCGGTGAGTTTTTTGAAGGTACGGCTGAAGTTACTGCTGTCGCTGAAGCCGCATTTTTCCACGATCTCGCTGACGCTGAGCCGGCTATGGCTCAGATATTGCTTGGCCGCCGCAATGCGGCAATCCAAGAGGTAGCCCATCACCGAGGTGCCGGTGACCTCCTTGAACCGATGGGACAGTGCCGAGGGGCTGATGTGGTATTCCGCCGCCAGCTGTTCCAGGGAATAATCTGTTCGGGGATCCTGCTCAAAACGGCGCTGGAGCCCCAAAATCAGGTCGTATTTTTCTCCGTCTGCCGGTGCGGAGACCGGGGAACGGCGATAAAGAAGGATCAAAAGGGTATTGACGAGGGAATACAACATTTCGCTGGCGAATACCTTTTTCTCTTCGCCTTCGCGGATGATGCCCTCAAACAAAGAGATGAACAAGTCCAGGTCGGCGGAAACGTCCAGAATATGCCGGAAGCCCCGGGGACGATTGGAAAGCAGGCCGAAGACTCGGCCGCCCTCCCCCGCCGCAGAGGGGCGCAATCTTAAAATATAACGCTCGTATTCCCCGGAAAGCACCTCCACGGAATGCTGCTCGTAGCGGCTGAACAGGGCAATATGACCGGGGCCCGCTTGGTATTGCTCCTCCCCCACCCGGATCTGCACCCGACCCTTAACGATCAGCAAAAGCTGGTGGCAATCGTGGTAATGGGAGGCGTGCTTAAAGAGATCCCCGGAAAAATATGCGGAATGAATCAGGCTATCCATTTTAAAATCACCTCTGGGATCATTGTAGCATATTTTTGGAATTTTGCAAGATTTACATAAAATCAGGCAGGTTTTATATGGTGTTTTACAGCAAAAAGGATTAGAATAAAATCGGAGATGATAAAAAATGAAAAGAAAAGTATATTTAACGCAGGAAGAATTTTGCCTGCAGAACCGGGAACTGGGTACAAATTTACCCTATTCTGAGGATCTATCGATATTGGCCAAGCCCCTGACCATCGGCAACAAAACCGCCCCCAACCGGCTGGTTTGCCAGGCCATGGAGGGCTGTGACGGCACCCCCGGCGGAAGCCCCGATACCCTGACCAAGCGGCGGTATGACCGCTTTGCCAAGGGTGGTGCGGGGATCATTTGGTTTGAGGCCACCGCCGTGATGGAGGAGGGGCGCGCCAACCCCCGTCAGCTTTATATCCACGAGGGGAACCTGGACGATTTTAAAAAGCAGGTCGAGCATATCAAGGAGACCGCTTTAAAGGAAAACGGCTATGAACCCCTGGTGCTGATGCAGGCCACCCATTCCGGGCGGTACAGTAAGCCCCGGGGCGTTCCGGCGCCTTTGATCGCCTATAACAATCCCTTATTTGAAAAGGATGCCCCCATTGCCCCGGAGCGGATCGTAACCGACGAATATCTGGATCGGGTAAAAGAGGCCTTGATCCGGGGTGCAGAAATGGCGGAGCAGGTGGGCTTTGACGGGGTGGACATCAAATGCTGTCACCGTTACCTGAACAGCGAACTGCTCTCGGCCTACGAGCGTCCCGGTCGGTACGGCGGTTCATTTGAAAACCGCACCCGTCTTCTGCGGGAGAGCATTCAAGGAGCGATGGAGCGTTGCGGTAAGGATTTTATCGTATCCTCCCGAATGAATATCTACGACGGCTTTGAATACCCCCTGGGCTTTGGCGTTGCCAAGGGCGAGGGGCTAAGCTTTGATCCCACCGAGCCGGGCAAACTGATCAAGGGCTTATACGAGGACGGTGTTCGTCTTCTCAACATCACCATGGGGAACCCCTATTTTAACCCCCACGTGAACCGTCCCTTCGCCATGGGCGGCTACACCGCCGAGGAGCATCCCTTGGAGGGAGTTGCCCGAATGCTGAAGGGCATTGCCGAGATGAAGAACTATGCGCCGAAGATGGCGCTCATCAGTTCGGGACTTTCTTACTTAGGCGTGGCCGCACCCCAGGTGGCGGCGGCCTTGATCAATGAGGGCGGCTTTGATTTTGCCGGCTTTGGCCGCACCATTTTTGCCTACCCGGATTTTGCCAAGGATATTTTGGCGGGAGAAGGTATGAAGCGGGAAAAATGCTGTATCTGCTGTTCCAAATGCACCGAGATCATGCGTACCCCCGGCGGAACGCCGGGATGCGTGATTCACGATAAAGATCCTTATCTGGAAATATACAAAAAATGTAAGGAGAACGGACATGTTTAAAGAATGGCTGGACCAACACCCCGTTGAGACCCTGGATCTTTCCACACCCCTTTGGCCCCCCGCAAAGGACCGTACGTTCTGGAGCGATAAGACCAAAGCCAAACACGTGACCGAAGGGGAGCAATATCTGAACTACACCTGGCCCCAGGCCTATGCCACGGATTTTATGGCTTACCACGGGGAAGGAAACCGTATCAAGCAGGAAAAGCCCCATTTTGCCCGCAGGCGCGCATTGCTTTCCCTCTTAATCGGAGAACTTGCTGAATACCGGGGACGTTTTCTGCCCGATATCGTAAACGGGATCTTTGCCATTTGTGAGGAAACCTATTGGGGGCTTTCTGCCCATTACAAGGATAAAAAAGAGTTATACCACATTCCCGATGCTCAATATCCTTACATTGATCTGTTTGCGGCAGAGACGGCCTCTTTGCTGGCGGGGGTGTATTACCTGCTTTATAAGGAATTACACGCCTTTTGCCCCGAGATCCTCTCTCGCCTGGAATATGAGATGGACCGGCGGATCGTTTCGCCTTACTTAGACCATCTGGATGCCTGGTGGATGGGGGAAATCCCCCACACCATCAACAACTGGACCCCCTGGATCCTTTCGAACCTGTTGACGGTGTTCCTGTTGATGGAGCCCCGCAAAGGCGTATTTGAAAAGGGAATGAAAAAAATGTTCCGTGAAATGGACGTTTACTACAACATCTACCCCACCGACGGTGGCTGTGACGAAGGGTGTTGCTATTGGTCGGTCGCAGGCGGAACGTTGTTTGAATTCTGCGATCAGCTTTACGTGGCCAGTAACGGAGCGATCAATTTCTTTAACGACGAAAAAATCGTGAACACGGGGAAATATATCCGCCGGGTTTATATCGGGGATCATTATTTTGTGAATTTTGCCGACGGCACCCCGAAGCAGACCCACGCACTGAGCGGAATGCTTTATCTTTATGGCAAGCGCATCGGGGACGAAGAAATGATGAACCTGGCGCAGGAATTTTTGCTGAAAGAAAAGAAGGAACCCCACTTACAGCGGGATTCTAAATTGAAACGAAATTTGGCAGAAATCATTTACGAAGACGAGATCCGCAGCCGACCTGCCTTTAAGGGGCAGGAAAACGTGGCGTTATACAGCATTGAAAATGCCTTTGCCCGCAAGGGAGATTGGCATTATGCCGCCAAGGGCGGGCATAATCGGGAAAGCCATAACCACAACGACGTGGGCAGTTTTATCGTATACCATCAAAACAAGCCCCTGTTGATCGACCCCAGTTGCGGCACTTATACCGCCCAAACCTTTTCTGCCCGTCGATATGAGATCTGGTGCATGCAATCCCATTGGCACAATCTGCCCCTGATCAACGGAACGGCCCAGGAGCACGGACGGGAGTTTCATTCCGATGCCTTTACCTTCGACGGAAATACCGCCAAAATTTCCTTTGCTTCCGCTTATCCCGAACAGGCGGGGGTACAGGACGTTACCCGATTGATCCAATTGAAAGAGCAAGGGATCACGGTGACGGATTCTTTCGTTTTTGCCAAAGATCAAAACGAGATCCAAAGCCGATTCATCACTCCCCTGCCTTGTAAGGCGGAAAAGAACGGCGTTCTTTTGGGGGATCACTTTTTGCTGACCTGTGACAAAGAAGGCGCCATTACCTTGGACTGCGTGGAATTTTCGGATGATTCCAAGCTGACCCTTGCTTGGGGACAAGAGCATCTGAACCGCATCACCTTTCATCACAGTTGCGGCAAGGAAAGCCAATTACACTTTGAATTAACGGAGATCAAATAATGAAAAAAATCGCATTAGTCACCGGGGTGGCCGGTGGGATCGGGTTTGCCACCGCAAAAAAATTATTGGAAGAAGGCTGCGTGGTTTTGGGGATGGACGTTGCCCCTGCTCTGCCCGCTGAATTGCCGGGCGAGGTGGTCTATCTGCAGGGGGATCTGAGCAAGGGCGCAGATCGGGATCGGTTCGTTCAAGCCGCCTTAGAGCAATACGGCCGCATTGATATGCTGATCAACGTGGCCGGGGTTGCCCCCAAGGTACGCAACGATATTCTGGAAATGACCGAGGAAAGCTACGACTTTGTGATGGACATCAACACCAAGGGCACCTTCTTTTTGACCCAGCTGGCGGCACGGGAGATGGCCAAACAGCAAAGCGGCTCCATTGTGAACATCTCCTCCATGAGCGCCTACACCAGTTCCACCAGCCGGGGAGAATACTGCATCTCTAAAGCGGGGGTCTCTATGATCACCAAGCTGTTTGCCGATCGGTTGGCGGAATTTAACATTCAAGTAAACGAGATCCGGCCGGGCATCATTGCCACCGGGATGACCGAAAAGGTAAAGGCCAAATACGATGCCCTCATCGACGGGGGTCTGCTTCCCATCAAGCGCTGGGGCAAGCCCGAGGACATTGCCTCGGCCGTATGGGCCCTTTGCAGCGGGGCTCTGCCCTACGTGACCGGCCAATCCCTGGACGTGGACGGCGGATTTCATATTCGGAGATTATAAGATGAAGATTTTTACTTATGATGCCATCGTGGTGGGCAGCGGTGCGGCCGGCTTTAACGCCGCCTGCCGTCTGAAGCAGTTTGGCAAAAACGTCGCCATCGTCACCGAGGGGATCCAATGCGGAACCTCTCGCAATACCGGCAGCGACAAGCAGACCTATTACAAGTTAGGGCTGGGCGGGGATGCCCCGGACAGCGTGGCTCAGATGGCAGAAAATCTGTTCGCCGGCGGAAGCGTAGACGGGGACAACGCCCTTTGCGAGGCCGCTCTTTCGGCCCGGTGCTTTATGAATCTTTGCGAGGCGGGGGTTCCCTTCCCGGTCAATCGCTACGGAGAATACGTGGGCTATAAGACCGACCACGATCCCTTTGCCCGGGCCACCAGCGCAGGCCCTTTAACCTCAAAGTTTATGACCGAGGCTTTGGAGAAAAAGGCGCAGGAATTGGAGATCCCCGGCTACGACGGTTACCTGGCTGTTGAAATCTTGAAAGAAAACAACGAGGTCTGCGGGCTTCTTTGCCTGGAGCAGGCCACCGGCGCATACGCCGCCTTTCGGTGCGGCGATATCGTTTTGGCCACCGGCGGCCCGGCGGGGATCTATGCGGACAGCGTTTTCCCCGAATGTCACACCGGTTCCACCGGGTTGGGGCTGACGGCCGGCGCCAAGGCGCAAAATTTGACGGAATGGCAGTTTGGGCTGGCCTCCATTGCCCCCCGCTGGAACGTATCCGGCACCTATATGCAAGTACTGCCCCGGTTCGTTTCGGTGGATGAGGACGGCAATGAATATGAATTCTTGTCCGATTATTTCAAGGATCCCTACGAGGCCCTTTCCAACGTCTTTTTAAAGGGCTATCAATGGCCCTTTGATTCCAAAAAGGTGCTGAAGGGCTCCTCGGTGATCGATCTTTTGGTTTATCGGGAATGTGTTTTAAAGCATCGGCGGGTCTATCTGGATTACACCCGCAATCCCTTTGGGCTGGAGACCGTGGATTTTGAGCGGTTATCGGAGGAGGCTTATCTTTATCTGCACAAGGCCGAGGCCTGTTTTGGCACGCCCATTGAGCGGTTAGCCAAGATGAACGCTCCCGCCATCGACCTTTATGCAGGTAAGGGGCTGGACATCACCAAGGAATACCTGGAGATCGCCCTTTGCGCGCAGCATCACAACGGCGGTCTGGCGGTGGATTGCTGGTGGCAGACCAACGTTCGGGGGTTATTTGCCGCCGGGGAATGCGCCGGCACCCACGGGGTCACCCGACCCGGTGGATCCGCTCTCAATGCGGGGCAGGTGGGTTCTCTGCGGGCGGCACAGTACATCGGCGCCCATCCCCATCCGGCCGGAGAAGGCTTTGAAGGGATATTGGCAGAGGCCCTGCAACGGCATCAGGGCTATTTTGCCCTCAAGGGCGACAGCGCCGCTCCGGTGATTCTGAAGGCTCAGCGCAGAATGAGCGACCTGGCCGGCGCCATCCGCAAGCAGGATGCCCTGGAGCAGGCTTTGGAGCAGACCCAAAAGGATCTGCAAGCTGTGGATTGCCATAACGGCGATGCGGTGTTATACTATAAATTAAAGGATCTGTTGGTGACCCAGGAGGCGGTGCTGACCGCTATGCTCCACTATGGTAAGACCGTGGGCGCCACCCGGGGCTCTGCCCTGAATTTTGACGAAAAGGGTCGCCTGCGCCAAGGGCTGGAGGAACAGTTCCGGTTTGCCGAGGAGCAGGGCGAGACCCGCAGTCAGGTACAGGAGACCCTTCAAACGGCAGAGGGTTTTGAATGCCGTTGGCGGCCTGTGCGCCCCATTCCGGCGGAGGACGGCTTTTTTGAAAACGTTTGGCGCCGGTACCGGGAGGATCAGAATATTTATTAAGGAACGACGAAAATGAAAAGTATTTTAATGGGCGGCAAAAAGCTATACAAGGTTTATACCGCCGAATTATTGGAGCAATTGAAAACCGATGCCGGATTGGATCCCGCCGCTGTGACCAAGGAAGCGCTTTTGGCAGATCCCGTTTTGGGCCAAGGGGTGGAATGTATCTTTTCCACCTGGGGGATGCCCACCTTCACCGAGGAGGAAATTGCCCGGTGTCTGCCGGATCTGAAGGTTGTTTTTTATGCGGCGGGCTCGGTGCAGAAGTTTGCACGGGCGTTTTTGAATCGGGGCATCAAGGTCATCAGCGCCTGGGGCGCCAATGCGGTGCCGGTGGCGGAATATACTTTGGCACAGATCTTGCTGGCCAACAAGGGCTTTTTTCAATCGACTTTGATGTCTGATTGTTTGGAAGGACGGAATGCCGCCAAAGCCTATCACGCCGCCATGCCGGGAAATTACCGCTGTAAGGTGGGGATCATCGGTGCGGGTATGATCGGCAAGATGGTGATCCGCCTTTTGAACCAATTTGATTTAGAAATTTTGGTCTACGACCCCTTCCTGCCGGAAGCAACCGCCAAGGAATTGGGCGTAAAATTGGTGACGTTGGAAGAATTATTTGCCCAATGCCAGACTGTATCCAACCACGTGGCCAATCTGCCCGCCACCGTCGGGATGCTAAAGGGCAAGCATTTTGCTTCCATGCCCCAAGGCGCCACCTTCATCAACACCGGGCGGGGCGCCCAGGTGGTGGAGGAAGAGTTGTTGGCCGTACTGCAGGAGCGGCCGGATCTTACCGCCCTTTTGGACGTGACCGATCCGGAGCCGCCGGTGGAAAACAGCCCCTTCTATTCCCTGCCCAACGTGTTCCTGACCCCCCACATCGCCGGTTCCTCCGGCAACGAGGTGGAGCGGATGGCCGTTTATATGCGGGATGAATTCTACAGACACAAGGCGGGGACCCCCTGCGAATACGAAGTGTCTTTAAAGATGCTGGAAACCATGGCGTGAGGTACCGGATATGAATGGATTAGTTTCGATCTCCTTTCGGGATCAGAGCCCGGAAACCCTTATCGCCGCTGTCAAGGCGGCGGGGTTGGAGGCCATTGAATGGGGCGGTGACGTTCATTGCCCCCACGGGGACGTTCAAAAAGCCGCCCAATTGAAGGCGGCTTGCGAAGAAGCGGGCATTGCGTTGCCCACCTACGGCTCCTATTACATAATTGGGGAAAGCGAGCCCGACCTGTTCGAGGCGGTGCTGGCTTCCGCCAACGCCCTGGGAACCCCCAATATCCGGGTCTGGGGCGGCAATTCCCCCAGCGACAAATTGAAAACCGAGGACTACCGGGCCTTGGTGGAGGATGCCCGCCGGATCTGTGACCTGGCGCCCCACAAAAAGATCTGCCTGGAATGCCACAACAAGACGGTGACCGACGAATACCACACCGCCCTGCAGTTTATCCGAGACGTAGATCGACCCAACCTGCGGATGCTTTGGCAACCCAATCAGTTCCGCTCCTTGGACTATAATCTGGATGCCCTGCGGGCGCTGTTACCCTACGTGGAGGCCGCCCACGTTTTCCATTGGAAACGGGAACAGCGGCTCCCCCTTTTGGAGGGAGCCGCTGAATGGGCGCAGTATTTAACCCTACTGGGCAACCGCCCCTTGATGCTGGAATTTATGCACGACAATCGGTTGGAAAGCCTGGATGAAACGGCTGAAACACTTTTAAACTGGAAAAAGTAAAAAAATGAGAGGATCAAAAGAAATGATCCTCTCGTTTTTCTTTTCGGTATTCGGAGGGATATTGGTTGGTTCGCTCTTTAAAAAAGCGGGAGAAATAGTAAGGATTTTGAAAGCCCAAAGAATATGCGATCTCCTTAACGGAAAAGGATCCGGTCAACAGCATATCTTTAGCCATATTGAGCCGCAGATCCGAAATATATTCCCGGGGACATTTTCCGGTTTGGAGTTTGAATAAATGACGGAAGTAACGCTCGCTAATCCCCATATTACTTGCCAACTCGGAAACGGTAACAGGCTGATTGATATGATTCATTATATAGGTGATGGCATTGGTCACAAAGCGTTCGGCTTCATTCTCTTTTTTATAGGTCTTTTCGATCCAATGCATCAATATAACCGAAAACAGCGCAGATAAATGGCCGGCCTTTTCCAACGTTGAATCCGAAAATGAAAGAAAGCATTGATCCATCAGATTGAGTTCCCCCGGAAAGGGCGAGATCCTTAAAATCCGATTCACCGGCATTTTAGGCAGATTCCATTCAAATTCAAACCAATAAAACTTCCACCAGTCCCCCTTGGTTCTATAAACGCTGATATCTTTATACCGGCAGATCAACAAGGTATCTTGCGATAAAGAAATGTTTTTTCCGCAGATTTCAATAGACCCCTCACCGCTTACGGTACGTAACGCAATATAGGTTGGATCCGCATTGGGTAATTTTTTGACCAAATAACGGTCATCCGCTTCCACCTTCCAAATCTTTTTTAATATCATAGAAGGCGCCGCAGAAGCTTTGATGGGTTGCGATAAAGAATTCAGCATCTGTATTCTCCCTTTCTTTAAATCCACCTTAAGTATATCAAAGTTATTCCGAAAAGTATATCAAAATCAGAAAAAAATGCATTTACATCTCAATTAAACTTCCGTATAGTATAAATAAAAGCAGAAGAAAGGACCTCTATTATGAACTTGGAGCAACGGATTAAAAATGATATTCAGAAATATCATAATTTTTATGAAAAGAAGGCTAATGCCCCCATCATTATGAGAGAATTCGGTTTTTTTACCAAGGAAAGATGGCAAAAGGAAGGGCATATAAAGCAAGGGGAGGATCTGAACCACCTATTTGATTTTGATGAAATGGGGATCCATTATATCAGGCAATTGGGTTGGTGTGAGGCGCCGTTTGAACCTCCTTTTGAAGAAAAAGTGCTGGAAGATCGTGGCAATTACGAGTTGGTTCAGGATTTTGCGGGACGGCACGTTTTATATTTCAAGGGAAGACGAAACGGATTTATGCCCGAATATACAGATCACCCGGTTAAAGATATGAAAACCTGGGTAGAAAACGTAAAATGGCGGCTTGATCCCAAAACAGAATTCCGTTATCGGCAATTTGATCAAATGATTCCAGAAATTCAAAAAGAAGTACTCCGCGGGAAATATCTGGGCGAAAAGGTGGTTGGAGGCTATATGTATCTCCGCTCGCTTATGGGCCCGGAGGATGTGCTATATGCCTTTTACGATATGCCGGAATTGATCCACGAATGTATGGAAGCCTGGCTTAGTCTTACGGATCAATTAATCGCTTATCATCAAAAATATTTTGATATCGACGAACTCTTTTTGGCCGAAGATATCTGCTATAACGTTTCCAGCCTGATCTCCCACGATATGATTCGAGAATTTCTTTTTCCTTATTATCAGCAATTGATCCAAAACATTAAATCCCGAAACAAAAATAAATCGCTACACGTGCAGATCGATACGGACGGCGCAGCACACACGGTAATCGATCTTTATAAAGAAATCGGAATGACCTATATGTCACCTTTTGAAGTGGCTTCCGGATGCGACGTGGTTGAGCTGGGCAAAAAATATCCCGATCTTTTGATCCGGGGCGGGTTTGATAAGCGGATTCTCTCTATGGGAAAAGAAGCCATCGACAAAGAGGTGGACCGAATTATGCCCATTATGTATCAGCGAGGTGGGTATATTCCCTCCTGCGACCATGGCGTACCGGAAGAGGTATCCTTCGAAAACTATGCCCACTTCCGCAACCGTTTAAAAGAATTTGCAAAATAAGTAAAAAAGTGGGAGCGTTAAGCTCCCACTTTTTTAATAGTTTTTCAATAAAGTGCTGTCTTCAAATTCCATCAATTTCTGCTGTCTGGCGTGGTTGATGGTTACTACCCGAATACGGGCATAAAGGATGCTGAACAGAGCGGCAACCAAAGTGATCACAGCGGTTACGGGAATATTCTTCAGTCCAAACCAGCCCACCAGGAAGCAAACGATGGCGATGCCGAAGCCGATGCCCAGCACTAACCCCACGTTCTTCATTTTCTTTTTGCGGTATTCCGCAATGATCGCATTCCGTTTTTCGTTATATTTTGCGTATGCTTTATCGTCCATTGATCATCACCTCATAAATATTATAAATCTTTTTTTGAAAATGTCAATTAAACTCTGCCTTTTTTTGACAGACTGAATAAAACCCTTACTGTTTTTACAGTAAGGGTTTTATGGTTCTTTAAACTTATTGCATACTGAAATTGATGCCGATAATGATGTTATTATCAACGGTTCTGGCACGGAAGAACAGGTTATAAGAGTCTGTTACCAATACGTATTCAAATTTAAACCCGGCATCGAAATAATTTATAATACACTCATAAGTATCCGCCAGGAAAATACCTTCAAAGGTTGAAACCAGTTCTTTTGAGGCAAAATTAACGCTGCCGTAAGGTACATTGCCGTATTTACCGACGATATGTTTTCCATTTGTATCCGACAAACGATAATTGCCCCAGATAATGTCATCGCCTATATGGAAAATATCCCTGGTATGATTCATGATACCGTAATTATCCTTTTTGAATACGCTTTTGAGTTGTAGGGTCGTTGCATCATAATAATACAGGGTGCTTCCGGAACTGCCGCTTTCGCCGATATACAAAATATTATCCTGCTTATTCAAATACAGCTTGGGTTGATAAAACGTCCAACCGCTGTTGGGAAGAATTTTTGTTAATTCTTCTGTGGTTATATTTTTCTTATACACTTCACAGTGCTGGGAATGTTCGGAATAATAAATGTAATCCCCATTCACACAAAAAGATGAAACTTCGTGATCAAAATAGAGGGAAGACGTTTTTTCAAAGTCTGATTTTGAAAAAATATCAATTCTGCATAAATCGGGCAGGGAAATATAAATTTCATCCCCAACAAGATTCATTTCTGCGGGGGAGCCTGCAAGGGGAACATTCGCAACCGCCATCATGGTTTTTTCGTTTATAACCACCAATCGGTTATTTCCCGCCGTTATGACGTAAAGCAAACCCTTTTCCTCCACCCAATTAACCACGTTACCGTCAAGTTGATATAAGGCGACGGTTGCTTTCATATTTTTAGAATTATTTTCTTCTTTGGCGTCGTTTGTGCCTAATAATTCCATATTTTGAGGCACGTTCATTTTTTCGGAAGTTACCTTTTCCAAAACGCCGTTATCTATGTTTTCGTAAGCGTTGGCGGTTGTTCCGTTAGAGGGCGTGCTGTTATTGCTTTGGGAAGGGTTATTTTGTGTTGATTGATTATGATTGGTTACGTTATTGTTAGAGGACGTGTTGTTATTACTTTGGGAAACGTTATTTTGTGTTGATTGATTATGATTGTTCGTTATGTTATTCTTAGAGGGTGTGCTGTTATTACTTTGGGAAACGTTATTTTGCGCTGATTGATTATGATTGTTCGTTACCTTATTGTTAGAGGGCTTTGTTGTATTACTTTGAGAAGTGTTATTATTGTTTGTTACGTCATTGCCGGAGGGCTTTTTGGTATTGCTTTTTGAAGAATCAGTTTGGGTTGATTGAGTGTTATTATTGTTTGTTCCCTTATCGTCAGAGACCGTTTCGGTATCGCTTTGGGGCTGGTTATCTTCCTTTGATTGATCGGCAAAATCCTCTGTGTTATCAGGCTTTGTTGTTTTTGATGGAGAATCTTCATCGGTATCATAGAATTTATCATCTTCCACCACAATAGCGTGGGGATTTGGACCTTCTGACTCATCGTTTTTATCTGAATCGGCATTCTTCCCTTTGGTATCGCATGCGGTCAATACCAAAATCAACAAAATGCTTGAAATGGTAAGTAAAAGTTTTTTCATTAAAACCACCTCCTATTTATATCATAGTACAAAAGCGGTATAAAGTCAATGCGAAGGAAAGAACATTCAAGTCTTTCGACTTGATGACTTACAGTTCGCAAAGCGAACTGATTACATCCTCGCTTATGCGAGATACCATACCAATCCTTCGGATTGGATAGAAAAAAG
>JAZQAR010000162.1:0-1822 GCA_045545315.1 Eubacteriales bacterium | reverse complement strand
CGGGCAACTTGCTCTTGCTTTTTCATAAAAGTAGACATCGTTACTTCCTCCAAAAATTCTTTTCTTTTATCGCCACGTTATTATAATACAAGCCGGGCCCCGTTGTCAACACCTTTTTTCAAAAAAATCAATTTATTCTTTTCGATCTCTTTTTTGCTCGTTTTTACTCTGTTTTCCTCCAATTTACTCACTTTCAATTTACAAAAAATATTTGCATTTTTGCCACAAAACCTTTAAAATAACTTGCAGAAAGGACGTGAAACGAGGATGCAACAGATCTCCGGGTATCTGCGCCGAGCGGTGGATGATTTTAAAATGATCCTCCCGGGCGAAAAAATCGCCGTTGCCCTATCCGGGGGCAAGGATTCCATGCTGATGCTCCAGGGGCTGAAGCATCTTTCCCGCTATCATCCCGCCGGGTTCAGTCTGGTGGCCATATTTATCGATGCGGGGTTCGATAATATTAATATAGAAGAAATGCAACGCTATTGCGATTCCTTGGAGGTGCCCCTGATCATCCGCAAAACGGACATTGCGCCCCTGGTCTTTGACATTCGGCAGGAGAGCAATCCCTGCGCTCTATGCGCCAAGATGCGGCGGGGCTCCCTGCACGACGGCGCCATTGAAGCCGGATGCCGCACCATTGCCTTGGGACATCACCGGGATGACGTTGTCGAAACTTTAGTGATGAACTTGGTTTACGAGGGTCGGATCGGCTGTTTTCAGCCGGTGACTTACCTGGATCGCAAGGACGTGCGCACCATCCGGCCTATGATCTATCTGACCGAGCGACAGATCGAAAGCACAGTGGAGCGATTGGGGATCCCCGTGATCAAGAACCCCTGCCCCATGGATCACACCTCCATGCGAAAAGAGACCAAGGACCTTTTAAAGGAAGCCGAAGGGCGGTTCCCGGGTCTCAGGGAAAAGCTCTTTGGCGCTGTTGCCCGCAGTGAGCTGCCGGGCTGGAAAAAATAATATTGACAAATTCTTTCCTAATATGTTATAGTTATTCTGTTAAAAGGCGATGACGAAAAGGATCCCTATTCCGCAAGGTCAGAGAAGCGGCGGTTGGTGCGAGCCGTTCTGCGGGGAATTTGGATGGTAGTTTCCGAGCCGGAAGGAAGAACGGAGCCCTTAGCTCTTATTAGAACCTTCCCGTTTCAGCCACGTAACGGTTTTTAAGAGGCGCAAGGCTCTTGCGCAATTTGAGTGGTACCGCGGGTATTGTTTTACTCGTCTCAAAGAGTTCTTTGAGGCGAGTTTTTTATTTTTGGAAGGAGTGTATCTATGAAAGAATTGGAAAAGGTATATAATCCTCAGGAATTTGAGGATAAAATATACGATTTTTGGCTGAAGGGCCGTTATTTTCATTCCGAGCCGGATGAAACCAAGGAGCCCTTTACCATTGTAATTCCGCCCCCGAACGTAACCGGTCAGCTCCATATGGGGCACGCCCTGGACGAGACCCTGCAGGATATTCTGATCCGCTACAAGCGGATGCAGGGCTTTAATGCCCTTTGGATCCCCGGCACCGACCACGCCGGTATCGCCACCCAGATCAAGGTGGAAGAGGTTCTGCGCAAGGAAGAGGGTCTCACCCGCTACGACCTGGGTCGGGACAACTTCCTGGAGCGCGTTTGGCATTGGAAAAAGATGTACGGCGACCGGATCATCAATCAGCTGAAGAAATTAGGTTCCTCCTGCGATTGGGATCGGGAGCGCTTTACCATGGACGAGGGCTGCTCCAAGGCCGTGAAGGAAGTTTTTGTTAAGCTTTACGACAAGGGTCTGATCTATCGGGGCAACCGCATCATCAACT
>JAZQAR010000161.1:0-14001 GCA_045545315.1 Eubacteriales bacterium | reverse complement strand
GTTCTACCATATCGTCGGGGTTTACCACGTTGCCACGGGATTTGGACATCTTTTCGCCGCCTTCACCCAAAATCATACCGTGAGAGGTACGCTTTGCATAAGGCTCGGCAGTCTTAACCACACCGATGTCATACAAGTACTTATGCCAGAAACGGCTATACAGCAAATGGAGGGTGGTATGCTCCATACCTCCGTTATACCAATCCACAGGACCCCAATACTCCAATGCCTCTTCGGATGCCAAAGCATCTTCATTATGGGGATCCATATACCGCAGGAAATACCAAGAAGAACCTGCCCATTGAGGCATGGTATCGGTTTCTCTCTTTGCGGCGGCTCCGCAGCAGGGACAGGTCGTGTTTACAAAACTTTCCATCGCCGCCAAGGGGCTTTCACCGTTATCGGTAGGCTCATAGCTTTCCACATCGGGAAGCAACAAAGGAAGTTGCTCTTGGGGAACAGCCACAGCACCGCAAACAGGGCAATGAATAATGGGAATAGGCTCGCCCCAATAACGCTGACGGGAGAATACCCAGTCACGCAATTTATAATTGGTTTTGGGTGCACCTTTACCGGTTTCAGCCAAATATTCGATGATCTTTTTCTTGGCTTCTTCCACGGCCAAATCGTTGAGGAAGCCGCTGTTGACCATCGTGCCGGTTTCTACATCGGTAAATGCCGCTTCGGAAATATCTCCGCCTGCCACAACCTGAATAATGGGCAGATCAAAGACCTTAGCGAATTCATAGTCACGGGTATCGTGGGCGGGTACCGCCATAATAGCGCCGGTGCCGTAGGTCATCAATACGTAGTCGGAAACAAAGATGGGGATCTCCTTCCCGTTCACGGGATTGATACCCTTGATGCCATCCAGCTGAACGCCGGTCTTTTCCTTCACCAGCTCGGTTCTTTCAAAATCGCTCTTGGCGGCGGCGGTGTTGCGGTATTCAACCACGGCATCGTAGTTCTTCAAAAGATGCTTATATTCGTCTACCATCGGATGCTCGGGCGCAATTACCATATAAGTTGCGCCGAACAGGGTATCGGGACGGGTGGTATAAACCTCCAGCTCGGTGCCGGCGGTGGTACCAAAGCGAACGGTGGCACCGGTGGATTTACCGATCCAGTTCATCTGCTGGGTCTTGACCCGTTCGATGTAATCCACACCGTCCAGACCTTCCAGCAGTTTTTCGGCATATTCGGTGATCTTCAACATCCACTGGCTCTTCACCTTATGAACAACGGGGCTGGCACAGCGCTCACAAACGCCGTTGACCACCTCTTCGTTGGCCAGAACCACTTTACAGCCGGTACACCAGTTCACGTTCATCTCTTTTTTATAGGCAAGACCCTTTTTAAAGAGTTGCAGGAAGATCCACTGGGTCCACTTATAATAGTTAGGATCAGTAGTGTTGATCTCCCGGGACCAATCGAAGGAAAGACCCAGGGACTTCAGCTGGCTCTTAAAGCGGGCCACGTTCCGCTCGGTCACGATGGCAGGATGGATCTTATTCTTGATCGCAAAGTTTTCGCTAGGCAGACCGAAGGCATCCCATCCCATAGGGTACAGAACGCTGTAGCCCTCCATTCTCTTTTTACGGCAGATGATGTCCATAGCCGTATAAGACCGGGGATGACCCACGTGGAGACCCTGGCCGGAAGGATACGGGAATTCTACCAATCCGTAAAACTTGGGCTTGGAATGATCGATCTCTGCCTTATAGCTTTCGTGCTCATCCCAATACTTTTGCCATTTTTTCTCAATGGCACTGTAATCATACTTCATCGTTCTTTTCCTCCTGGTCGATGATGGTTGCCGGATCGATGTGTTCCCCATCGCTCCAAAGGCGTTCTAATTTATAAAAATCGCGTGCGTTATGCAAAAAGACGTGGACGATCAAAAATCCGTAGTCCAGCAGGATCCAATCGGAGCCCTGGTACCCTTCCCGATGCAGGGGTTCCAGATCCAATTTTTCCTTTAATTCATATTCCACCTCGTTGGCCAAGGTCTTGATCTGGGTACTGGAGGTACCGGTGCAGATCACGAAATAATCGGCCATTACGGTAATATCGCTGACTCGCAGCACCTCGATATCCAGTCCCTTACGGCTATCTAACGCTTTAACAGCAAGTTCTACCGCTTCATTCATTCTTCTTTCAACTCCTTTTCAAGAAAGCTTTGGGCCGCCGCGGTAGTTGAGTGCACCGGGCTCCCCTTTTCTATTAAAAACGCTGTGGTATGTTTTAAAACAGCGAGCGTTCCCTTTTTAATATTTTCTTCACCCACAAGGCGAAGTTCCTGAACACCGGGGTAATCACGCCCGGGTTCACAGCTATCGGCAAAAAAGATCAGCATCTCAAAAAGATCCATCCCCTCCTTGCCGGTGGTATGACATCGGATCGCCTCCAAGATCAAAGGATCCCGGACACCCAGTTCTGCTTCAGCAAATTTTGCGCCGGTGTATTGGTGCAAAATATGGGGGTATTGCAGGTCCTCGGCGGATACTTCGATTCCGTGCTCTTGAATATAATTCAAATGCCATTCCGCAGGATAACAGCGGGTTACGTCGTGCAGAAGGCCGGCCAAATACGCCTGCTCCGGATCCAGGCCAAAGCGAGGCGCCACGGCGCTTGCATATTCCGCCACCCGGAAAGTATGACGGGCACGCTTTACGTCCAATGCCTTACCGATATGCTTATAAATGCGGCCTGCAAGACCATCACCCAGCTCACGCATGGCACTTGAGGAACAAACCACGGGATTATGGCTGCAAAGGATAATCCCTTTACAATCATATTTTTCCAGCATCCGACAGCGATGCTGCCGCAATTCCTCCAGATCCCCTTCTTCCCGGGAGCCCACCACCAAAACCAACTTTTGAAGCAAGGTTTCAAAGCAGCGCCATCTTTCAAAGGATAAAAACATATCGCTCCCGATGAGAAAATGGAGGGTATCCCCGGGATACAGCTGTTCCAACTGTTGCACCGTATCCACGGTATAGCTCTTACCCTCCCGCTGTTGTTCAACATCCAGCACCTCGACCCCCGGCAGGTCGCCGAAACGATCCAGCAAAAGACCTTTTCGGATCTCAAAGGGCAAGGAGGGTGAATGGCTTTTATGGGGCGGAATATAGGATGGGATCAAAAGCAGGCGGTCAAATGGAGCCTCCCGAAAGGCGGCATCCACTAAATTGCGGTGTCCTTTATGGGGCGGATCAAAGGTTCCGCCATACACCAGGATCTTAGCCATTTTACAGTTGAATTACCGGCTTTTCGGCAGGGCGATATAAAACCACCTTGGTGCCGATCACGGTAACGACCTCGCTATTAGTCAGCCGGGCTACCTCTTCGGCCGCTTCACGGCGATCCATCAGCGCATTTTCCAGGATTTTAAATTTAATCAGTTCACGGGCGGCCAGGGCCAGATCCACCGATTTAACGAAATTTTCGGTGATTCCCTCTTTCCCCAATTGGAAGATGGTATCCTCGGTAGAAGCCAGGCCACGCAGCTTGGCACGTTGCTTACTTGTCAGCATTGTAATACTCCTTTAATTTTTCTGCAAATATTCTCAAAGCATTTCCCCGATGGCTGATGGCGTTTTTCTCCACGTCCGCCATCTCTGCAGTAGTCTTGGTGTAACCATCCGGCAAAAAGATGGGATCGTAGCCAAAACCGTTTTCACCACGGGGTTCTCTTAAAAGGGTGCCGTAGATATAGCCTTCGGCCTCGATCACTGTCTGATCGTCCATAACACAGCAGATGGCCGAGGTAAAGTGAGCGGCACGGTCCTCATGGGGCTCCATATTCTTCAGAAGCAGCAGTAATCTGCCCCAATCGTCATAGCCTTCGCCACCGTAGCGTGCGGAATAGATCCCCGGCTCACCGCCCAAAGCATCCACACAAATACCACTATCGTCGGCAACGGTGGGCAGACCGCAAAGGTCGTAGACTGCTTTGGCTTTAATATAGGAATTTTCCGCAAAGGTGGTGCCGGTCTCCTCGGCATCGCAATGAAGCCCCAATTCCTTTTGAGAAACACAATCGATCCCCAAGGGCTCCAGGATCTTTTTAAATTCCACCACTTTATGGGGATTATTGGTGGCAATCACAAACTTCTTTTCCATCAGTCAAGTACCTTACTCTGCGCTTTAAAGATCCGTTGGCAACCGCCCTTGGCCAGGCTCAACAACGTATCCAGTTGCTTTTTATCGAATTCTTCACCCTCGGCAGTACCCTGAATCTCAATAAATCCGCCGTTAGAGGACATAATCACGTTCATATCGGTATCAACCTTGCTGTCTTCCTGATAGCAAAGATCCACCACCGGCGTATCGCCCAGCATCCCGACGGAAATGGCCGCAACCTGCTTTTTAATGGGATTTTCTTCCAGCTTACCTTCATCCATCAACCGTTGAATGGCCAAGGCCAAAGCCACAAAGCCGCCACTAATAGAGGCACAACGGGTGCCGCCATCGGCCTGGATCACGTCGCAATCCACCACGATGGAGCGCTCCCCTAATTTTTCAAGATCAATTGCGCCCCGTAAGGCACGACCGATCAGCCGCTGGATCTCAGTACTGCGGGGAGCCTGCTTCAGCTTGCTGATATCCCGCTTATTCCGGGTAGCGGTTGCACGGGGCAACATAGAATACTCTGCGGTAACCCAGCCCTTGCCGGTACCCAGCAGATAAGGAGGAACGGATTCCTCCACCGAAGCGGTGCAGATCACCTTGGTATTCCCCTGACAATACAGCACGCTACCCTCGGCGTGCATGGTATAATCCTTAATAATCTCGATTTTTCTTAACTGTTTTTCAGTTCTTCCGTCTACTCTCATTTTTTATTTCCTTAAAATAATGCTTTTGCAAAATCATATCCGTCGAAGGGCTGCAGATCGTCCATCTGCTCCCCTACCCCTACAAAACGGATGGGCAGGCCCAGCTCGTTCTTTAGGGGGATCGCCATACCACCCTTGGCAGTACCATCCAATTTAGTCAGCACCACACCGGTCAGGGGCGTTACCTTTTTAAATTCCACCGCCTGATTCATGGCATTTTGGCCGGTGGTTGCATCCAATACCAAAAGACACTCGGTATCCGCATCCGGCAATTGGGTGGCAATCACCTTTTGAATCTTACTTAATTCGTTCATCAGGTTCGTTTTATTATGAAGCCGCCCGGCGGTATCACAGATGATCAGGTCACAACCACGGGATTTAGCCGCCGAAATGGTATCAAATACCACCGCCGCAGGATCAGCACCCTGCTGGCTCTTGATGATATCCACACCCACACGATCTGCCCAGGTGACAAGCTGTTCTGCAGCTGCGGCACGGAAGGTATCGGCCGCACCGAAAATCACCTTTTTACCTTGATCCTTATAGATCTTCGCCAGCTTGGCGGCGGTGGTGGTCTTACCTACACCGTTCACACCGATCATCAGGATGAGGGAAGGCTTGGTCTCAAACCGCAGGGGCTCCACCTCTTCCTCCATCATCGTACCGATGATCTGCACCAATTGGCTTTTGATTTCTTCCGGCTTGGTGATCCGACCCTGCTTTACGTCCTTGCGCAAATGGTCAATGATCTCCAAGGTAGTATCCACGCCGATATCTGCCATAATCAAGGCTTCTTCCAATTCCTCGAACAGATCCTCATCGATCTTACCGAAGGCGGCCAGGACCGAATCGATCTTATCGCTGATATTCTTGGAGGTCTTGGATAAACCTTGTTTCAGTTTTTCAAAAAAGCCCATACGTACTCCTAAATCTTTAATTGCTCTGCAATCTCGTTGACGTTAATGGTCAGCAGTTTGGATATACCCTGCTCCGGCATGGTGACACCGTACAATACGTCGGCCTCTTCCATCGTACCGCGACGGTGGGTAATACAAACGAACTGGGTGTTTTCGCAATAATGACGCATATAGGTTGCAAAGCGGGTAACGTTTACGTCGTCCAATGCCGCCTCGATCTCATCGACCACACAGAAGGGTGTGGGGCGGATCTTCAGGATGGCAAAGTACAAGCAAATGGCGGTAAAGGCACGCTCGCCGCCGGAGAGAGATACCAGATTCTTAATGATCTTACCCGGAGGTGCAGCCTTCACGTCGATATCGCAGTTCAGAACGTCCTCGGGGTCGCTCAGGATCAATTGAGCGGTACCGCCACCAAACAGTTCGGAGAATATCTTTTGGAATTCTTCGTTCAGCTGTTTAAATTTTTCAGAGAAGATATCCTTCATCTGGCTCAACAGTTCCCGAATGATCTTTTCCAGCTCGGTTTTGGATTGGATCAGGTCGTTGACCTGATTGCTCATAAAGTCGTAGCGTTCCTTAACGGCGCTGTATTCTTCGATAGATTCGATATTAACACTACCCAAGGCACGAATACTACCCTTCAGGGAAGCGACCCGCTTTTTGGCTTCTGCGGCATCCTCCAGGGGCTGTGCCTGTTCTTTGGCTTCAGTTACGGTCAGTTCATAAACATCCAGCAATTGGGCGATGATCCGATCCGACTGTTCGGAAATCCCAGCCAGTTTGTTTTCCAACCGAGAGGTCTCTTCGATCAGACGTTCCTTTGCGGCACTCTTTTCTTTTTGAGCCTGACGATACTCCGTTTGCTTTTGATCCTGGGCCTGGCGCAGATCGGTCAGTTCCTTGGTACGCTCCACGCTGGCCTTTTGTAAGCCGCGCAGTGCTTCTGCCTGTTGCTCCAGGGTGGCGGCCTCTGCCTTTGCATCCTCGATCTTTTGGCGGGCGGCCAGGATCTGTGCATTCTTTTCTTCGGCCTCGGCACCGATCAGGCTCAATTGATTTTCCAATTGTCCGATCATAGACTTGGTACCTTCGATCTCCTTAAAGAAGCCCACCTTATCCAGCTCGTAATTGGCGGAACGCTGTTTCAATTCCTCCATCCGAGCCTGATCCTCTTCGCTCAAGCCCTGCAAGGAGGTCAACTGATCCTGCAGTTTTGCGGATTCCTGATCGCAGGCCTCTTTCTCTTCGTTCAGTTCCTGAATGCGGGCATTGGCGGCCTCGATCACGGCCAACAGCATAGTCTTTTCCCGTTGGAAGCCTTCAGTAAGATCCCGATAGGATTCCAAAACCACTTCCTTATTCTCACAAAGCCCCTGCAGTCGGCCAATCTCTTCATCCAAGGCGCGGACAGATTCCCGATTGGTCTCCATCCGGGCATCCAAAGCATTCTTTTCCCGGGAGGCCTTGTCCAGTTTTTCCTGAACCTCAGCGTATTCCTGTTCCTTGACCGCCAATTCTTTTTCGATCTTTTCCAGCTCGATCCCACGGGAGAGCAGACCGCCGTTTTTGGCGGCGCTACCGCCGGTCATGGAACCGCCGGCGTTGATCACCTGGCCGTCCAGCGTTACGATACGGTAGCGGTTTTGAATGGATTTAGCCAAAGCCAGAGCGTGGTCGATATGATCGCACACCAGGGTGCGCCCCAGCAGGAAGTGGATCGCCAATTTATTAGCAGAATCCACCTCGACCAATTGATCGGCGATCCCGATGAAGCCGGGTTTACCGTTGAATTTTTCATTGATCTCCTTGGGGGTCAGGTTGTTCAAGGGCAGGAAGGTTGCCCGACCGCCGTTACGGCTCTTTAACCAAAGCATTGCGGTTTTTGCCGCATTGCTGTCCTTGGTGACGATGTTTTGGATCCCGGCGCCCAAAGCGGTCTCAATGGCGATCAGGTATTTTTCTTCCACCTTGATCAATTGAGAAACGGTACCGACGATGCCGTTCAAGGCACCACGCCGACTTTGCTCCATAACCGCTTTAACGGCACCGCCAAAGCCCTCCAGATGTTTTTCCATCTCGGAAAGGATCCGGCTTCTTTGCTCCAGAGCATTCTTTTCGTTGGCGCAGCGTTGCTCCTGCTCCAAGGCCTGATCATAATTGCGGTTTTTGATCTCCAGCATTTTCTGCAGACCGGCGGCCGCATTCAGTTCGCTTTGTTTTTCGTCCTCTTTTTGAGTAATTTGGTTGCGGATCTCCTCCAGCTCGTTTTCCAGCTCTTCGATCTGAAGGTTTTGATTCTTTAAGGAAACATCCAGTTCGTCGATCCGTTGTTGCTGGGTTTCGGCAGTGGAATGAGCGGAGATGATATCCATCTGGATCCGGTTCCGACGGGTACCAACCTCCTGCAAGGCAGTCTGCAGTTCCCCGGCCTTCTTACGGTTATCCTCGCCCTTGGCGGTGATGGCCTCGATTTCGGCAAATACTTCGCCGATCTTTTGTTCCACGGCAGCGATCTCGGCAGTTTTTGCCTCGATCAGTTCGTTCATTGGAGCGATATTCTGCTCAGTTTGCGCACGGCGGGTACCGACGGAGGAGAGCTCCTGCTCCAATCGTTGGATCACGCCTTCCTCAAACTCCGCACGGCTTTCCAGTACAGCCTTTTGAGAGTTGATACCGCTCATTTGCTCCTCCCAGGAGGATTGCTGCAGGCGGATCTGATCCAGTTCCGTATTGATTTTAACGTTTTCATCGAACAAATTGGTAATATCGGCCTCGATATTCTCTACCTCGACCGTCAGGCTCTCCAACTGCCCCTTGGCAATGGCATAGTTATCCTGAATCTTTTGGGAATTGACCTTAATTTGGGTCAGTTCTTCCAGCCAAAGAGAAATTTCAAGATTCTTTTTCTCTTCATACATCGTCAGGTACTTACGAGCCTTTTCCGCCTGACGCTCCAGGCCGGGCAGACGTTCCTCCAGTTCGCCTACGATATCGTTCAAACGAACCAGGTTTTCCTCGGTGGCGGCCAGCTTCCGTTCTGCCTCGGTCTTACGATAGCGGAACTTGGAGATCCCAGCTACCTCTTCCAGCATAGAACGGCGTTCTTCGCTCTTGCCAAGCAGGATCTGATCAATGGTACCCTGGCCGATAATGGAATAGCCATCCCGACCCAGGCCGGTATCCATAAACAGTTCGTTAATATCCCGCAGACGGGCCGGCGATTTATTGATAAAATATTCACTTTCGCCGCTACGGTAATAACGGCGGGTGATCATCACTTCGTTATAGTCCACGTTCAGGGCGTGGTCGCTGTTATCAATGGTCAGGCTGACCTCTGCAAAGCCCTGGGGCTTCCGCTTGGCGGTACCGGAGAAGATTACGTCCTCCATTCTGGTGCTTCGCAGGCTTTTATTCGATTGTTCGCCCAATACCCACCGAATGGCATCAGATACGTTACTCTTACCGGAGCCGTTGGGACCTACAATGGCAGTGATCCCTCGGTCGAATCCGATATTGATTTTATCCGGGAAGGATTTAAACCCCTGGATATCCAAACATTTTAACCGCAAAGTTACACATCCTTTAATAAACTATTCTAAATATTATAGCAGAAAAGCAAGAAAAAATCAACTATTTTTCAAGATATGCCGTCAACAAACGAACGGTGGCTTCCACGTCTCTGCGGTCGGCCATTTCTACCCGTGTATGGCAATAGCGAATGGGGATGCTGAGCCCGCAAACAGCCACACCCCGACCCAGTCGTTGAACGGCGCCGATATCGGTACCGCCGGCGGGTAAAACGTCCCGCTGGGCAGCGATGCCCTTGCGGTTTGCCAAGTTCTCCAGGTCATCTGCCACCTCCCGGTTACAGATGGCGGAGCTATCCCGCAGCTTGATGGCAGTCCCCTTCCCTAATGCAGCGGTGGTAAAATCTGCATCCGGATGATCGCCGCTCAAAGTTACGTCTACCGCCAGGGCTACGTCCGGCACGATCTCGAAACCGGAAACCTTGGCACCCCGGAGACCGACCTCCTCCTGGACGGTAAATACAACATACAGTTCACAGGTGCAGTTTTTGAGCCGGCGCAGGGTCTCCATCAAGCAGTAGCACCCGATCCGGTCATCCAGCGCGTGGGAGACGATCTTGTTCCCGGTCTCAAAGACCTCGGAAACGAAGCAAGCGGTCATCCCGATCTCGATCCGATCCAGCGCTTCATCCCGGGAATCGGCGCCGATATCAATATAGCAATCACGGATGCTCAGGTCTTTATCAGCCTTTACTCCGCTGGTGAAAACGCCCTGCACGCCGTTTTCAAACCGTACGGTATGTCCGATGGAAAAACGGGGCGATACACCCCCAACGGCAGAAACACGGACAAAGCCTTTTTCATCCACGTAAGTAGCCACCAGCCCGATCTCATCCATATGGGCCATCAGCATTACCTTGGGGCCGTTGCCGCGCTTAACGGCCACCAGATTCCCCATACCGTCCTCATAGACCTTATCAGCCAAAGGTAGGATCCGGGTACGGATATATTCACGAACGGCTGACTCGTTCCCGGAGACACCGTTAATCTTAACTAATTCACGTAAATTTTCGATCATTCGTTATAACCTCCACGGGCGATCTCCAAAAGAATCTCTTTCAGGAGCAAAGCCGTATTTTCAATATCGGTCAACGAGGCAACGCTGACCGCCGAGTGTATATAGCGACAAGGGAAGGATACAGCCAGAGTCCTGCATCCGGTCAAGGCCGAGCGGATGGTTCCGTTATCGTTCATTCCCTCTACAGAGCGGTTGGCCTGCACGGGGATCCCGGCATTTTTGGCGGCACGGAATGCCAATCGGTAGAGTTCCCGATCATAAATAGCGGAATGATCCATAAAGGAAACGGCAGGTCCCTTTCCCAAAAGGCAGCCCTGCTCATCGGGGGAAGCAAAATCTGCCGAGGCCGCACCCTGTACCAAAAAGGTCATCTGAGGCTTTACGCCGAAGGCGGCAGTACGGAGACCCATTGCTCCGCCGATCTCCCCCAAGGGTGAAAAGACGAACCAGGTATCAAAGGGCAAATCGTTTTTGATCAGTTCCAAAAGGATATGGCAGCCCGCCCGGTCGTCCAGGGCTTTTGCGGCAACCAAACCGTCGCCAAACTCCCGGTAATCCGTATCAAAGCCTACCCGGTCACCGATGGCCACCAAGGTCTCGGCATCCGCCTTATCCTTGGCTCCGATATCGATAAACAGATCCTCGATCTTTTGTACCTCGTCATCCTTACGTTTGACAATATGGGGCGGCTGAATGCCGATCACCCCATGATATTTGCGACGTCCGATGACCACGTGTTTCCCGGGTAGCGTGCGGGGGTCTATCTCTCCCATGGCTCCGAACCGCAGGTAGCCGTTATCGTCGATATGGGTAACCATCAAAGCGATCTCATCCATATGGGCGGCCAGCATCACGGTATAAAGAGGTTCTGCTGCTCCGCGCTTAAAAGCGATCACGTTGCCCATACGATCCACGTCCAGTCGGTCACAATGGGGGCGGAGCTCGTTGATAATCGCCTGGCGCACGTCACCTTCACTGCCAGAGGCACCGAAAAGGGAGGTTAAATAGCTAAGTTCTTTATTCATCAGAAAACCCCTCCTTGATTCACGTATGCACAAAGCAGATCGGCAACTGCGTTCAGATCCTTCAGATCCACAACCTCACAGCCGCTATGCATATACCGTTCGGGGATAGAAACCAGCCCAACCGGGATCCCGGAACGGGTGGCAGTAATATTCTCGCTGTTGGTGCCGGTACGGCCGGTCATAACCTCCAGGGCATAGGGGATCCGCTGTTCCTTGGCCAAAGCGATCAAACGGTCGGTGATATTCCCGTTCAAAGCCGGAGCCACACCGATGACGGCTCCGCTCCCCAAAGGGAAGCTTTTTTCCGCACCAAGCCCGGGGGTGGTACCGAAGGTTACGTCCAGAGCAATTGCCTCGTCCGGAAACAGTTCCCAGGCCGCATACCCCACCCCATTACTGCCGAATTCCTCACCGGCAGAAAAGACCACGTAAAGATCAACCGGCAACGGCATTTTCTCCAGCCGTGCAAGGGTTTCCAAAATCACCGCCACACCGGCGCGGTCATCCAAGGCCTTGCCGGTGACCCGATCGTTCATCAGGTCGGCACAGCTGTGGCGCAGGATCACCGGGTCCCCCACCTTGACCAATTCCTTGGTCTTATCGGCGGAGTAGCCGATATCAATGACCATCTCGTTCATAGGAGATCGCTTGTTGCGGTCCTTTTCCTTTTGCAGATGAGGTGGCACCGTAGCAATGATACCGGGCAAAGGACGGGTGCCCTTTACGGTCACCTGGGTCCCGGGGAGCCCTTCCGTGGGGACACCGTGGGTCAGGCTTGTGAAATGAAGAAAGCCCTGTTCATCCACCTTGGTAACCATCAGCCCGATTTCATCCAGGTGGGCATCCAGCAACAATTTCTTTGCACCGGGGAACGCAGACTTACGGCAACCGATGATATTCCCCGCCTCATCCTGGTAGCATTGATCCACCAAGGGGCGAAGAAGCTGCAGAGGCTTTACCGCATCCTGCTCGGAGCCGCTGGGTAAATTCTCGGCACATAATTCATAAAGAAAATTCTTTAGATTTCTCATTACAGTTCCTTTACAACGGAGACGAAATAATCGCCCCGTACTTCAAAATTTTTAAACTGATCAAAGCTGGCGCAGGCCGGCGAGAGTAATACGATATCGCCGGGCTTGGAATCACGGTAAGCAGCCTGGATCGTGGTTTTAAGATCCTCGAAGGTATCAACAGGAAAATCCGGTGCGTTCTTTTGTACAGCCGCACGGATCTTATCAGCAGTCACACCGCAAAGATAAAGTTTTTCCACCCGTTCCGGCACGACCTCTCCCAAGGCATCAAAGGGGATCTTTTTATCGTAACCGCCGGCGATCAGCCGCACCTTTTGTTCAAAGCTCTTAAGGGTCGCAATGGTTCGGGTGGGCGAAGAACCGATGGAATCGTTATAAAACTTCACGCCGTTGACCTCGCGGATAAACTCCATCCGATGGCGGACACCGCCGAAGGTTTCGGCGACCTCCCGCATCATATCGACAGAGCAAAGATCCATCACCGCCGAGACAGCAGCCATAAAGTTTTCCACGTTATGATCGCCCTTCAAGAGCAATTGGCTACGGTCGATCAGTTTTTCACAAACACCGTTCCTGCGGAGATAAATTGCCCGATCCTTGAAAAAAGCGCCGTCGGTGCCGGGATCCTTTTGGAAGGAAAAATACCGGGCGGTGCCGGGCAGCTCCGGTTCAAATCCACGGGTAATCCCGTTATCGAGGTTCAAAACGGTGACGCCCTTTTGATCCTGGTAACGGAAGATATTTTTCTTGGCATCCACATATTCTTCCATCCCCTTATGCATATCCAGATGGTTGGGAGAAAGATTGGTGACCACGCTGATACAGGGGCTTTTGCGCATGGTATGCAACTGGAAGCTGGATAGCTCTGCCACCACCCAATCCTCGGGCTGAATCTCACCCAGGCGGCAGAAGAGCGGAAAACCGATATTGCCGCCCAAATGTACCTTTTTACCGGTGCGGAGGAGCATCTCGTAGATCAGGCTGGTGGTAGTCGTCTTACCGTCACTTCCGGTCACGGCAAGAATTTTGCAGGGGCAATATTCAAAGAACAGCTCCATCTCGCTGGTGATCACGCTACCTCTTTGGCGGGCAGCCTCCAGGGCAGGATGATCAAAGCGCATCCCCGGGGTCTTAATGATCCAATCCCCCTTCAGGTGATCCATATAATCCTCGCCGCAGAAGATCTCCACGCCCAATTTTTCCAGTTCCTTACCGGCATCCCCAAGCTGATCCGGGGTACGCTTATCAAAGGCGTATACCTTCAGCCCCATTTCGGCCAGCATGGTGATGATGGGGGTATTAGAGACACCAACACCCACAACACCCACGCTTTTTCCGGCTATATCTTTTTTAAAACGGTCTAAATGCTTCATTGATTTGCACCTCCGCTGGAATATTTTTATACATACATCATAATTATATAATTTATTAATGTATTTAGCAATAATAATATTTACTTTTTTAAAAATTTGTGATATATTAATGCCGTGAGTAGGTTGAATGATCGCCGTGGGATCTTTGGATCCTGCGGAGGAAAGTCCGAGCATCACGGATCAGGATAGTGGGTAACGCCCACCGAAGG
>JAZQAR010000160.1:0-16697 GCA_045545315.1 Eubacteriales bacterium | reverse complement strand
GTAATATCCTGTGCTATTTGATCATCATACATCTTGAAATAGCAATATCGGTATATTTTGTCATATTGTTCTTTAATATCCATTTTAAGTGAAACCTCCCTTCATAATGTTTAACGGATTATGACTGTAAAATGTGCGGCTTTTCAAAAAATTTTTATATAAACTTGATAGCCACTTGTAACCATTCCTTTTTATAAATTTCACACTGCGTGTTGCAAAAGTGTTGCAAAGTCATTTTCATTAAAATATAAAATGCCCGAAAACCCTTTATTTCCAAGGGTTTCCGGGCACTAGTAAGCCATTCGGTATTATTCCCATTCGATGGTTCCGGTGGGCTTGGGAGTCAGATCGTAGAGCACACGGTTGACGCCTTCCACTTCGTTGGTGATCCGGGCGGTGATCTTATGGAGCACCGCATAGGGGATCTCTTCGATGGTGGCAGACATCGCATCGGTGGTGTTAACGGCACGGATGATGGCGGGCCAGCCTTCGTAGCGGCTCTCGTCCTTCACGCCAACGCTCTTCGTGTCGGGCACGATAATGAAATACTGCCATACCTTTTCGGCCAGGCCGTTTTTATCGAATTCCTCCCGCAGGATGGCATCTGCCTCACGCAGAGCGTGTAAGCGATCCCGGGTGATAGCGCCCAAGCAACGAACGCCCAGGCCGGGGCCCGGGAAGGGCTGACGATATACCATTGCGTGGGGCAGACCCAAAGCCTCGCCCACGACCCGAACTTCGTCCTTAAACAGCAGTTTGATGGGTTCCACCAGTTCAAACTCCATTTCTTCCGGCAGACCGCCCACGTTATGATGGGATTTAACGGCCTTTTTACCTTCAGCCTGCTTAATGCTTTCCAGAATATCAGGGTAGATGGTGCCCTGAGCCAAGAAGGAGATGCCCTCCAATTTGGAGGCTTCTTCATCAAATACTTTAATAAACTCGCCGCCGATGATCTTCCGTTTCTTTTCGGGTTCGGCCACGCCGGCCAGCAGATCCAAGAAACGATCGGTGGCATCCACATAGATCAGATTGGCATCCATTGCCTTACCGAAGACCTCAATCACCTGTTCGCTTTCGCCTTTCCGCATCAGGCCGTGGTTCACATGTACGCAAACCAGTTGTTTGCCAATAGCCTTAATCAACAGGGCGGCAACCACAGAACTATCCACACCGCCGGAAAGAGCCAGTAACACCTTTTTATCGCCAACTTGAGCACGAATAGCTGCAATCTGTTCTTCAATAAACCGATTGGCCAGTTCAAAATTTGTGATCCGCTCCATTGTTTCGGGACGTTTATTGGAATCCATACACATTTCCTCCTAATAATATGTTAAGTGTCAAATACTGCGCAGAAAAATTCTGTACCGTATAAAAAGCATTAGTTGGTGTAGTTATCGAAATAACCCTGAACCAAAACCACAGGGGTCCCCTTATCGCCGGAGCCGCTGGTGAGATCGCAAAGAGAGCCGATCAAGTCGGTCAACTGACGGGGGGTAGTGCCCTGAGAAGCCATATTGCCTACCAAGTTATCCTGTTTTGCACGGATACTTTCTGCGATGGCAGCCTTCAGTTCTTCGCCGGAAAGATCTTTAAAATCGTTATCGGCCAGGTATTTCAATTTCAGTTCGTTGGGAGTCCCGATCAGGCCGTCGGTGAAGGCGGGAGAAACCACGGGGTCGGCCAGTTCCCAGATCTTACCCTGAGGATCCTTAAAGGCACCGTCGCCGTAGACCATAACCTCCACGTGCTTGCCGGTGGCATCCAGGATCCGCTTTTGAACATCCAGAACCAGATCCTTACATTCACGGGGGAAGAGCTTAACGGTATCCCCAGTGGACTTATTAGAGCCCAGGAGGCCGTATTTTTCATTACAACCGCTACCGTTGACGGGAGCGTTCAGAATATCATCCAGGCCGCAAACAGCTTTTGCGCCTGCAGCCAGCAAGATCCGCTTGGTGCGGGCACGGGTATGGATATCGCAGTTCAGAATATGATCTGCATAGGGCAGGATGGCCTTGGGCTGGTTGGCAAAGATGATCTCCACCTCGGCGCCCTCTTCACGGATCAGATCGCCGTAATACTGCACGTAGTCCACGCCGGTGAATTCGTGTTTATTTTCGCCAAAGAGTTCCCGATAGCGCTCCAAAGTAAGCACGTCGGAATAGGGGTTCACGCCGGCTTCATCCACCTTATCCAGGCTAACCAAGCAGTTCCCCACCTCATCGGAAGGATAACTGAGCATCAACACAATTTTTTTGGCGCCACGGGCAATTCCCCGCAGGCAAATTGCAAAACGGTTCCGGGAAAGGATGGGGAAAATCACACCCACAGTTTCGCCGCCCAGTTTATTGCGGACATCCTCTGCAATAGCATCCACGGAAGCATAGTTCCCTTGGGACCGGGCCACGATGGATTCGGTCATAGAGATCACGTCCCGATCCCGCAGTTCAAATCCTTCATATTCGGCGGCTTCCAGCACGCTGGTTGCCACAATCTCAGCCAGGTTATCGCCCTCACGGATGATGGGACAACGGATGCCTCTGGAAATCGTTCCGACTCTTCTTTCTTTGTTCGTCATAGAAACCCCTTCTCTCAAATAGATTCAATCAAAAAAACCACTTTACAATTTTACACTTTTTTTCGCAGATTTCAATAGGAAATTTAAAAAATTTACGATTTTTTTAAACAGAAAATTCTTCCGCCAGTTCGCCCTTACCGAAGTGGTTCAGGATAGCGGCGGCGATCCGATCGGCAGCCTTACCGTCCCCGTAGGGGTTCACGGCGTGGGCCATTTTGGCATAGGCTTCGGGATCCCGCAGCAGCTCGTTGGCCATCCCCAGGATCACCTCGGTCTCTACCCCGGCCATCTTCACGGTGCCGTAGGCCACAGCCTCGGGGCGCTCTGTTTCGGTTCGTAATACCAATACCGGCTTACCCAAAGCGGGGGCCTCTTCCTGCAATCCGCCGCTATCGGTCATCACCATAAAGCAGCGGGACATCAGGTTGTGCATATCAAATACGTCCAGAGGCTCGATCAGGTGTACCCGATCCAGGCCACCCAAGATCTCCCGGGCGGCCTCCCGCACGGCGGGGTTCAGGTGCATGGGGTATACCACCTGCACGTCCTCGTTCTGTTCCACCATCTGACGGATGGCGGTACAGATCTGGCGCAGGGGCTGACCCAGATTCTCACGGCGGTGGGCGGTGACCAGCACCAGCCGACCCTTGTTCAGGTCTATTTTTTGCAGATCTGCAGACTGATATACATAATTGGAAGAAACGGTCATCTTCAAAGCGTCAATAACCGTATTTCCGGTTACATAGACCTTGCCGACCGTTTTTTCGGTTTCCAGGTTTTCCCGGTTTGCGGTTGTGGGCGCAAAATGCAGATCGGCGATCCGGGAGATCAGGCAACGGTTCATTTCTTCCGGGAAAGGAGAAGTCTTATCAAAACTTCTGAGGCCTGCCTCCACATGGCCAACCGGCACGCCCGCATAAAAGCCGGCCAAAGCGCCGGCAAAGGCGGTGGTGGTATCGCCGTGCACCAGCAACAGATCCGGCTTTTCGTCCTTAAATAGTTGTTCCAGCCCCTCGATGATGCTGGCGGTGATGGTGGTCACCGTCTGGCGGGGCTTCATAATATTCAGGTTATAATCATCTTCCACTTTAAAGGCATCCAGCACCTGCTGCAGCATCTCCCGATGCTGACCGGAAAGACAAACGATGCTTTCGATCTCCGGCTGTTTTTCCAGAGCTTTGACCACCGGTACCATCTTGATGGCCTCCGGCCGGGTGCCGAACATGGACATAACTTTGATCTTACTCATGGGAAGATTCCTCCTCTTTTTCCGCTTTCTTTTCACGCCGGTACAAAATCAATGCACCCAGCAGAATGATAATAAATGCCGCACCGATGACGATCAGCGCCTTGATCACGCTGTCTGCGGTGATCAATACGGAGCAAAGGCCCAACAGCATGGCCACCCCATAAAGGATCAGCACCGCCTGCTTTTGAGAAAAACCGATGGCGATCAGCTTATGGTGGAGGTGGCTTTTATCTGCCCGCATAGGGGAATGGCCGGTCAGGATCCGGCGCACCGCCGCAAACAGCAGGTCAAAGATCGGAAGCAAAAAGATCAGCATCGGCACAAAGAACGCCACGATGGCATAGGCCTTGAAAAGGCCGATGGTGGAAAGGCAGGCCAGGGTATAGCCGATGAACATAGAGCCCGTATCCCCCATAAACAGCTTGGCCGGGTTAAAGTTAAAGGGCAAAAAGCCCATACAGGCACCCGCCAGCGCCGCCGCAATGATGGCCACCTGGGGGGCTTCCAGCAAAATCAGAATTCCCGCCACGCTCAGGGTCATAATAGAAGAAACACCGCAGGCCAGACCGTCCAGGCCGTCGATGATATTTACCGCATTCAGGATCGCCAGCAGCCAAACGATGCTGACGGCGATCTGCCAGCCCAGGGGCAGCTCGATATAGGAGCCCTTGCCGAAGAAATCCGGCACCCGCTCAATGCGGATCCCGCAGACCACGGGAATGGCAACGGCGATGAGCTGGAAGATGAACTTACGGCTGGCTTTTAATGCCAGCACGTCGTCCGCCATACCCAGGGCGATGATCACCGTAGCGCCCAACAGCATCCCGTAGATGGGCAGGGAGATAAAGTTAAAGGTAAAGATCATGGTGCTGACAAAAAAGCCCATAAAGATAGCCAGCCCGCCCAATCGGGGAATGGGTTTTTTATGCATCCGCCGGGTATCCTTGGGAACGTCGATGGCGCCGATCTTATGGGCCACCTTCATAGCCAAGGGGGTACAGAGGAAGCTGACCAGTGCGGCCAACAGCCAGGCACAGCCAATGATCAGATAATCAAATTTGGTCATAAACGAACACCTCGATCAGCGGCCGACGAATCCGATCCGCTTGTGTACTTTTGCCAGGGTCTTTTCTGCAATGGCTTGCGCTTCCCGGGCGCTGCGGGTATAAACCTCTTTCAGGTAACCGGGATCAGCCATCAGCCGATGGTATTCCTCCTGCAGAGGAGTCAGTTCCGCAATCACGGCTTCTGCCACCGCTACCTTCAGGGTACCGTAGCCCTGGCCGGCAAAGCGATTGACCGCATCCTCGATGCTCTCGCCGGTCATGGCGCTGTAGATGGTCAGCAGGTTATTCATACCGTCCCGCCCTTCCTCAAAGGCGATGCGGTTTTCGGAATCGGTGACGGCGCTCTTGAATTTCTTCATGATCTTGGCCGGCTCATCGATGACGCTAATATAGCTTTTGGGGTTGGGATCGGATTTGCTCATCTTTTTATCCGGCTGGGTCAAAGACATGACCTTGGCGCCCACGGAGGGGATATAGCCCTCGGGCACGGTGAACAGCTCCGGGAAGATGCCGTTCATCCGGTTGGCGATGTTCCGGGCCAGTTCCAGATGCTGCTTCTGATCCACGCCCACCGGCACCAGGTCGGTGTTATAAAGCAGGATATCGGCCGCCATCAGCACCGGGTAATCAAAAAGACCGGCGTTGATATTATCTGCATAGCGGCGGGATTTATCCTTGAACTGGGTCATGCGGGAAAGCTCGCCGAACATGGTGTAGCAGTTCAGGATCCAGGAAAGCTCGCAATGCTGAGGTACGTGGCTTTGAATAAAGATCAGGTTTTTTTCGGGATCCACACCGCTGGCGATGATCATGGCCAGGGTGGAAAGAATCCGCTCGTGCAGTTCCTTGGGATCCTGCCGCACAGTAATGGCGTGCAGATCCACCACAGAGAAGATGCCCTTGCCCTGATCGCTGACCTTGCTCCAATTGCGCACGGCGCCGATATAGTTGCCCAGGGTGATGACACCGCTGGGTTGAATTCCGCTGAAAATTGTTTTTTCCATTTTTAAAAACCTCGCTGGAACGGATTTATCCATAATAATCCATTATGATATAGAATATCATAACACAAATAAAAGCACTTGACAACTGAAAAATTAAATAATATTATATTATTTAGTAAAAATAAAATGGCATTTTATTGCAATAAGGAGTTTTGAAAATGACAGTAAGAACCAGATTTGCGCCCAGCCCCACCGGTTATATGCACGTGGGCAACCTGCGCACCGCCCTTTACACCTATCTCATCGCCCGCCAGAATAACGGTAAGTTTATCCTGCGGATCGAGGATACCGACCAGGAACGGTACGTGGAAGGCGCTGTGGATATCATCTACCGCACCATGAAGGAGACCGGTATGTACTGGGACGAAGGTCCCGACGTGGGCGGCGATTACGGCCCCTATATTCAAAGCGAGCGCCAGGGCTGCTACCTGGAGTACGCCAAGCAATTAGTGGAATCCGGTCACGCTTACTACTGCTTCTGCGATAAGGAGCGGTTGGAGGAGCTGAAGCTGATCCACTCCATCTCCAAGGTACCCCATAAATACGACGGCCATTGCCGGAATCTTTCTAAAGAAGAAGTTGAGGCCAAGCTGGCCGCCGGCGTACCCTACGTCATCCGTCAGAAGGTGCCCACCACCGGCACCACCACCTTCCGGGACGAGGTCTACGGCGAGATCACCGTGGACAACAGCGAGCTGGACGATCAGATTTTGATCAAGACCGACGGTCTGCCCACCTATAACTTTGCCAACGTGGTAGACGATCACCTGATGAACATTACCCACGTGGTCCGGGGTAAGGAGTACCTTTCCTCCGCCCCCAAATATAACCTGCTCTACGAAGCCTTCGGCTGGGAGATCCCCAAGTACGTTCACTGCGCTCCCGTTATGAAGGATGCCCACAACAAGCTTTCCAAGCGGAACGGCGATGCCTCCTACGAGGACCTGATCAAAAAGGGCTACCTGAAGGATGCGGTACTGAACTACATCGCCCTGTTGGGCTGGGCACCCAAGAGCGAGCAGGAAAAGTTCACCCTGGAGGAGCTGATCCAAGAGTTTGATATCTCCGGCATCTCCAAGTCCCCCGCCATCTTCGATACCGAAAAGCTGAACTGGCTCAACGGCGAATATATCAAGGCTCTGCCCGCCGAGGAATTTTATGAGATGGCCCTGCCCTATCTGCAGGAATCCATCCATAACCCCGCCGTGGATCTGAAGGCTCTGGCCGCCCTGCTGCAGGGTCGTTGCCAGATCCTGAGCGAGATCCCCGCCCAGATCGACTTCTTTGACGAACTACCCGAATACGATAACGAGCTTTATACCCATAAGAAAATGAAGACCAACCCCGAAAACTCCCTGGAGAGCCTGAAGGCTATTCTGCCGGTGCTGGAGGCTGTGGAGGATTGGAACCAGGAGGCTATTCATACCGCCCTCTTTGATCTGATCGCCAAGCTGGAGGTCAAGAACGGCCTGATCCTGTGGCCCCTGCGCACCGCCCTTTCCGGCAAGCAGTTTACCCCCGGCGGCGGTGTGGAGCTGGCTTATCTTTTGGGCAAGGAAGAGACCCTGGCCCGGTTGCAAAAGGGGATCGAAAAACTTTCCTGAGCCATACTAAAATCAAATAACAGTCCGTCGTGACCCTACCGGACTTTAAATATTTACTAAGGAGAATTCAAGATGAAAAAGACCCCTGTGCGCGGGATCGTTCTGACCGGACTGATCGCCGCCATTTACGTTGTTTGTACCCTGCCCTTCGGTCAGGTTGCCTTCGGCCCTATCCAATTCCGGATCGCCGAGGTGCTGACGGTTTTACCCTTTTTTACACCCTGGGCCATCCCCGGATGTACCATAGGATGCCTGATCTCTAACCTACTGTTTTCTACCCCTTGGGATGCCCTGTTCGGCACGATTGCCACCCTTTTGGCGGCGATCTGCACCTACAAGAGCAAAAAAATGCTGTTGGCGCCCCTTTGGCCGGTGGTCTTCAACGGGCTGATCATCGGGACTATGCTCACCTTCTTGCTTCTGCCCGCCTTTGAGTGGGTGCCCTGGCTGATCATGGTGGGCGAGGTGACCGCCAGCGAAACGGTGGTCTGCTATCTGTTGGGCCTGCCCTTTATGAGCCTGATCCGGCGGAGCCGGCTGTCCGACTATTTAAAATAAGAAAAGCGGTGCGTTCCTCATAGGTGGAATGCACCGTTTTTTATTGATTTTTTTGTTTTCAAAGCGTATAATAATCTAAATGGAGGGATGGCAAATGGATCGATTGGCTTTGATCAGGCATATTGAAAAGATCTACGGGATCCGTCCGGAGCATCTTTGGGCCAGCAAGCCGAGCTACGCCGTTTTTCGCCATCCGGAAAACCGCAAATGGTTTGCGGCGCTCTTGGATCTTCCTGCCGAAAAATTGGGGATAAACCAAGCCGGAACAGTATGGGTGGTCAACTTGAAATGTGATCCCCTGTTGGTCGGTGCCCTGCGGCAGGAACCGGGGATCTTTCCCGGGTATCATATGAATAAGGATCATTGGATCAGTCTTTGCCTGAACGGCAGCACCGACCCGAAGCGAATCAAAGGATTGCTGCAACTCAGTTTTGAATTGACCGCCAAAAAGAAAGGAACACGGTGATTTTATGCCTATTTATCGCTCTGCCGACCAACTGATCGGCAATACGCCCCTTTTGGAACTGACCCATATTGAAAAAGAAGAAAACCTCTCTGCCACCCTATTGGCCAAGTTGGAATTTTTTAACCCCGGCGGCTCGGTAAAAGATCGGGTGGCTTTGGCCATGATCAACGATGCGGAGGAAAAGGGGCTTTTGACCCCCGAGTCCGTCATCATTGAGCCCACCAGCGGCAATACCGGCATCGGCCTGGCCTCGGTGGCCGCCGCCCGGGGGTATCGGTGCATCATCGTGATGCCCGATTCTATGAGCGAGGAACGCCGTCGGCTGATGAAGGCCTTTGGGGCGGAATTGATCCTGACCCCCGGCGCTTTGGGCATGCAGGGTGCCATCCAAAAGGCGGAGGAACTGAAAAAGGAACTGCCGGGCGCCATCATCCCCGGTCAGTTTGATAACCCCGCCAACCCCGCCGCCCATTACGCCACCACCGGCCCGGAGCTGTGGCGGGATACCGAGGGAGACCTGGACTTCTTTGTGGCAGGAGTGGGCACCGGCGGAACCCTGACCGGCACCGGTCGCTATCTGAAGGAGCAAAAGCCCGGTCTGCAGGTCATCGCCGTGGAGCCCGCCGATTCCCCCTTGCTTTCCGGCGGGAAGGCAGGCCCCCATCCCCTGCAGGGGATCGGCGCCAATTTCGTGCCCTCTATTTTAGATACCGATCTCTACGACGAGGTATTGCCCATCACCGGGGAAGAAGCCTTCCGCTATGCCCGGATGATGGGGCAGAAGGAAGGAATCCTGGTGGGAATCTCTGCCGGGGCGGTGCTGGCCGCCGCTGTCAAGCTGGCAAAGCGGCCGGAGAACGCCGGCAAGACCATCGCCATCCTGCTGCCGGACACCGGCGACCGTTATTTATCCACGGGGATTTTCGACTAAGGAACGCAGGGCGCCGCCCCGCACCCCGTTCAAGAACCTTTTTTGCAAAAAAGGTTCTTGAAAATCTCCTAAAACCCTCAATCCGATCATAAATAATCCCTGCTTTGAAAGTTTTAGAGAAGGGTTTTAAAGGGGAGCACCTTTTTTCAAAAGGTGCTCCCCTTTTTGTATACCAATAAATCGAATTCGATGCGGGTTTTCAAGGTCGTTAAGGCTTGAGCTTTGGCGTGATCCTTAGGGGACGTGCGGTAGTAATAGGGGGTCATCTGGAACAGCGCCATAATATGGGCGGGATCCTTTAGCTCCAGCTCGTAGCGAATGGGGATCTCCTCCACCGGGGTCAGTCCGGGCAGCTCCCGGGGCTCCGGTTTGTTGGGCAAGGGGGTCTCGTAGATCGCCTCCTTCAGTTCCCAAAGGTGCTTGATCCCGGGCACCACCCGAAAAAGGTATCCGCCGGACTTCAGCACCCGGGCGTATTCCTCCGCCGCCAGGGGCGAAAAGATATTCAAAAGCCCGTCCAGGCACCCATCCGCCAGGGGCAGATCAAAGCAGCTGGCCACCGCCAATCGGGGTGCTTCAAACCGCTTGGCCGCCCAGCGCAGGGCATCCTTGGAGATATCGAAGCCATAGACCTCTGCCCCGGATAAAGCTTCCGCCACGGCGGCGGTGTACCACCCCTCGCCACAGCCCGCATCGGCAATTTTTGCAGAGGCGGGGCAATGGGTTTTCACCGCCTTCACCAGGGCATCCCGCAGGGGCAGGTAATAGCCCTGCTCCAAAAAATCACGGCGGGCGACCACCATACCGGGATCGTCCCCGTGTTGGCGGCGGGAGGAGCGCTGGCTCATCAGCAGATTCACGTACCCCTGCCGTGCCAGATCAAAGGAATGACCCTTGGGGCAGGCATAGCGGTTTTCCTGCCGGGTCAGAGGCTCCCCGCAAAGGGGACAACACAGCAAGGTACTCATTCCCGCCCTCCGATCCGCCGGAAGATCAGGGGCAGCTCCGCCGGAGCCTCTGCCCCAAAGGTCAGCGCCTGCAGGTAGCAGTTTTCGGCGGCGGGTATTTTTTCTTCATCGTTGGTATAAAGCAAAGCCAGGGTCTCCCCTGCTTCTACCCGATCCCCGGTCTTTTTCAAGATCTTCAGCCCAGCCAAGGGATCGATGGTATCCTCCTTGGAGGCTCTGCCAGCCCCAAGCAGCATGGCTGCCAGGCCGATCTTTTCGGTATCCATATGGGTGATATACCCCGCCCGGGGAGCGGTCAATTGATAAACGGTCTTCGCCTCGCCCAGCCGGGCAAAGGCGGTCAGATCCCCGCCCTGGGCGGTGATCCATTCCTGCATTTTTGCAAAGGCAGAGCCATCGTCGATGGCCTTTTCCGCCTCCCCGCGACAAACCTCCCGGGGGCGATCCAGTACCAAAGAAAGCATCTCTGCCGCCAGGGAAAGGCAGACCTCCCGCAGGTCGGCGGGGCCTTTGCCCTGCAGTACCTCCATGGCCTCCTGCACCTCCAAGGTATTGCCCACGGCAAGCCCCAGGGGCAGATCCATATTGGTGATCAACGCCGCCATATTCCGGCCGCAGGAGCGGCCGATGGCAACCATTTGTTCCGCCAGCTCACGGGCGGCCTCCGGGGTCTTCATAAAGGCACCGCTGCCGCATTTTACGTCCAGCACGATGGAGCGGGTGCCTGCCGCCAGTTTTTTGCTCATAATACTGGAGGCGATCAAGGGCACCGAATCCACGGTGGCGGTCACGTCCCGCAGGGCATAGAGTTTTTTATCGGCGGGGGCCAGATTGCCGCTCTGCCCCACCACCGCGAGACCGCATTTTTGCACCTGGGCGATGAATTCTGCCGGGGAAAGTTCCACCCGATAGCCGGGGATGGATTCCAATTTATCCACCGTACCCCCGGTATGGCCCAGGCCCCGACCGCTCATTTTTGCAACCGTTCCGCCCAGGCAGGCCACGATAGGTGTCAGGATCAGGGTCGTCTTATCCCCCACCCCGCCGGTGGAGTGCTTATCCACCGTGGTCTCACCCAGGGCGGAAAGGTCCACCTGATCCCCGCTCCGGGCCATCTCTTGGGTCAGAAGGGCGATCTCCTCGGGGGTCATACCCTTGAACCGCACCGCCATCGCCCAGGCGGACATCTGGTAATCGGGGATAGTGCCCCGGGTAAATCCTTGGATCAAAAAGGCGATCTCTTCTTGGGTCAGGGGCAGGCCGTTTCTGGTTTTTTCGATCAGGTCAACTGCTCTCATAGTTCGATTTTTTCTCCGTTTTCTAATTGGGTGCCGTACCAACGGGCCACCGTTTGGCCGATATCCGCAAAGGATCGGCGGGTGCCTATATTCACCGGGCGCACCCCATCTCCATAGATCAGCACCGGGATATATTCCCGGGTGTGGTCGGTATGGCTGTCGCCGGGGTCACAGCCGTGGTCGGCGGTGATGATCAACCGATCCCCCGGTGCCATCGCCGCCGTCAGCTCCGGTAAAAAGGCATCGAATTGGGAAAGGGCGTTGGCATAGCCCTCCACATCCTGCCGATGACCGTACAGCATATCAAAATCCACCAGGTTCACGAAGATGAACCCCTCTTGTTCCTCTTTCACAAGTTTTAAAGCGGCTTCCATCCCCTCGGCGTTGCCGTGGGTCAGGATACTGCGATCAATGCCCCGGCCCGCAAAAATATCCCGGATCTTGCCCACCGAAAGGGTGGGGACACCTGCGCTCTGCAACACGTCCAGCAACGTCTCTGCCGGAGGCTCCAGAGAGAAATCCCGCCGATTGGCGGTGCGCTGATAGTTCCCCGGGCTCCCGATAAAGGGGCGGGCGATGACCCGACCCACGCCCCAGGCACCCGTCAGCAATTTTCGGGCGATCTTACAAATTTCGTACAGCTTTTCCGGGGGGACCTGCTCCTCGTGGGCAGCGATCTGGAACACGCTGTCGGCGGAGGTATAGACGATCAGCTTGCCGCTGTTCACCGCCTCCTCGCCGTAATCGGCGATGACCTGGGTGCCGGAATAGGGTCGGTTACAAAGCACCTCGTAGCCGGTAGCCTTGGTAAAGGCATCGATACACTCCGACGGGAAGCCCTTGGGGAAGGTGGGTAAAGGCTCTTCGGAAATAAGCCCCGCCAATTCCCAATGGCCCACGGTGGTATCCTTGCCCCGGGAGCGCTCTGCCGCCCGGCCGTGGGCGGCGGTGGGGGCAAGCTCCTGCCCCAAAAATTCCAGGCCTTCGATATTCCCCAGGCCCATTTTCTTCAGGTTGGGAATGCAAAATTTGTCGCTTTTAGAAATGCTTTTGAGGGTATGGGCACCTGCGTCACCGAAATCGGCGGCATCGGGCAAAGCTCCCGCCCCCAGGCTATCCAATACAATTAAAATCGTTTTCATCTTGCTAACTCCAAAGCCAATTCCATCATCTGAGTGAAGGAATTCTGGCGTTCTTCTGCGGTGGTGGCCTCGCCGGTCAAAATGGAATCGGAAACGGTGCAGATGGCCAAGGCCTTCTTGCCCGCCCGGGCGGCGTTCATATAGAGAGCGGCGGCTTCCATCTCCACCGCCATTACCCCCATTTTTGCCCAGGAGAGGGTATCCCCTTCTCCATCACAATAGAAGGTATCGGAGGAGAGCAGGTTGCCCACGTGGTAGTTCAATCCCATTTTTTCGGCAATTTCCGCCGCCTTACGCAGCAGCCCGAAATCCCCGATGGGAGCAAAGGTACCGGGTAGGTGGTATTGGCTTGCATAGGCGGAATTGGTGCAGGCGCCGGCGCCCAGGACGATATCCCGGATAGCCACCTTTTCCTGAATAGAGCCCGCCGAGCCGATCCGCAGGATCTGTTCCACCCCAAAGAAGTTGAATAACTCGTAACTGTAGATCCCCATAGAGGGCATCCCCATTCCGCTGGCCATTACGGAGACCTTGGTCCCCTTATAATAGCCGGTATAGCCCTGGATGCCCCGGACGTTATTGACCAGCTTGGCATCCTCCAAAAAATGCTCGGCAATGAACTTGGCCCGCAGGGGATCCCCGGGCATCAAAACAGTCTTGCCGAAATCGGCGGGGGTCGCATTAATATGCGGAGTCGGATAAGCCATCTTTATTTTCCTCCTTCACTAATTTCACCACGGCGCTGGTGCCCAGGCGGGCGGCGCCCAGTTGTATAAAATCTTCTGCATCCTTCAGGGAACGGATCCCACCGGCAGCCTTCATCCGTACCCCTTCGCCGATGTGCTTGGCAAAGAGGGCGATATCCTCCCGGGTAGCGCCGCCGGCGGAAAAGCCGGTAGAGGTTTTGATGAAATCTGCCCCCGCATCGGTGACGATGCCGCACATCCGGATCTTTTCATCCCGGGTAAGAAGGCAGGTTTCGATGATCACCTTCAAGAGTTTGCCGTTACAGGCCTTTTTCACCGCCCGGATCTCCTCTTCCAATGCCTGCCATTTTTGATCCTTGACCCAGCCGATATTAATGACCATATCGATCTCGTCAGCGCCGTTGGCCACCGCATCGGTGGCCTCAAAGCATTTGACCGCCGTGGTTTGGTATCCCAGAGGAAAGCCGATGACGGTACAGACAGCTACTCGTCCCTTGGCGTACTCCGCCGCCTGCCCCACAAAACTGGGCGGAATGCACACCGAGGCAGTGCCGTAGCGGATGCCGTCATCAATTATTCCCCGGATCTGCTCCCAGCCGGCCTCCGGCTTCAAAAGGGTGTGATCCACGGTTTTCAGAATTTCTTTTGTATTCATAGGGCTTCCTCCTTGACTTATTCTTCTATATCCATTATAATCGAAACCATTCCGTAAAAAAAGTCTTTTTTTAAAATTTAATAAGAATAAAAAAAGAACTTGACTTTAACTCGCTAAAGTGATATCATATTAAAAACTTATTTTGAAAGGATCTTCGATCTCCTATGGAAGCAGCTGTGTTCAACAACACTGAAAAAGCCACCTTTGCCCTGCGGGAGCTTTACCGCCGGTACGGCTATTCTCAATATAAGATGAGCAAGTTCGAGGAATACGATCTTTACGTTCAGAACAAAGATTTTTTGATCTCGGACAGCATTATCACCTTTACCGATACCAACGGAAGGTTGATGGCGCTGAAGCCGGACGTGACCCTCTCTATCATCAAGAACGGCAAGGACCAGCCCGGTCGGGTCCAAAAGGTCTATTACGACGAGAACGTATACCGGGTCTCCAAGGGTACCCGCTCCTTTAAAGAGATCAAGCAGGTAGGGCTGGAGTGTATGGGGGATCTGGACGGCTACTGCCGTTCGGAGGTGGTGCTGTTGGCGGCAGAAAGCCTGCGGCGGGTCTCCGATGAAGCGGTGCTGGATCTTTCTCATTTAGGGATCCTTTCTGCCCTGATGGAACAGTTGACGGTCACCTCTGCCACCGCCGAAGCCCTTTTAAAATGCGTCAGCGAAAAGAATCTGCACGAGCTGACCGCTCTTTGTGAACAAAACCGGGTGGAGCCCCGGCTGACCGAGGCGTTACAAACCCTGCTCACCACCTACGGCGCACCGGAGGAGGTGTTGCCCCGACTGCAGAATTTGTCGGATATCCCCGGGGTGGCGGACGCCCTTTCCCAATTGGAGACCCTGCTGGCCGCCTTTGAAGGCAGCCGGCTGAAAAAGATGCTGCGGATGGATTTTTCCGTGGTCAGTGATATGAATTATTACAATGGCATCGCCTTTAAGGGCTTTGTCAACGGCATTCCCGGGGCGGTGCTCTCCGGGGGGCAATACGATAAACTGATGCAAAAAATGGGACGCTGCAGCAGCAGTATCGGCTTTGCGGTGTACCTGGACCTCTTGGAACGGTTCGGTGACGAGGAGCCGCCCTTTGATGCCGATATCGTATTTTTATATAATGAAACGACCCCCCTGCAGGAACTGCGGGAAACCCTTGAAGGGCTGATCGCAGAAGGGAAAACTGTTTTAGCGGAGCGGTCGGTGCCCCAAAAGCTCCGATATCGCCAATTAGCCACTTTGGAGAAGGGGGAGGTGAAGATCCTTGAAACCAATGCTTAATATCGCCCTGCCCAAGGGTCGCCTGGGTGAAAAGGTCTACACCATGTTTGAGGAAGCGGGCTTTGCCTGCCCCTCCATCCGGGAAAAGAACCGCAAGTTGATCTTTGAAAACGAAGAGACCGGCGTGCGCTATTTTTGGGTGAAGCCCTCGGACGTACCCATCTACGTGGAACGGGGTGCCGCCGACATCGGCGTGGCCGGTAAGGATATTCTGCTGGAATACGAGCCGGAGGTCTACGAGCTTTTGGATCTGGATATCGGCAAATGCCGAATGGCGGTTGCCGCCCCCAAGGGCTTCCGGGATGATCCCAAACACACCTTGCGGGTGGCTACCAAGTTTTCCAATATCGCCCGCAATTACTATACGTCCATCGGGCGGGATATCGATATCATACACCTGAACGGCTCCATCGAGATCGCCCCCATCCTTTCCCTTTCGGACGTGATCGTAGACATTGTGGAGACCGGTACCACCCTGAAGGAAAACAACTTAGAGGTCACCGAGACCATCGTGCCCATCAGCGCACGGCTGATCGCCAACAAGACCAGCTTTAAATTCAAAAACCAACCCATTGAAAAGATCCTGCGGGAGCTGACCCTGCAGAGGGAGGCAAAAAATGATTAAAATTTTACAATACGGCCAGGTGGCCAATGCCGATATCTTCGCCCGGATGGTCCCCGAGATCAACGTGGAGGATATCGTTGCCGATATTATCCGCAACGTGCGGGAGCGGGGGGATGCGGCCCTTTATGAATACTGCGCCAAATTCGACGGTGCCCAACTAAATAGCCTGCAGGTCTCTGCCCAAGAGATCCAGGAGGCCGTTGAGGCTGTAGAGCCGAAATTTTTGGATATTTTGAAAAAGGCCGCCGCCAACATCCGCAAGTTCCACCAACGGCAGGTGCGCAACAGCTTTGTGCTGAACGATACCCCCGGTGTGGTGATGGGGCAAAAGGTGATCCCCGTGGATCGGGCAGGGCTTTACGTGCCCGGCGGCACCGCCGCTTACCCCTCCACGGTGCTGATGGATGCCATCCCCGCCAAAATCGCCGGCTGCCCCGAAGTGGTCATGGTCACCCCGCCGGGTAAGGACGGCAAGGTCAACCCTGTAATTTTAGCCGCCGCATCGGTGGCAGGAGTCGACAAAATTTTCAAATTGGGCGGCGCCCAGGCCGTGGCC
>JAZQAR010000159.1:0-4407 GCA_045545315.1 Eubacteriales bacterium | reverse complement strand
TGACACGCTGGCAGACGAACAAAAAAGAGTGCCGATTTCGTCAACTCGACCCGAAGTTGTACAGAGGTACTACGAGAGGGAGAGTTGGCGGAAAGCAGAAAAAATTCAATTAAAATGCGGCTTTGGCCGCATTTTTTCCTTTAAAATACCCCCTCGCCACGCTTACGCGTGGCCCTCTCCCCTTTAGGCAAGGGGCGCTTATGGGGAACATACATTTTTCTGCGGTCGGTGCCTTTTTTGACAGTCTGAAGAAAAAGGCGCCTGCAGGCGCCTTTTTATCTTTACCAATGGCAGGTGTAAGTACCGTCGTCTTCCAAAGTCAGGGTGGTTCCGTAGGGCTTACACATATTGGATAAATATTCGAAAATTTCGGGGTTCTTGCTGAACCGGGGCAGGCCGGTGGCAGCCTTATGGGAATCCATCGCCATCTCCACGGGCATCAGCCGAAGGGACTTAAGCTTGGTGCCCTCGGTCTCCCACAAGGGGATCACCGCCCGGAACATCCGGGGATCGGTCATCAACCCCACGGTGAAATCCTTGGAACGGGTTTTCAAAAGTTCGTGCACGGTGGCTCTGGGATCCACGCCGTGCTTGGCAAAGAAATCGGTGGGAGCCAGCTCCACGTCGTAGAGTTGCAGAATAAAATCGCCCAAAGAATAGAAGATGGGGCAATCCTTATAGACTTCGATGGGGCGCAACAGATGAGGGCCGTGGCCCACGATGGCGTGGGCACCCTGATCGATACAATGGTGGGCAAAATCCTTTAAGAATTGAGAGGGACTTTCTTTTTGATCTCCGGAAATTTGATGGGAATGAACGGAAATAATAATATAATCTGCCTGCAATTGGGCCTCATAGATGGCCTTATCCACCCGGGCAAGATCTGCAGAATGAACGGTACACACAAATGCGGCCTTTTCGCCCAGTTTGAACTTCATTTCGCCCAGTTCGGCTTCGTCATCCTTCAGGAAGGGATAATAACCCTCCCGGCGGGTGATCTCCTTTTGGGCGTTGATATTGGTGGCGGCGGCGATCCGGCGGATATGAGCCAGATCCTCGGCAGGCAGTTCGATGTGCTGATTGATCCGCAGACCGTTGATGCCGGGGCGACCGGGCACCCGATCGGATTGCTCACCGGCCATCATGGCCTCGTTAAAGCTGGTGTTGACAGCAATCAGCGCCACCCGGCCGTTGGGGGTGCTCAAATAGCGGGGCGCAGAGGCTTCTGCCAGATTGCGCCCAACACCGGCGTGTACCAGGTCGGTCGCCTCTAAAGCCTCCAAGGTCTTTTCCAAACCATCATAGGAAAAATCCAGGGCGTGGTTATTGTTAAAGCTGGTCATATTAAAGCCGAAAGGCTCCAGATCCTTTAAGACACGGGGATCGGTGCGCAGATAGGTGCCGCCGCTGTATTGAGAACCGCAGGCCTCCCCTTCTCTGTTCAGGGTGGTTTCTAAATTAAAGAACCGGGCGTCACCCTCTTGAATAAAGGGAGCCAACTCGGCAAAGCCTTCAAAATCTCTATAGATCCGTTTTTGGATAATGGCATCTCCTGCCGCAGTAAATTTCATCTGATCTACCTCCGTTTCTCTATTGGAGATTTTAACATAGCCAACCTCAAATTGCAACCCATCGACAGAAAAACGATTTTTTTTGCAGAGTGAAAAAAAGTTGTTGACATTTTAAAATTGGATGATATAATATAGGGGTAACAAACATTCCTCCTTAGCTCAGTCGGTAGAGCATGCGGCTGTTAACCGCAGGGTCGTTGGTTCGAGTCCAACAGGGGGAGCCAAAACAAAAACCACCCAATCGGGTGGTTTTTTGTTTTGCTTCTCTCTTTTTGCGCTCCAACCATACCAACGACCCTGCGGTTAACATTTGCGCCATGTGTTTTTTCTTGTAATATGCCGTAAAATATGATAAGATTAAACCATCAAAGATAGGAGTACTATGGGATGAATACCTTTAAACAAGAAATTTTATCTTTAAACGACAGGCTAATCGCCCTACGGCGGGAACTGCATCAATGGCCGGAAATCGGAAGTGAATTGCCCTACACCCGAGCGATCGTATGCCGGGAGTTGGATCAATTGGGAATTCCCTATTCCCTAAATCCGGAGGATGATGGTCTGGTTGCCGAGATCAAAGGCACAAAGCCCGGAAAGACCATTGCCTTCCGGGCAGATATGGATGCGTTGCATATTGAAGAAGCGGCGGAGCTTCCCTTCCGTTCCAACATTCCGGGGCAGATGCACGGCTGCGGGCACGATGCCCACACTGCCGTTTTGCTGGTGACCGCCGCTGTTTTACAGCAGCACCGGGATCAATTGAGCGGTTCGGTTCGCTTACTTTTTCAATCCGGCGAAGAGACCGGAACCGGTGCCAAGCAGATGCTTGCCCAAGGTGCCTTGGAGGGCGTTGACGCTATTTGCGCTCTACACGTAGGGAATCTGGCCGGGGATGACCGCACCCCGGGAGATCTGGTGGTATTGCCCGGCCCGGTAACTGCCGGGAAGGATAAATTTGCCATCACCGTTTTAGGGAAAGGCACCCATTCTGCCTTCCCTGAAAAGGGCGTGGACCCCATTTTGATCGCATCCCGCATTGCCAACGCCTGCGAAGAGATCGCCGCCCGGGAACTGCCCGCCGGCACCGCCGCAGTCATCAGTTTTGGTAGCCTACAAGCCGGTTGCGATCACAATACGATTCCCGAAAGCGCCACCTTACTGGGCAGCATCCGGGTGCAAGACGACGATATCCGGGATTTTATCGGGAACCGGATCCAATGCATTGCAAAACACCTTGCCGCCGCCTTTCGGGCGGAGGCGGTAGTGAATCTGAAAAAAGGCTCCCGCACGGTGATGAACGACCCCGAACTGGCACAGTTGGTGGCAGAAGCCTCGGCAGAGGTTTTAGGGCCAGACAAGGTGGTTACCAATATCTCCGCCGCCTTGATGGGATCCGATGATTTTGCCAACTATGCCGCCAAGATTCCCGGCGTCTACTTTTTCCTACACACCAACAATCCCGAAAAGGAGATCACCCAAGCCAATCACAACCCTCAATTCGACGTGGATGAAGAAGTCTTGTGGGAAGGGGTGGCCGCTTTAGTCGCAACGGCAATGAAATATTTGAACCGATGAAAAACAGCCTTGGCAAAAGCCAAGGCTGTTCCTCATTCTTCATCCAGAAATACTTTTTTAATTGCCTCCAGATAGCCGTAACCATAGAGGTCGTCCGGCTGGAGATAGCTGGTCTCGGTCCATTCGTTCCAGCTGTTCACGGTGATCAGCGGAGCCTTCAGCTCCGGGTGGGTATCGATATAGTTTTTAGCGTATTCAAAGGCCTTTTGCACCTTTTCCGGGGTAGCATCAAAGCAAACGTCGTCCCGGAATTTATTATAGCGGGGGTTAGAATCCCAGCCCACCGAAACGTGGGGATACACCGGAAGTTCAAGCTCTTTTTGTAACTGTTCGATTCCCCGGACGGCATTTTCAAAAAGATTAGCATAGGGTATATTCGTTTCGGAAAAATCCCGGTACTGATAGCAGGCACCGCTGTCAAAAATCCCTTGTTGAACCAGATCCTGAATGGTTACGCCGTCATCAAGAAGAATATCCTTATTCCCCTTTCCCTTTACGCAAAGCTGCAATTCCAAGCCCGGAAAGCCGGCCTTGACCGTCTGCTCCCGGAAGTGATCCAGGGCTTTTTTGGTCTCGTCGATGCCACCCAGACCCCGCACCAGGTTCGGTAAGTGAAAGAGCATATACACGGGCTTACCGTCGATCTTATAATAGTTGGGCTGTTTGAAGTATTTTTCGATGGTACGGTCCACAATGGAATCAAAGATTTGCCGGTTCACCGCCCCGTCCCAAATGGGAATGCGCAGATCGGAATTGCGCTTATCCCACATGGTATCGGCGGTATGATTGGCCCACATTAAAAAGAACTTCATTTTATGATTATTCCGGGCCTTCAGGAACCCGTTATCCAGGCACTGCTCCAGAAAGGGTTGGTTATCATACCAATACCAATCGTAGATAAAAACGTTGACCCCATGGGCGGTGGCGACTTCGATCTCCATCTCCATCACGTACGGGTCTGCCTCATTTACGTAGCCCCAAAGGGGTTTACGGGGCCAGGTATGGCCTTCGAACTTTGGAGTCATAGCCTTGACCGTTTGCCATTCACCGTAGCCCTGATCCCAAAAGATTCTTGCCCGGGGTTCATCGCCGGTATAGGAAGGCCAAATATAGGCCGCCACGTCGTATCTTTTCATATTCCCGTTCCTTTTCTTGATTAAGATATTTTTATTTTAACAAACGGAAAAAGAAGGAGCAATGACAAATTTTGTGTTTTTTCTTGAAAAGGGATGAAATATGTAATAGAATGGTACAAAACAAC
>JAZQAR010000158.1:0-9390 GCA_045545315.1 Eubacteriales bacterium | reverse complement strand
AAATTCGATATGATATAAATCCCTCCACGCCCCGCAGGGCATATCGAGTGCGTAGCACATATCGAGTTGCGTTAGCAACATATCGAAAATCCCGTTAGGGATTTATATCGTTGCATTGTGTCCCTTGGGACACAATGCTAATTGCTCCGCATTTTTTATTTCTTTTCTAAACCGTAGGGAGAGGTGGAAACGCCTTTGTAGAAGGTCCAGTTTTCTTTGTTGTTCACGTCTTTGGAGACGGAGGCCCAATTGGAGGGCACGAACTGGTTGCCGTTATTCTTGCCCACGTCCCACACGTAGGAGAGCAGAACGTATTGCTGATCCTCCTCTTTGGCGGATCGGTCGATGGGATTGCCGGTAAAGGGATTGACCGGGTTTTCCACCAGACCCTCCAGAGAGAGGGAGGGCACGTCGCCGTTGGTCATAAACTCGTTGGAGGTGGTGTAGCCCTTGGCGTTAAAATCCTTCACCAACAGCATGGGGCGGTAATACTCCGTATTATGCAGGGTGTAAGAGGCTTCGTCAAAGATCTTCAGGTTCCGCCCGTGGTCGGAGACCACGATGATACGGGTATTATCGTAGACCCCGGCTTCCCGCATATCGTCGAACCAATCCCCCAACTGCATCAGGGAAGACATATTTACGTGGAAATGGGCGATCTTATTTTCCGTATCCAGGAGATAAGATTGATCCCCCGCCGTGATGGTCTTGCCCTCGGCCGGGTAATAGGCGCTGTTGTCCACCCGGGAGGAGGGCTCGTAGGTGGGCTCCTGCAAAACCACCGGCTCGTGGGTAGCGTTGGAGCGCAGGAACATATAAGTGTTCTCGTCCCCCTCGCTGAAGGTGGTGATGTTGCTCAGATTTTCCAGCACGTTATAAGCGTTCATAAAGGAGGGGGAGACCTTGCTGGTATCGGCAAAGTTGGCGGGGATGGTGTGGTAAACACCGTCGTCGTAGACCGTTCCCTGCAGGGATACCGGTAAAATCTTCATTAAACTGAAGAAAAAGAAGTTCCGCTTCCGGGCGTTGATGGTCTGGAGCCGGGACTCCCGGTCGTTGAATTTGCCGCTGGCGGTATAGGCGTTCACGCCCTCCATTCCATCGTAGATGCTGATATCCGGCAGCCATTGGTAGCCTGCGTAGGAGGGATCGATCACCGTAACGTCAAAATCCTCCTTGGCCAGAATGGTGGGGATCACCTTCAGGGCCTCGTTGTGCTTATCCTCCAGCTTTTCATCGGCTCGCTGGTTCATCTTCACGGGGGTGTAGTCGTAGCCGCCGTAGAGGGGGGGAGTCCCGAAATTGGTGAACCCGCCGTAGGAGAGGGTGTTGGCATAATAGGTAAAGCCGTCGAACTGCTTTTGCAGTTCGGGATTCTCTTCCATTAGATAGGGAATAAAGGGACCAAAGCCCCGATCCAGCATAATGACCACCACGTTCTGCCCTTCTTTACTCAGGGAGAAGGAGGGCATAGGATCCGGGGAGGCGGTGATCTGCGCCAGGGTATCCTTGGCGGCGGTGGAGATCTTCACGCTGTTCACGGTGCCCATCCCGAAGAGGGCGATGACCCCCACTAACAGCACTGTGGAAAGGGCCCGCTGCCACTTTTTCACCAGGAACCACAACAACCCGATCAACAATAGCACCACGCCGATATTGATCAGATGCTCCGGCCAGGCAAAGCGGAAGCCGCTGGTGTATTGCAGATCCGGGGATAAGACCCCCAGCCGGGTGCCAAAGAACATATAGTTCACCAGGGCAACACCGCTCAGGATCCATACCAGCCGACCGAAGAAGACCCGTCCCGCGGGCTTGGCCAGCCAGTAGAATACCCCCATCCACACCATAAAGGTACCAAGGGAGAGGCAGAAGGTCTGCACCACGTACCAAAGGGGATTATAGAAATAACTGGTATCAATGTATTCCTGGGGTGAGGCGGCCACGAAGGCACCGGGGATCACCAAGCCCACCAAAACCGTCAGGAACAGCCCGCCCAGTACGAAAAGTGCGGTGTTGGGCTTGGGCTCGGCCTTTTGGGCCTTGACCCGGGAGCGCTTGCTCCCTGCCGAAAGGATCCAGGGTAGCTGTGCCGCCAGGCCGATCAGAATGACCAAAGCGGCCTTCCAGGGCCCCCGCACGTAAAGGGCGGCCAGGGCGATCAGGGCGGCGCCGGCTAACCCCAAGAAAATATCCAGCACCCGCCGGCCGTTCTTCAGCTTATAGAACAGGGTCTTAAAGAGGGAGAAGGTGTTGTTCAAGGTCCAATAGAACACCAGGGCGGCAGGGGAATTATAAAGGAATACCAGGAAAAACAGCGCCATCCCGTAAAGCTGGATCTTGGTCTTCAGGGGAAAGCCCTTTAAGTAAAGGGAGCTGGAGACCACGTTGACTAACGTCATCAGGATGGGTAAGAAATTAATCGTTACCCCGCCGATCACCAACAGCCCGTCGGGCACGCTCAGGTCGGCAATGGGGCCGAAGGATACCCCCTTGAAGGCCTCCACCCCGGAAAGGAACTGGTAGGCCGCCATAAAGAAGGGGATCTCCAGCATCAGGGAAAGGGAGCCGCTCAATACGGATAAAGGGCTATAGTGATTTTGGCGGTAATAGGTCTGCAGGATCATCATCCGCTCGTCGCCGCTGAAGGTCTTTTTGATGTGGGTTACCACGTCCTTCAGCTTATTTTCCGTATCCCGGGCGGCGATCTGAATGGCGTCTGCCCGCCGATATAGGGGCAATACCAGGATATTCATGGCCAGGCTCAGGATGATGATGGACAGCCCCGGGTGGTTGATGGTCTCGTTGGCGATGGAGAAGATCACCTCGAACAACAGCTTCAAAGGCCCGATCAGAATAGAGCCGATCATATTCCAAACGCTCATTTTTCAGCTCCTCCCTTCCCGGTCAGTTCCGCCAATTTGGCTTCTAAGTAATCCGCCGCCCGCCGGGCACCCTCGCCGGGGTAAGCCCAGGTTTCTGCCCGAACCTCCTGACGGCCCCGGGCGTATTGGGCGTCCTCGATGCAGGTATCGATTAGTTCTTTAATGTTGCTCATATTTTCCATATTCAGTTCCTGTCCGATGCGGGGCAGGGCAGAAAAGGTCCATAGGGGGTGGCTTAAGAACCAGGCATCGTAGGGCGCCAGGTTAAAGTTGGGGTCGGTGTAGATCACCGGCTTATCGTAGATCAAAGAGAAATCGAACACCACGCCGGAAAAATCCGAGATCAGGATATCGCTGCGGCGCAGAACTTCAAAGTTATCGGTATCCCGGTTCCATTCCAACTGATCCGATTCCGGGTATTCCTTCATCAGCCGATCCATCAGCTCCGTTTCGGAGGCAAAGGATTGGGGATGGGGGCGGATGATGATATGGTAGCCCGTTTCCAAAAGGCGGTCGATGATCTGGGAGCCGTGGACGCTGAAGATGGCGCTGGGGCCCCAGGTGGGTGCCAGCAGTACCGTTCTGGGATGCTCCGGTGCGGGGCCTTCGGCGGCCAGCCGGGCAGCCATCTCGTCCATAAAGGGGATCCCCACGGTCACCAGCTCTTTTTGGGGCAGCTCCCGCAGGGTTTCGATCTCCCGGATATCCCGCTCCTGATGGGCGCCGGCGATCATCAGAGCATCGTAATAATCAATGCCGAACATCCGATAGCGGGTCACCTCACCGGCGGTGTGGAAGATATGCACGTAGTAGTCCACGTTTTTGGCACGTTTCCATTGGTAAACGTCCAGCCCCGGAGTGGTGGAGAATACGATATTGGCGTTCAGGAAATTCAGTTTGGAAAAAGCCTTGTTCCCGGCACCGATGAATTCCGCTTTTACGTGTTCGTAGGGGTTATTCAGACCCGGATCGTCGGGGGAGGCGGTCATATACACCACGTCGATGCCCCGCTGATCCAACTCCCGGCAGATGGGCGCAAAGATGCTCCAATAGCGCTTATCGTCGGAAAAGATCACCAGGGGGAGCTTTTGGGCGCTTATGTCGGCCTTGCCGCCGCTCATTCTGAACCGCAGTTTGATAAACAGCATCCGCAGGGAATAAACGGCCGCGCCGATCAACCCCAGCAGAACTGTAAACAGCATACTTCCGGTACCCGGATCGATATATAGCATAATAAGATGTCCTTTCTATATAGACTCTATCTTTCATTATACTATTGCTGTAGAAAAATGTCAAAAGAAAAAACCCGGCTGTTCAGCCGGGCTATTCTGATTATAAATGTTTCATTTTCATTTTCCGGGCCACCAGGGTCAGCACCAGCATAATGACGTAAAGGCAACCGATGGTGATGAAGATGGCGGGCCAGCCGAATTGATCCTTCACAAAGCCGAAGATGGAGGCCTGAATGGCGGCGCCCATATAAACGGACCAGTCCAGAACCCCCACGATGGTGGAGGAAAAGGCACGGCCGCCCATATCCCCGGCAATGGCCCAGATCACCCCGGTCACCATTCCGGAAATGCCAACCACCAGCAGCATAATGGAGGCGGGCAGTTGGGTCTTGATAAAGGGGAAGGTGATCATTCCGCAGAAGGTGACGATGGAGGCCAGGATCAGCATAGGCTCCCGCTTGCCCTTAAAGAGCTTATCGGTAATGAACGGGAAGACGAACATAGCACAGGCCTGCCCAAAGGGCAACAGAATGGAGCTGAAGATGCCCTCCTTGATGGAAAGCCCCAGGGATTCGGTAAAATAGGTGGGCACCCAAGTTAAAAGGCCGTAGCGCCCCACCCCCGCAATGGCGGAGATCAGGCAGAACACCAGCACCTTGGGCTCGCTGAACAACACCTTATAGGGATAGAAAAAGCCCTTCTTCTCGATCTCTGCAGAGAGGGCTGCGTCCCGGGCAGCGGCCTCCTTGTCCTCCTCCTCGAAGGGAGCGAGCCCCACGTCCTCCGGCTTTTCCTTAAAGAGAAAAGCAAAGGCGATCAGCATCAGCACCATAGGGATCATCGGGTAGCGGAAGCCTGCCCGCCAGCTCCATTCCGGGTTCCAGCCCAGGCAGAGCAGAATGGTCAGGTAGGTGACCACCTGGGCAATGCCCGAAAAGGCGGTGGCCAGCCCCGAGGCAAAGCCCCGTTTTTTCTTAGGCCACCACTTGTTCAGTACCCCAACCCCGTTGGACCAGACCATGGATTGGCAAAAGCCGTTGAGCCCCCAAAGCACGGCGATCACCGGGATGGAATGCTGAAAGGAGATGATCACGTTCAAGATCGCCGAGGATAACACCCCGAACATCATAAACTTCTTATAGCCGAAAAAGGCACCCAGCCGCCCGTTGATCAGCTGGCCGAAGGCATAGCACCAAAACAGCGCCGAAGAGACCACGCCCATAGCGGCGGTGGTGGAGCCCAGATCCTCGGCCATTTGAGTCATCACCAGATTGATGTTCTGGCGGCCGTTATAAAAGAACAGATAGGTCAGCCCGAAGCTCAGCAGCATCTTCCAGGCATAACTCATAAATTTTTTGTAATCGGTCGGCGTATAGCCGTAGGTCTCCTTGCTCATATCAGCAACCCTTTTCCGCTTCGTCAAAGGGCAGGATCTCGGCGGTGACCCGGGCGTGATCCTCCAGATTGTCGATCTCGTCGATGTAGTAATCATCGTAGGAGAACACCCGCACGTCCAGATCGGCGAAGATCTCGTTCAGGGCGTTTTCTGCATAGCATTTATCCTCACCCTTGGCGATATATTCCTCCACCTTGGCGACCCAGGCGGCAACGGTGGCCTTGTCCAGCTTATAGAAGGGCTGGAAGGCGTGGCAATCCTCGTCGAAGATCTTGATGGAGACCTCCAGCACCTTGCCGTCCCGCACCCGTCCCTTGAAGTCCTTTTCGGGCAGGGGTTTTACAAAATTCACCGTGGCGGTGTTGGGGTCAGCGCAGGCTAAAACGTCGTGTACCAGCTTGCGGTTGAAGACCAGATCCCCGTGGAGGAACAGCATATCGTCGTCCAGATACTCCCGGGCTAAAAACATAGAATAGATGTAGTTGGTCTTATCGTAGATCCCGTTCCGTACGAAGGTGAACTTGTACTCGGGGAAGTCCGCCGCTTCTTTTTTTAACTGATCCTCAAAGGGACCGGTGGTCACGATAAACTCCCGGATGCCCTCGGCGCCCAGGATTCGTAGCTGGCGGTGGAAGATGGTCTCCCCGTCCTTCAGGGGGGCCATGGATTTGTGGTGAGTTTGCGTAAATTCGCCCATCCGGTTGCCTAAACCGGAATTGAAGATGATGGCTTTCATCAAAAAACACTCCTTTATATTAGAATTACGTACCTATAGTATTAAAAAATCACTATTTTGTCAACAAAAACCCCAAAAACCGATGATTTTGGCATTGAAAATCACATAATGGTGATTTATAATATACACATAAGATGAGAGAGGGTGATTTTTTGAGCATTGGATCCAATATAAAAAAACGCAGATATGAACTTCGGATGTCCCAGCAGGAGTTGGCGGATGCCATGGGCTACCGCTCCCGCTCCACCATCGCCAAGATCGAATCCGGGGAAAACGACGTTTCCCATAAAAAGATCCAGCGGTTCGCCGCCGTGTTGGATACCACCCCGGAACAGCTGGTCTCCGGCTATTTCCCGGCGCTGATAACGGCGGAGGAGGATGGAGCGCCCCACCCCAAGAATAAAAATATCGTGATCATTCTGGCGGGGGGAAAATCCGGCAGAAATCTGCAAAATATTCCCAACCAGTTCATCAACGTCCACGGCAAGCCGATCTTGGTTTACTGTATGGAAGCCTACCAGGCCCACCCCTCCATCGATGATATCTACGTGGTCTGTTTGAAGGGCTGGGAAAAGATCGTCCGGGCCTATGCAGAGCGGTACCGTATCACCAAGCTGAAGGGGCTGATTCCCGCCGGCACCAGCGGTATTTTGTCCCTGAAGAACGGGGTGGAACAGATCCGGGGGCGGTATGCCCCGGAGGATCTGGTGGTGATCCAGGAAGCCACCCGTCCCATGGTCACTGCAGAGACCGTCTCCAAGCTGTTGCTGGCCTGCGAGGAAAAGGGCAGCGCCACCATCTGCCATTCTATGGACGACTACGTGCAGTTTGACGTTTCCGGTGCCCGCCCCCGCTACCTGGATCGGAATGCGGTGATCGCCATGCAATCTCCGGAAGCCCACCGGATGGAGATCCTGCAGGGGGTCTTCCGTCGGGCGGAGGAGCAAAACCACCCTCTGACGGAGTCCTGCTGTACCATGCTATTGTATAACCTGGGCTTTGAGATCAATTTTATCGAAAGCAACGTGAATAACATCAAGATCATGCGGGAGGCGGATATCGCCACCTTCGGCGCCCTGGTACGGGAAAAGGAATAGGAAAATGAAGATTGAGAACGTATTGAATTTTAAAGGGATCCCGGGGATCTCCGGGTTGTTCCACGCCTGCGGCAGCTTTGGGGTGATCGACGGGGATTGCGATTATACCTGCACCCGGGAGGGGACGGAGACCGTTTATCACTACGAAAAGGATGGGGTGGTGCTGGTGGCCACCTTTACCCAAAAGGAGGAGGGGGTGGTCCTGCGGCAGGATCATTTGGAAAACCGCACCGGTGCACCTCTTTCGATCAACAACCTCTGTAGTCGCTTTTGTCTGGACGGCAACGATTACGAGGTCTATACCCAATACAATGGCTGGCAGCACGAAAGTCGGGGTGGCTGGCAACCTCTGGTCACCCAGGTGACGGCCTCCAGCCTGGGGATCCGCACCTGCGACGGCGCTACCCCCATGCTGGGCCTTCATAACCTGCAGAACGGACAAAATACGGTGTTCCATCTGCTACCCAATGCCCAATGGCAGCTTACCGTTCGCAAGTTTCCCCGGGATAAGCGGGAATACCCGGTGGTGGAGGCGGGCTTTGCCTCCGAGAATCTGCGGCTGACGGTTGAACCGGGGGAGCGGATCGAGCTGCCCACCTTGATCTTTTTTAACGCAAAAAACAAGACCGACCTGGATGCCTATAAGCTGCATCGGGTGTACAATGACCTTTACCCCCGCCGTAAAATGCCGGTGGTGTATAACTCCTGGCTCTACTGTTTCGACAAATTGGATATCGACGCTCTGCTGGAGCAGGCGGAGCAGGCTGCAGCTCTGGGGATCGAAGCCTTTATGATCGATGCGGGCTGGTTCGGCAAGGGCGAAAACTGGTCCCGGGAGGTGGGCGATTGGGAAGAAAACACCCAAAGCGGCCCCCGGGGCAGGCTGGCGGAACTATCGCAACGGGTGCGGGCCCTGCGGATGATCTTTGGCCTTTGGTTCGAGCCGGAGCGGGCGGCTCCCACCAGCCGCGCGGTGGCAGAACACCCGGATTTTTATATTCAGCAAAAGTTCTTTGATTTCGCCAACCCCGCCGCCGTGGAGCATATGCTGGAAACGGTGAGCGGGCAGATCGAAAAATATCAAATCGGCTGGGTCAAGTTTGATTTTAACGCCACCCTCCCTGCCGATCCCTCGGGCAACGGCTTTTACCGCTATCTCCGGGGACAGCGGCGGTTTTTGGAGGAGCTGCGCCGGCGGTTCCCGGCTCTTTATATCACCAACTGTGCCAGCGGCGGCGGTCGGATGGAGCTGGCCCAGGGGGCTTTGACCGATAGCTTTTGGCTCTCCGATAACCAGGGCCCCATCGAAGGGGTGCGGATCCTGAAGGATACCCTGAAAAGAATGCCCACCGCTCTGATCGAGCGTTGGAACGTGCAACGGTATGCCGAGGGCTTCCCCCGTTACGGCGCTGAGGGTCCGGTAGGGGTACTGTTCAGCTGTAACGACGCCACCTGGGAACAGATGACCAACGTGGATCCTTCCTTCAGCGAGCAGTTCATCAACGGCGGCCCCATCGGCTTTTCCTGCGATCTGACCGCCTTATCCCCGGAATACCGGGAGCGCTGGAAGAACCATATCGCCCGCTTTAAGGAGGATCGGTCCTTTTATATGAGCGCCACCGGGCGGATCCTGGCGGATCGGCCGGAGCTTACCGCCATCCAGTATGCGGATCCCGCCCTGGAGCGGTGCGTGATCCAACTTTTTACCAAAACCGTCTACGCCCCCGACCTGATCCTCTACCCGGCGGTGGATCCCGAGGCGGATTACCGATGGAATGAGGAGACCCTTTCCGGCAGGGAACTTTTGGTAAACGGCATCCGCTTTTCCTCCCTGAAGGATCATCATTGCTACAGCGCAGAGCTTTTCAAAATTAAATAAGCAAAGCGAGGTGAATTTTCACCTCGCTTTTCGTGTTCATAAGACAACCACTGGCTCTGCCAGTGGATAAAAAGCTTTAGCTATGGACAATAAAAAATCTCCTTGTTATATTATGAGAGAGGTCTGCCAACCGAACAAATAATATAACAAGGAGGTCCTAGACATGAA
>JAZQAR010000157.1:0-6632 GCA_045545315.1 Eubacteriales bacterium | reverse complement strand
AAGCTGGCAGAGGGGCAGTTGACCCTGATCTGGGCCGAGGGCAACGAGGTCTTCGACGTGGAGCAGGTGAAGCGTGCGGGGCTCATCGATCCCGATAAGCCCATGGTCGCCCTGACCTTTGACGACGGTCCCGGCAAGCTTTCCAAGGATTTTGCCGACCTGCTGGCCCGCTACGGCGGCCACGGCACCTTCTTTGTGGTGGGCACCAACGTGGTGAACTTCCCCGAGGAATTGAAGTATCTTCACGAGATGGGCAACGAGATCGGCAGCCACACCATGCGGCACAAAAATCTGAATATCCAATCTGCCGCCACCGTCCAAAAGGAAGTGGACGATGCGGACAACGCCATTGCAGAAGTGATCGGCAAAAAGCCCGATCTTTTGCGGGCGCCCTACGGCAACGCCAATTCCTCGGTTAGGAGGATCATAAATCGCCCTGTGATCAACTGGAGCATTGATACCGAAGACTGGCGCAGCCGCAATGCAGAGGCCGTTAAAAACGAAATTCTAAAGGGTGCAGGGGATGGCGAGATCATCCTGATGCACGAGATCTATCAATCCACCTACGACGGCCTGGCCTTAGCCCTGGACGAGTTGGCCCGGCAGGGGTACCAATTCGTAACGGTCAGCGAACTGATGCGCTACCGCAACGTGACCCCCGAGGTAATGACCTATCATTCCTTTCCGAGAAAATAAAAAGAGGACGAGGAGCTTTAAGCTCCTCGTCCTTTTCTCTTATTTAAAATTCACGTAGGTATAGATCATATTGTGGTCGCTGCTGTCGGTGCGGTTGACCTTGATGCCGGTATCGTCTTCGAACCAGGCATGATCCAGGGTGCGGGTGACGATAATATGATCGATGGGAACGGTGGATTTTTCATTTTGGGGGCAGGTCAAGTGGTAGTTGGTGCCGTCGCCGCCACCGTTCAGGGAAGAAAACTTCTCCTGGTTCAGAAGGGGGCGGAATACATCGGGTGCCATATTCAGATCTCCGGTGAGGATGGCGTATTCGTCCTGTTCCATCAGATCGAAGATCTCCTTGATCTGCTTCAGCCGGTTTTCGCCGGGACCCAGGCAAAGGTGGGTGTTATAGAAGACCAGAGTCTTGCCGTTCACGTCGATCTCGTGGCGCTCGAAGTTCCGGGGTTCTTCCGGCTGGAAGTCGAAGAACTTCACCTTGCTGGCCTTGATGGGGAACTTGCTCAAAATGCCGTGGCCGTAATCGCCGCCACTCTTATGGTTCAGGGTGACGCTGAAATAGTAATAAGGATAGCCGCAGCGCTCGGCCAGCATTTTGATCTGGTCCCCGGGGCCGGTACGCTTACTGTCCCGATCCACCTCTTGAATGCCGATGATATCGGGATTGATCTCCTTGATCTCGGCGCAGATCTCATCCACCTGCTTGCCGTAAAAGCAGCAAGCCAGGTTGTAGGAAGCAATTTTTAAATAACCGTTATAATCTTTCATTGGTATTCTCCTTAAAACTCAATGGTGGTATAGACCATATTATGGTCGCTCCAGGGGGAGCGGTTGATCTTTACCCCGATATGCTCTTCGTATTGAGGGAATCGGAGGGTATTGGAAACGATGATATGGTCGATGGTGACGGAGGATCTTTCCGCCTCGGGGCAGCTTTTGTACCCAAAGCCCTCGGTGCCGTCCCCGTTCAGGGAGGTGAATTTTTCTTTATTGAGGAGGGGGGTAAAGACCTCCGGCTGCATATTCAGGTCTCCGGTCAGAACGGCATATTCGTCCTTTTCCATCAGGTCGAAGATCTCCTTGATCTGCTTCAGTCGGTTTTCATTGGCACCCAGGCAAAGGTGGGTGTTATATAACACCAGCTTTTTGCCATCGATATCCAGCTCGTGGCGCTCAAAGCTCCGGGGCTCTTCCGGCTGGAAGGCGAAAACCCGGGTCTCGGAAGTCAGGAGGGGATATTTGCTCAGGATGCCGTGGCCGTATAAGCCGCCGTACTTGGGGTGGATATTGGCGATACCGAAGTACCAATAGGGGTACCCGCATTTTTCCGCCGCCAGCTTCACCTGGTTGGCAGGGCCGCTGCGTCTAGAGTGCCAATCCACCTCCTGCAGTGCGATGATATCCGGATCGATCTCTTTGATCTCTTGGCAGATCTCCTCGACCTGCTTTGCATACAGAAAGCAGTTAATGTTATAGGTAGCGATCTTTAATTTGCTCATAGTGTTCCTCGATTATTTAAAGTTTACGTAGGTATAGATCATATTATGGTCGCTAAGATCGGTCTTATTGACGATAACGCCCACACAGTAATCATCCAAATAAAAATCCAGGCTGGTGGAAACGATGATGTTATCAATGGGGGATTTGGACTTGGTGCCTTCGGGGTGGGTGTTCACAGTGTTGGTGTAAACGTCGCTGCCGTTGAGCATCCAGAATTTATCGTCGTCGATGGAGGGGGAAAGCTGGATCGGGGTGGCGTTCATATCCCCGGTCAGGATCGCATAGCGATCCTTAGCCATCATAGTGAAGATCTCGCTGATCTGTGCATTCTGTGTTTTTTGGGTTTTATCCAGGCAAAGATGGGTGTTATAAAAGCCCAAAGCCTTGCCGTTCACGTTGATGACGTGGTGCTCAAAGGAACGCTCCTCCCCGTCCTGTGCCTCAAACCGGATGGTTTCGGAACTGACGATGGGGTATTTGCTCATAATGCCGTGGCCGTATTGCCCGCCACCGGAATCGATGGAGCGGCCAAAGTAATAGTACTTATAGCCCAGGTATTCCGCCATTTTCTGCATTTGATTGATCTTGCCGCTGCGGGTCATATTCATATCGATCTCCTGCAGGCCGATGATATCCGGATCGACGGACTTGATCTCGTCGCCGATATCGTAAAGTTCATTGCTTTGGCTTTGATAATGCTGCACGTTGTAGGAGGCGATCTTCAGCCAGCCTTCGTGGAGCTTATCCAGGTCGGTTTCGATGACCTCGGCATCGCTGTAGCCGTTTTCAAAGAGGTTTTCGTCATCTTCTTTTTCCTCTTCCTTGTCCTCCTTGGAGGGTTCTTCCTTTTCGGGTTCTTCCTCCTTGGACTCCTCTTTTTCGGGCTCTTTTTCCTTTTCGGGCTCTTTTTCCTCCGGCTCCTCCACGATGGGGGTATCATCCACCTTTTCGGGGGCCTTGTTTTCCACCTCGGACTCCTGATCGGGGGCGGCGCCTTCCACTTCCTGATCGATCACTGCATCGTGCAGGTCTTCGTTATTGCTGCTTTGGCAGGCCGAAAGCCCGAAGACCAGCAGCATAGCGCAAACGGTCAGCAGGGCAATTTTACGGATCAATGAGCATTTCATAAAGAAACTCCTTACTTTTTAAATTGAACGTAGGTATAGATCATATTGTGATCGCTCCAGGGGGAGTGATTCACGATGATGCCGGTATGGGTGTCCTCTTCCCAATAATGATCCAGGGACTTGGAGACGATGATATGGTCGATGGGGGAAGTGGGGTTATCGCCCATAGGGAAGGTGGGCTTATAATCGTCGTATTCACCGCCGCCGTTCAGGGCAACGAAGTTTTCGTTATCCATTACGGGCTTGATGGCTTCGGGCCAGGAGTTAAAATCGCCGGTGATGACGGAATATTTATCCCGTTTCATCCGCTTCAGAACCTCCTTGATCTGCTTACCGCGGATCTTATCGTCGCCCAGGCAGATGTGGGTATTGTAGAAGCAGAGCAGGGTGCCGTTCACGTCGATCTCGGAGCGGGAGAAGTTGCGCACCTCGCCGCTCTGGAAGGTGTAGTAGATGGATTCGCTTCTTACGATGGGGAACTTGCTCAGGATGCCGTGGCCGTACTTACCGATCTCCTGCAGGGGGCAGGTCATGCTGTAGTAATAGTACGGATAGCCCAGCTTGGCGGCCAGCTCGGCCAGCTCATCCTTCTGCTTGGAGCGGGGGCCGTTTACGTCTAATTCCTGGAAGCCGATGATATCGGGATCCAGTTCGGAAACCTCGGCGCAGATCTCATCAAGCTGGGTAAAGCCCATCAGGTTCTGCACGTTGTAGGAAGCGATCTTTAAGTAGTTGGAATAATCTTTCATAGTGGAAACTCCTTATTTGAACTGCACGTAGGTGTAGACCATAAAATGGTCGCTGCAGGGCTGCGGGCGATTGACAAAGATGCCGCAGCCCATATCTTCGTTCCAATGATAATCAAATTGATCTTTCTTTAAAACGATATGGTCGATACAAGAGTAATCTGCATTCGTCGTGATGGTCGTTACGATGGGGGTATCCAGCCGGGGGCCGCCGTTCAGGGTGATATAGCGGTCGGTATCCATATGGCCGATCAAGGCGTTGCACTTCAGGTTCAGGTCCCCCACCAGGATGGGGTATTCGTCCTTGTCCATCATCGCCTGGATCTCGTCGTATTGCTCGGGGCTGCTGGCCAGATGAGTGTTATAGAAGCACAGTTTTTTGCCGTTTACGTCGATTTCGTGGCGTTCCACGTTGCGCACCTCGCCGTTCTGGAAGTCAAAAAAGATGACCTTGCTGTCGGTGATGGGGTATTTGCTCATAATACCGTGGCCGTATTGACCCTCCCGGTAATTTTCCAGGGTGGCGGCAAAATACCAATAGGGGTAGCCGCATTCTTTGGCCAGCCGTTCCATCTGGTAGTTGTCTGTTCCGCAGCGGGTGGTGTATTTATCGCATTCCTGAATCCCGATGACGTCGGGATCGTGCTTTTTAATGGCCTCGCAGACCTCGTTCCATTGCTTGGTGTAACCGGCGCATTGGATGTTGAAGGAGGCGATCTTCAAGTAATTGGGATATCTTTCCATAGTCTTATCTCCTTATTTGAACTGCACGTAGGTGTAGATCATATTATGGTCGCTGCAGTTTTGGGGGCGGTTCACAAAGATGCCGCAGCCCACGTCTTCGTTCCAATAATGATCGAATTTATCCTTGGTCAGAATGATATGGTCGATGGCAGAACCGCCGGTGGTGATGATGGGGGTATCCAGCCGGGGGCCGCCGTTCAGGTCTAAGTACCGCTCGGTGTTCAGATGGCCGATCAGCTTGGGGCACCAGAAGTTCAGGTCGCCCACCAGGATGGCGTATTCATCGTGATCCATCATAGCCTGGATCTCGTCGTATTGCTCCACGATACCGGCCAGGTGGGTGTTATAGAAGCACAGCTTTTTGCCGTTTACGTCGATCTCGTGGCGTTCCACGTTCCGGATCTCGCCGTGCTGATTGTCAAAGAAGGTCACCTTACTGTCGGTGATGGGGTATTTGCTCATAATGCCGTGGCCGTATTGACCGCCCTGGTAGCTTTCCAGGGTAGCGGAGAAATACCAATAGGGATAGCCGCATTCCTTGGCCAATTTTTCCATCTGGTTGCCTTCGCCGCTCCGCTTGGTGTTCACGTCACATTCCTGAATCCCGATCACGTCGGCATTGATCTTTTTGATCTCGGCGCAAACTTCGTCCCATTGGCTGCTATACCAGGCGCACTTAATGTTGAAGGATGCAATTTTGAGGTATTTTGAATAATCCATGTCAATCTCCTTTCAAACCCTCGGGGGCATTTCACCCCTTTTTAGCACTATTATATAATAATTAAAAGGAAAGTAAAGGGTTTTTTGTTGTTTTCTTTTAACACAATGGTGCTTTTTTCTTGACGGAGTTTGTTTTTCTCTATATAATAGGGAGCATAATATCGGAAAAGGAGGAGCGCCCCGATGATCCTGCAGGGAATCCGGCTGCCGGTGGATCACACCCCCGAAATGCTACAACAAAAAATCAAAAAAGCCGCCGGCTTCCGCCCGGCGGAATGGCGGCTGCTCCGCCGTTCGGTGGATGCCCGGAAATCGCCGGTCTGCTACCAATATACCGTGGAGGCTCTGCGGAAAGGGGAGGCTTTTGCCCCCCAACCGGAGCCTAAGATCCCCAAGAGAGCCTTTACCAAGCCCCCCGTGGTGGTGGGCTGCGGACCCGCAGGGCTGTTTGCGGCCCTGGTGCTGGCCCGGGCAGGCGCCTGCCCCATCCTGCTGGAGCGGGGCAAGGCCATCGAGGGGCGGATGGCGGATATCGCCCGCTTTCAGGCCGGGGGCGAGCTGGACGAAAACTCCAACGTGCAATTCGGGGAAGGGGGCGCCGGTACCTTTTCCGACGGCAAGCTGAATACCGGGGTCAACGATCCCCTTTGTCGCTGGGTCTTTAAGATCTTTGCAGAGCACGGCGCCCCGCCGGAGATCCTCTACGATGCCAAGCCCCATATCGGTACCGACCGTCTGCGGGAGGTGGTGCAGGGCATCCGCCGGGAGATCCTTGCCCTGGGCGGTGAGGTGCATTTTGAAGAGCCTATGCGGGAACTGATCCTGGAGGGCGAGCGGGTGGTTGGTGTACTGGGTGATCGGCGCTACGAGACCGATCACGTGATCCTGGCCATCGGCCACAGCGCCCGGGATACCTTCCGGATGCTGAAGGAAAAGGGGATCCGGATGGAACCTAAGGCCTTTTCCCTGGGGGCGCGGATCGAGCATCCCCAAAGCCTGATCAACGAGAGCCAATACGGTGAATATGCCCGCCATCTGGGGGCCGCCGATTACAAATTATCCTATCATACCCAATCGGGGCGGGGGGTATATACCT
>JAZQAR010000156.1:0-40067 GCA_045545315.1 Eubacteriales bacterium | reverse complement strand
CGGAGAAACACCGGTATCAATATACTGATGGCCATCGGTAGTGATATATTCCACCTGCTGATAATCGGCGGGCAAGCCCAATTGCTTTTCCCAAAGGGTTGATCCGTTACGGGTGATTTTGATCACCGGGCCTTCTGGGATTGAAAGGCCTTGCAGGGTTGAAAAGTTCATCAGACCAGCACCACCTTCTTGGTCACGGTAGATCCATCTTCAAGGGTGAAAGTCCACTCTTCTGCTGTTCCAAATGGAACTTCGGGCTTAACCATACCGCTCCCGTGGTTCACATTCACATTAAAGATAATGTCGAAGGGACGGGCATAGTCAAAGTTGCTATCATAAAAGGAAATTTCCAACTCGCCGCCATTCATTCCAAATGCATCTGCTGGGGTATACATGCCATCATTGGTGGTATAGAGATTTTCTAACACGGCCTCAACACCGTCCATATAATACAGTTTGTTTTGGTATAGATCGATGGAATTAATTTCACAACCGGCAGCATAATTGTACCAATCAGAACGAATGACAAAATCATACCCGTTAATGGAAATGTTGGTGGGAACACAATTTGTATCGTGATAGTACATATCTAAAATGACATCACAGTTATTCCCATAAGGGCTTTTAAAAGATAAGTCATATGAATACATACTCGGCACAACTCTATTAACACCCAGCCCGAGAAAATCAATCTTCTTGGATTCGGAAATAGCCTCTTTTGAAATATCATAACAATCCTTAACGTCTACCTTTTTGGGGACGAAAACGGAAACATCAAGATTTTCAAGATCCCCTGCACCACTAAAGTGAACTTCGCATTCTGCTTCGGCTTTCCATAAATCATAAAAACTCTCTGCGTTTTCTTCGGTAGGGTGGAAATGTAACGGTTCACCATAATTCAATGCTTGATTTAACCAACATTCCTCGCCATCCACGGTGATGTAATCGATGTATTGGTAATCATCTTTATTATTAACGATGGTCACACCACGCTTTTCGGCTTCCTCACTCACAACAAATGTGATTTCTGACACACCTTTGTACCTGGTTTCATCGTTATATTCGTACACATTGGCTTTGACTTCATCTAACGCTTCGGCCATTTCATATACATTTTTTACATCCAATGGTACATCGGGGATCGATATTACAGCATCAATGCCATACATCAAGCTGTCCGCAACTCCAAGCGCAAGCTGTACCTGATCGCCCTTCGAAAGAGCGACCTCAATAAAGCTTTCTCCGGTGCCATCAGGGCCACCTTCAATTTTGAGGACACCGTTCACGTATACGAAAAACCAAATATCGTTATTTGTTCCGTTATTTTTGAAGTAAAAACCGCTTGCATCGGTCGGTGCTTCGAATGAATAATTCGCATACGTACCGTCGTAGACCAGTACATCATCCGTTACTATGAACGAAGCCGTAGTTCTATGCAGATTGGCTTTTTCTTTCAGCTGAGAATCGATATTTTCGATCTTTTCAGAATTATCAAAAATACCATCTTCCATATGGTTAAGATTATCCGCACTCAATGGGGTTTCATCATTGATCCAATTTGTTTTTTGATACACCATATATTACACTCCTATTCTTTAAGTTTTCCGTATAGGCCGTTAAAATAGACATCTTTTTCCGTTCCGTCCTTGCTGGCCGTACAATGGGCATATTCAATGAAATTGCCGTATGGTTCCCCGCCGTTCCAGTTTTCACTAACGAACAAATTATATACGACATCGTTGACGGTTGCGGTAGCAATCACGGTGGTATCTGTGCCATATATAATGTCCTTAGCATAAAATTTCACGCTTTGGGCACCATAGCCGTTTTCATCACACACATTCACGATTAGGTGATCAAAATCCGCCATCGTATAGGAACCATCACTATACCAATGGTCACTGATTGATGTGGTCGCAGGACCTATATAGATCGGAATGCAATCTACCATCTGGCTTTCATCCACAGGATCCGGATCTTTTTCAGATCTGCAGATTAACGTTTCGGAGCAAAGCACTTTTTTGCCGCAGTAAAGAGAAGGAGCATCCCCTTCGTCTAATACACGATACGTGCTTTTCATCGCCCCATTAAACGATAATTCGTGTTCAATCACTATACCGGATCGCAGATCACCCTTTTCATCGTAATATAAAACACGATCCATTGGATGAACGTCAAACCGTCCTCTGACAACCAAGGTATAAATCACTTTGCCGGATTGCTGTTCATAGTTAAAATCCAGATAAGCATCCGGAGCATCAAAGGAATACCCTGTAGCTCGTCCATGCAAAAATGGATTGTTAAGCGTTAAAATCTCCTTTCCGTTTCCGTACCTCTTGCTGTAAGTTGTTCCTTCTTTTTCTACAAATGGAACGATTTTTACGACCACCGGCCAAAAGCCGGAGATTTCTTCCGAGGATTTCCATTCTAACCGCCCATCGCCCGTCCCTATAAACACAATCGTAGCAAAAAAAGGACCACCATTCGGCCACGATGTGTTCGCACTAGATACGCAAACGTTTCCGCCGAAGTTGATCCATTTCACCTTTTTTTCGGTTCCTTCAACCATATAGGTATCATCCGAAGCAAATAGATCCAAATCCTCTTGCGGCAATTCTACTTCTTCCCCAACGGTCCAACGGAAGGTTGGAACTATGATCTTGTCGATTTTAGGGAACTGCTGCAGTAATGGTTTTTGGAAGTATTCCTGTTCCAGCAATACTGCGCCGGAATCTCGCACCAAAGAGTCAATGGGACCATTCAATATCGTCTCTCCGCCGGCTCTTAATCCGTGGCATTTAGCGTTGACCAACAGCCGAATGGCATCTGCATAAGAATATCCTTCTGCGGGTGACTCGGTGTAATACGGAACTTTTTCGGAGTAATAGTCTGTATCACCTACAATTTTATAGCGTGTGCCTTTCAATACGGGGGTGCTGTCATTAACCTTTAAAAACTTCCCTCCATAGTTGCTGAAGTCCCCGTATTCATCATCGATAGGGAGATGACGAGTGTTAAAATCAGATACGATCGTTTCCAAATAGGAGTCATCAGGGGTGCTGATTTCCTTATAAAATACTCCGTCTTTATTTTTAAAATAATGCGGGAAGGCCCCACGGAAAGTATCAGTGCTCAGGATCCCCATCAAGCCGGTAAATTTAACTGAAGTTGTAGCCAAAGCGGAAGTTGTATCCCGCTCCGGCGCTTCATTATAAAAATACAGCGCCTTTTCAGAGTGAACCTGATTGTATTCAAAATTCAAAAGAACGCGGAGCCTTTTCCCCGCTCGCCGGATGAAATCCGCATATACCCCATCTTCATCATAGAGCATCACATTCAGTTCATCAAACGGAATTGACGATAAAATGATATCATTCTTCTCTTTGATCGAAAGATCAGAAATATCCTCAGGATTCACCCGAACAAGCTCCGAAAGATGGATGCTTTCTACAGAGTATCCGCTTTCGGATGCCTTAAACGTAACATCTTCCGATTGAACAAATCCGTCCTCATCCATTTCAGCAGGAACCAGCATTACCCGGTCTGTTCCCGGCGGTGCAAGAAGGTTTCCGTTTCCATCAACGCCGTAAATAACAACCACATACAGTTTACGCTTACCAGCGATAAAATCCTTTCGTTCCGCTTCCGTAAGAATAGGCGCCGTATCACAGGACAAATAAAACCACTGGTCGTTAGTTTGGGCTTTTATCGTAAATACAGGAGCATCGTGATCGAATTTCCCGCTCATAAAGTCAACATCCCAATCGACATGAACGGTTGCATAGATCGGATTAAACAGATAGATACTTGCCGACGTGGTATCCCGCACGTATCCATAAAAAGAACTGTCCTTAATATACATCGTTACACCTCGATCAGGTTTGCCTGAACCTCTTTGATGCAGAGCGGGCGACCGTCAGGCCCAACCATATACGGTGTACCCGCCCTGTCCCCGACGTACATTTTTATATTTCGAAAGTCATTGACCCGTGGATCGAATACCCGAAAGGTGTTGATAAACCTTCCGCCCTGCTGACGATCAAAGATCGCCAGGAACTTTTGAAATTCTTCCGGGGACAAATCCCCGAGGTCCATTTCGATTTTCAGTTTATCATCTCCGATCACAGATCCAACAAATACACCCTTTGTGTTTCTGCCACCGTCCACCAGCGTGGAGATGGATATCCGCCCGGGGCCTAATACCGGGGGCGGGAGAATAATCCCGCCCTCGGTGCTGATCCATTTATTTGGCATTGTTTTCACCTCGCAAAACTTCCGGTCATAACCGTTTGTGTTCCTCGTTTTTGACGAATGCGCTCCTGGTTGCGATAGATCACGTCGCCATCCAGCGTAGCGGTGAGATTAATCACCGCATCTCCTCCGCCGTATCCGCCTTCGACCATAGCCGTTTTAAAGGCCTGGATCATCGTATCCAAGGGCGTTTCGATATTGGTACCGCTCTTTTGGTCGCCGAGAACTGCCAAAAATTGACGGTTCGGTGGAATCACGGCACCTTGTGCAAGTTTGGGAATATAGGGCGGTTTGGAAGGAAGACTGAATTCCCAATCCTTCCCAAAGAATTCACCGAGCCAGCCAAGGGCGCTGCCAATTCCATTGGCGATCCCGGCAAAGGTCGAATAAATTCCGCCCCAAAGTGCATTCAGCCCATCGATGATCAGGTTGATTGCAGCCTTGATGCTGCCCCAAATCATATCCCAAATACCGCCTAAAAAGTCCTTGATCCCGGTCCAGGCTTTTTTCCAATCTCCGGTAAATACTCCGGTGATAAAATTCATGATCCCCTTCAGAGAACGAATGAGCCCGGATACAACGTCGACCACGTAGGCAAACAGAGTTCCCGCAATGCCCATGATCGTATTAATGACGTTGGTAACAGTAGGGCCTAAAACGTTGACCCAGAATTTAACCAGAGGTTGAAGGTAATTGTTCCAAACAGCCAGCACCGCTTCACCAAATGCGGCAAAGAATTCCAGGCAATTATCCACGAAGGGTTTTAAATGTTCTTTCCACAACCATTGAAATTTCTCTCCGATCACGTCAGCAACCGGTTTTATAACCGCATCATAAACGGAGGTCCAGATCTCCCGGATTCCTTCCTTCATTTCGCGGAATTTTGAAACCAGCGAACCACCGTAATCGTCCCAAGTCTTTTTGCACGACCCGAAAACATCGGTAACCGCTGTTTCGATTGAACGATAAGCCGGAATCAGTATATCGTTAACATACTGACAGATCAGATCGCAAATGAAAATAAAATCCTTGCCGAATTCTTCCACGGAAACCCCGAGGACGTCCGAAAAGATCGGTGCCAAATTGGTGCTGAAGGAATTAACAATATTTGGAATAAAATCACCGGTCACATAACGGAAAAGCGGCCCCAAGGTATCGTTCCAAAGAGAGGTCAATCCTTCTTTGATATCCGTGACCGCCGTTTGAACCGATGGCCAGAGGTTTCCAAAAGCCTGCCCCCAAGCATTAATAGAGGGCGTAAAGGTGTTCCTGAAAAGCCCCGTAATTTCACCAAATGCCGTTTTAATTCTGCTTGCAATTGCTTCGCCCTTCGATGCCTGATCTTCTTCGTCTTCTACGTTGCCGGAGCCCACGCTTGTTACAGCTGATCCGCTGGAGGAGCCGCCGGATGTTGCCCCACCATCTTGAGAGATAACGTTCAACTCATCAAATCCAAGAGATGCACTTTTGGCAGCTTCCGCACTCTCCTCGGTAGCCTCGGTCAACGCTTCCTGGCTTTTTGCCGCTCCGGCTATATCCTTCGCCGTTTGCTTATAGCTTTTTTGCTCTTTGCCAAACAAGGCAGACATCGCCGCAGAGGCCGCATTGGCCACACTGATCAGGTACCCGACGATCTGATTCAGCACCCGTACTAACGGAGTTAAAATCTGAATCATCCCCTGCCCGAGAATCGACATCAATTCCTTAACCTGTTCCGAGAGGATACGGGTTTGGTTTGCCCAACTGTCCTGTGTTTTTAAAAAGTCTCCACTGGCCAGCCGTAATTGATCGGTCACGTAAGCATACCGGAGCTGCACAGCCTCTGCTTGGGTCATTTTATCGACCGTTTTCCCAAATCCGTTCGCCATTGCATAGGCGTTCAAATTGGCTTGGGTCATCACAACGCCCAAATCCTTTAAGGTCTCTGTTTCCCCGGTGAATACGCTTTTCAGTTTTGTATCCGCCAACTCTTGGGAAATGTTATAGAAAGAAGCCACGTCGCCGGTCAATCCGGTCAGGCTGATCGCCATATCGGAGGCTGCTTTCTCTTCCATCCCCATTCCCTTGGCCATTGCCATATAGGTACTTGCTGTTTTTTTAGCCGAAAGCTTAGAGATACCGAAGTTCTGAACCGAGGATTTTGCAAAATCTTCAATCTTTCCTTTCATATCTCCGAAGGCAGTATCCACCACGTTCTGCACCTCGGCCACGTTGCTGCCGAGAGTCACACATTCCCGGCCAAAGTTGATGATCGCCTTGACCGAAAAGGCAGCCAACGCCACCTTTCCGAGCCCTGCGAACATCGATTTTAAGCCCGAAAGGTCACTTTTGACCCCATTCAGGCCGCTCTTTAACCCATCACGGTTTAAAGAGGTATCAAAAATAATCCTTCCATCGGACATTATTTCTCGCCTCCCAGCCATTTGCTGATCTCAGCATTTTCGGCGGAGGAATAAACCCTTTTGAAATCTACTTTTGATCGATTATTGTGGTAAAAATCTCGCTCCCAAGTCTCTAATTTTTTACCCTTGCGGAGTTTTTCACGAATGGAAACAACCGTAGCCAGTTGACCTTCGCCGATCCCGTTAAACCAGGCTATAAAGGTCCACCAATGGCAATATGGTAAAGACCGTACCTCGCATCCGGCAACCTTATTGATATCAGCAATGATCATACCCCGATCCTGCTCCCAATCGATTAGTTTAGGCTTTGGGTTACGATCTTCATCTTCTCCGCAGCTGATAAAGGCAAGCATCCGCTCGGTTGCCTCTTGATATGAGCCCTCCGGGATGCTGTCAAAATCATCGTAGAACAATGCCAACGCCACGTAGAGAGCTTCTGCCGAATCCGAAGAAAGGTACTGGATCACCTCAAAAATATCACGGAAATCAGCATTGATTTTGTACATTGCTCCGCCGACGTCAAGGCTTACCGGAAGATCCCAGCCGTTCATCATCCGTTACGGGTTGCCCGCCGAGCTCTTGCGGAAGCAACAGCTTCCGCTGCGGTTTCCTTTGCATGGGCCTTGGCGCCCTTTTCGATCTCCGGCTTAATAGCCTCTAAAAAATTGGCAACGATCCGTTTTCCGTTATTGCCCAAGGCCATCAGATTAAGACCGGAAAAGATTTGCTCAAAATCATTCTCCAGCCCAAATGCATCGTTTAAATAGCCCTTAACCCTCTGATCGTAATCGGTCATCAGATCCAAAGCCTTATCGGCGGTAGGCTCTTTTTCTTTGGCGATCTCTGCCTCCAGGGCCTCGATCTTTTTGATCAGAGTGCGAAAGCGGTCGTATAAAGCCGGGTCAGAAGGATTCATCCGCAATACGGCGCTGTCATTTACCTCATATTCTTTAATACCGACGTCAAATTGTAATTTCATTTTATCTATTCCTCCTAAAAAAATAAGGAGCGGGTTTCCCCGCTCCTGTTATAATTTGTTATGCCGCAGTAAAGGTCACCTTACCGTTTGCAACGGTAGCAGTCCCGGTAGTACGGGCGCCGCCATAGGTTACCTCGATGGGCATACCGATGTTGGTGGAACCGCCGAGCCCGGTGGGATTCACAGCACAGGCGGAATACCGCTCTGCGAATGCGCTATCATCTTCCCCTGCATAGGTGTGAACCACCAACATATCCATATTACTGAGAGCCGCCACGTCCTGATCCTTGATCGCCCTGTTCCAGATATGAAGCTGGGCAACGTCCCCGCTATCCAGTTCACAAGGATCAAAGGTTTGGGTAATGGACGGCTTCTTCATCGTGGTGTAGTTTTCGCCGAAGATATCAGTCTTCGATTCTTTACCCCAATCGAATTCCATGGAGCTATCCTCTACCCGCTTGCCGATGGGGCTCCAGACCGGTGCCTCACCGGTGCCGGTATTCAGATAAAGGATCAGCAGCTTCCGCTCTACCACGGAACCGGCTGCGGTATTGAAGGTCAAATCAGCCATTTGTTTTTCACCTCAAATTTCTTAATATAGTTAATGGACAGCTGCACCATATAGGTCGCCGTTCCTTCATCCTGCGCCTCGTATAAGACGCCGTTTTCCGCCTTGATGGTTACCTGATTCGGAACGTCGCCAAAAGCAGGAGCAAGCCCAAGAACGCTCTGTTCCTGAACCCATTCCTGGAATTTGAGCACCCATTCCGCATTGATCGTGGCACCTTCGTCATCGTCCGGCGCTTTTGCAAAGACCGTATAAATACCAAAATTTAATTGGTTTTCAACGGTGACGTTCCCAAAGATATCCTTTCGGCGTGAAAGTTCGATCATTCCGGAAGGAAAGATGCCCCCATTAGCAGGAATCTGATCGGTATAATCGACACGGAAATCAGAAAAAATGTCGTAATCGGGAAAGGTAGCAATCCATCCCCGAACAATATCAAGCGTGGTCATTGTTACCTCCTGATATATTTATTCACTTCGTTTGCAATCGCCTTTCCCTCTGCCTGCATCAACCTTCGATCCCAAAAAGGACCGGCAAGGGGATGCTTGGTTTTGGTATAGTTCAGGGGGATATCGGTCAGTATTTTCGGGGGAGGGCCAACCATCAATTTACCATAGTATTGGTATTTTGCATACGGACCCAGTACCTCGATCTTCGTAGCGGATTTCACATACTTTAATTTTGTGGCCAACGTTCCGGTTAAAAAGGGCATATATCGGGTGATCCGGCGGTTAATGGTATTCGTCAGGAACCGTTGCACGTGTCCGTTCTTCCCAACTCCGTGGGATTCCAGGATCTGTGCAACGGGGCGCATTTCAACGCTTACTTTCATCCGCCCGCCTCCAAATGGCACATCTTACCCTGCCAGTATTTGCAATCCACGTATCGCACAACAGAAAGACCATCCACCTTTGCAGGGATCCAGTTTGCCCATTCTTCCCGGTTGGTAATCGCCGGGCCTTCACCCAAAAGAACCTTATCACCCTTGAATACGATCTGCTCATCGCACGGAATCACCAGCAAAAATGAATTCACCGTACTTACCCCGGTCTTATCCACCGTTTGAGTGGTTTTGAAATCCAAAAATGCATTATGAACCACAAAGTGCTCGTAATCATCGCCACTCTTGCGATAGACCGTGACCGTCTGATCACATTTTTCATAGGAAACCGGGGCGCCGCATCGCTGAACGCTTTTCATCGTCCGCACCCCCGATAAATATCGAGATAAAGTGAGGCGCACCGATACAACTCGGCAGCCTGCGCCTTTTCGCTCATGTCAATTTCCTGTTTACTGCTGGATACAGAGCCGATGGAGGAACTGATTACAGTCCCTCCATTCTCTGCATTCTCGTAAAAATAAAGGGCATCTGCCATAGCGCAAACCGCCATTTTTTCAGCCTTATCGTCCCCGGTCACGGTATAGATCCGCCGGTACCGATTCAGTTGTGCTTCTGCTCTTTTGGAAATCCTTAAAAAGCATTCATCCGAGATTGAGTTGCCACCGTATTCGCCCTTATAAAAAAGATAGTCGGGCATCTCGGTCACCCCGCTTTACTCGTTTTCCTGATCCGCACCGTCGTGCTTTTCGGCGATATGCTTCTTCAGCCCTTCCTCGGTCTTATAGACCTTCTCACAGTAAGGGCATTTAAACTCCTCGGCGGTAAATACCAAACCTACAGTCTTCATATGGTCTCCTCCTTATTTATGATGCAGGTAAATGCCGGCACGCTTATTCTCATAAGCATCCGCAATACCAACGTTCCGATAACCAAAGATATAGGCATCGGCATCGGGGTTAGCAGCAGGCTCCACGATCTTGGGAACCACGTGCTTGGGATACTGAATCACTGCGGGCTTATGGATGATCATAAAGTTGATATCCTTAGCACCCTCATTCTTCACGTAACCGCCTGCCTCTTCGCCGGTCTTGCCGCTCTTCAGATCGATGGCGGTATAAAAGCGCTTCTGGGGAACCTTGGTAACGGAGGCGAACTCCTCCAGGATCTCACGGCTCTTGGTGGTATCCATATCCTTTACCAGGCCGTGGAGGGGGGAAGTGATATAGAGATGGCGCTCATCGGCAGGGACCTCATCCTCGTCCATCTTGGCCATTGCCACCCGCAGAGCGGCGATCACAGCCTCACCGGTCGCCAGGGTTGCGCCGGCATCTACCTTGGAGATACCATCCAGCCCGGCATAAGAAGCAAAGCGGAAGGCATCGATTTCAGGGGTGGCCTTGGTGCGGATAAACTCACCGGCCAATCTGCCAAAGGCAATACCGGCGGTTTCCAGATTATCCATAGCATCCACCTGGAATTTACGGCCACGGTCGTAATTGCATTTGACGGTCTCATTGGAGAGATTTACGTCACCGCTTACGTAGCCGCCGTTTCGGGAATAGTCACCCATCCCCTGCATATCCATCATCGGGATAATCAGCTCGTTTGCATTCGCACCCTGGCTGGCCAGTTCAGCGGCACCGTCCAGGTTTGCGGTCAGAGAGGCGTTCTGATACACCTCGTCCAAAATAGGCACAAAAGAAGTTGCCAATTCAATAGCATTCATTGTTTTTTTCTCCTTTATTCAGTCGTTTTTAAACCGGCAGCAGCACGAATGGCATCAAAGCCGGTCTTTTTCGGTGCGGGATTGGTACCGGGGCCCGCTGCATAGGGAGAGGGGCCGGTTTCATCCTCAAAAAGATACCCGCTTTCCTTTTTGAGATTTTCAAGAGCCGATTTGATATCGGCTTCCTGGTTTTTGCTCTTCTTCAGTTCATCCACGTCCAAAAGGGCACTGATGGCCTTCGTATTCTTACCTTTCATTGCGGTGATCGCATCCTTCAACGAACTGTTGAAGGCCAGATCTGCCATCTGTTGCTTATGGGCTTCAACCGCGGTGTTGTACTTCTCTTCCCAGTCAGCAGCAGATCTCTTGATCCCATCAATATCCTGCTCTTTATAGCCTTGGATGGTGGTCTTGGCGGTTTCCAGCTGCGCCTTAATGGTATCGTAATCGGAATATTTCGCTTTTTCCCGCTCGATCCCTTTACCGTGTTCATCCAAAATAGCCTGGATGATCGTGTCGGGGAGAGGCTGATCGCCAACCTTGAAATTCTGCAAAAACTCTCTTTTCATATACTTCCTTTCTCCGCTACGCTTTTTTTACGATGGTTGCGCCATCTGCGGCGGCCTCTTTTACGCCCGGCCCCGGCTAATTTTGAATATAAAAATAGCGCCCGGTTTCCCGAACGCTATGATTATTAAATTGGGTATGAAAAAACCACCGACCATACGGTTAGTGGTTAATTCATTAACACTTTTTCTACATCTGTTTTATTAACACTTATAGTCTCCCAATCTTTTGGAGAAGAACCGACATCAACGAGTATGTCATCATCAAAAACTTCGACAATACATCCTTCACGACCGTCTTTTAACAATACACTGTCATATTGTTTAATATCCATTTTTCTCCACCTCCTTTATATAAGCCGATGTTAATCTTGGGGTCCCATTTTCAACTATCCAACCAACAACTACATTGGTGGGTTTTTGTGTTTTTCCGTAAAGGATAATTTTTTGCTCATAAACCATACCATAGCCATTTTCACCTTTTGCTGCGGCTGGAAATAGTTTACTACGTTCTTGGATTTCATTTTTCAACTCTCCCCAGTTTTTTTCATTATACCCTAAACGCTTCGAAAATGCAACACCCTTGGCATATCCTTTTGGATTTTCCGGATTGAACAAGTACTTTGTGAACTTTTCATCACTAATTATCGCTTTATCGACATTCGGAAGAGCAAGATAAGGATGATTAACAAGTCTTCTTTGCCTGGAATAATCGAGCGATTTTAAATGAAGATCATGTAGATTACTACGAGAATATTTATGTCCTCGCCCAAATCCGGCAACCTGCGCCCGCTCCCTCTGCAACGGCAACCCGGCCGCTTTGGAAAAACGAACGTACTCCTCATTAATACGGCGCAGCCGGATCTGATCATAAAGGAGACGTTCATCGTCTTTGGTCTTCTCGTCGATCAGGATCTTTCGCTTTTGGGTTCGCATCGACCGCTCCAACTTCCGCTGGGTCTGGGTAGCTTCATACATCGTATAGTGTCTACCCTGGTAGGTGAACCCTTCCTCATTCTGCCGGCGGAACTGTTCCAGCTCTTCATCGGTATACTGAGGATCGCTCACTCCCATAATAATCGGGAAAGCAGCGTGGCCGCAATTCAAGGTACCGATCCGACGAACCAAGGAATTATTTAAAGCAGTATATTGATCGTCGGTATATTGTTTCCCTTGGATCGGCTCGTGATCAGGGGCGCTGGCAGCGTGGGCAGAGATCTCCCAACCGTCAGCCCCCATATCATCGTGGTTATGTTGGCTGATCTTTTCCTGCATCAACCCAAGACCGCCCATCACACTACCACGAACTGCAGCCTCTAAAGATCGATGAACACCACTCTCATAGTCAATGGAGAGGATCCCATACTTTCCCAGGTTTTTGGTGGCATTCCGGATGGCGGTATTGTAATCCGTTGCTCCGGTAGCCACCTGCTCAAAGGCAAAGTCCATACTCTTTTGATAAACCTCTTGTAGCGGTCGAGCGTTTCCATAAGGATCCACCATCCCAAGGGTTTGGGTGATGTTCCGGAATTCCTCGTTGGCCAATTCCACAGAAGCGGCAACAATCTGTTGCAAAACGGTGTTTTCTTCAAAGGGAACCGCATCCACTCCAAAATTTGAGAGATCAAAATTATATCCAACCTCCGCAGATTGGGTAAGAAGCTCGGCCAGTTCTTTTTCGCTGACCTTCAAAAGCCGCTTTAATTCCTTCTCGATCTCTTTTCGGCTCATTCCAAGCTGCTGGGCACGATAGATCTGATAAGAAGCGCTCCCGGTCAATTCCCCCGCCTCAGCGATCCGCCGGGCAACGTCCCGCAACAAATATTCCGTTATCGGCTCTGTGATTTGTCCGGCTCGATCACGAACGGCGGCAATTTGTTCCGGGGTGAGCATTATTCTTCTCCTTTAATCTGTTCGATGATCGGCATATATTTATCCCGAACCTTCTGCAGATCCTCTTCGGTTTCATAGGGCAGATCAAAATACCAAGCTACGGCGATCTCCGGTTTTAATAACCCGGAATTGACCATTGCCACATATTCGCCCCAAACCTTATCCCGGTTATAAAGAACACCGTCGCCCCAATCGATTGAAAATTCCTTTTCGATATCAAAGTTTGTGGCTTCAATAAATTTATATGCCGCCCCCAATTTAAGGCAAGTATAAAGCAATTCCTTGACGGCATTTTCCCACATTTCCTGAAAATCCAGAATTGTGAGGTTATAATCTCCTTCCGAGGAGGTGATCGCCCTGGCTGTCCGTTCCGTGGCCTCAACCTCGGAAAGGATCCCACGCTTTAATCCGATTATACTTTCGCAATTGCGGAGGTATTCCTGCTTCCTTGCCAGGAAAGAAGCCTCCCGCAGATCGGGATTGAAGATCGTCACACCAACCGAATCGGGGTCCTCGTCAATAGCGACAAAAAGACTGTCGTTAAACCTTTTCCTACCGTTGTTGTCGGTCGTCAGCATATCAGCGCTGGCAATGATCTTAGAGCCACCGTTTTCGAACTCCTGATCAAACAGGCGCTCATTCCGGTTGATATTTTTGATCAATCCAACCGCCGGAGCATAAACGGAAACACCGTCGCAGGAGCCGTCTACCGTATTTTCCATCGGTGTCTTGACCTGCACCATTCCAAGGTTATAAATCCCCGGTAATTCCAATACAGGGGACATTCCGGCATATCGGGGCAGTGTATCAAGAGGGACCCGCACACCGAGATGCATCGCATCATCCGAGCGATACAGCCGGCTTTCGATGGTCAGCGTTCCATCCTCCCCCACAGTTCTGCGCTCGCATAGGGTGTATCTGAAGCGGCCTTGAACTGTCACCTCCGTAGATCCAACGTCAGTAATCCTCCCGTGCACGTCTCTGGCATAGGGCACAAAGCAATCCCGACGAACGATCACAAAGTCAAAGGTTTTCCCGTGCAACACCGGCTTAATGAAACACTCGCCACCGATCAACGCTTGCTGTACCGCACGCTTCCGGATCATATCAAGCCGGTCATTAATCGGCGAGAGAAAATTCTGGTTGCTCCCTTGAATAACCGGGTTGTATTCGGAAAATACGGTTTTATATAATTTGTTCACGATCTGTACCGGGATCCGAAGGCAATCATCCTGGTCTTTTTCTTCTTCGTCGTGATAATACAAATTGAACCAGGTTTTGATCGCCTCTTTCATTTCCAGGCTGGTAATATCGTGAACCCCAAAAACAGATTCAATACTGTTATTTTGATAAGCGTTCTTTATCGCTGTTGCAATCCCCACCGCAACCGCCTCCATTCTTAATCACTATTTTCCTGCCGGCTCTCAAAGCCGTATGGAGCCCATTGATATAAGCCTCCTGTCGCTCGATCCTGCGGCGGGCTTCTTCCAACTCGTTGGTAAGGCCCTTGATGATCTGTTCCATTTCTTCCCGGCAATATTCCGGCAAGAAGCGATCAATCAGCCAACCTTTAAAAGATCTCATTTTCCTCTCCTCTTCCAGATCAGATTAGTGGCGTAGCGGACCGCATCAATATGGTGGTTCGCCACGTCCGGATAGTCGTCAATGATCTCGCCGGTCCTTTTATCCCGCTCATATTCATACTCCCCAAATTCTTTGGCGGTGTGCGGGCATCGTTCCGGATCGATCACGATGCTTTTTAACGACTGCAGCCATTTCATACCGTAACGAACGCTCCCGGGGCCTTTCTCCGCCCCTCTGCATCGGATTCCAAAGGCCTTGAAATCGCTTACGCTCTTTTCTTCTGCGCTGTCTGCAATCACGTATTCCTCCGGCTGTATTTTAGCCTTGACCAATTCAGCCGTATCCTTATTCCGGGTCTTTTGCACCCGGATTTCATCAAAAATATAAAGCGACTTGCGGGCCGCATCATAATGCATTCGGTTAAAGGCGAAGGGATCCGGGTACCATCCCCAGTCCACGCCATTTAAAGGGCGATCAAAGTTGTTGATATCCTCATCGGTAATGGTTTCGAACTTCAAGTTATCAAAGACTTGTGTTCCACATCCCACCACCTCACCTAAATATTCGTGGCGATAGGCTGTTTCATTGGTCTTTTCAAGATGCTCGGCATCTGACAAAAAACGAGGCCCCAACCATTCCGGCGGGGCTTCCAGATATGTGGAGTGATGGACTCTTTTTCCGGGCTTTTTCTCTAAAGCATATTGATTTGCCCAATTACGGGACATTGCCGGCGGGTTAAAGCTCTTCATCGTTAAGGAGAACGGACCGCCACGCAACGTGGACTGCTCCACATTGCGGATCTCCTCGGGCCCGCTGAATTGATCCAATTCTTCAAACCAGGCAATCCCCACGTAACCAAAGGGCACCTTAATGGATTTCACCTTCCCGGGATCATCCAACCCAAAAAACATAATCTTTTGTCCGGTCTTTTTATAAACGCATTCCATTGGAGTTACCGTGCAATGAAATTTTTGATCCAAGCCCAAAGCAGAGATCGCCCAGCAAACCTGCGCATATACGCTTGTCCGAAGGGTATTCCCTACCTTTCTGAATACCGCTGCATGGCATTCCGGATGGAAGATCAATTGTAAAATCAGTTCAATTGACATAAAGGAGGATTTCAGGCTGCCTCTTCCGCCCTTTTCCAATATTTCCGTCACCGTTCCGGCTTTTACTGCCTTATGGGTCTCGTAAAATGCGGGGCCAATGAGCGATTTAAGGGATGTCGTCGACAATCACAACACCTCCATCGCTGTCGTCCTTTGCGTTTTCTCCTAAAAGGTCAATGAGTACTTTGGCACAACGAGGGTCTCCCATCGCCGCCATTTCTGCCATTCCTACGATCATAGCCATCTGGTTATCAATATCTTCCGGATCCACCCCTTTCCTGGCGATACTATTCCACCGCTTACGGTCCTGAACCGGCAACGAAAGATAAAGATCAGCAGCTGCTTTTAGAGATTTTCTTCTCCGGCGAGAGATGCCGGATGCAATTCCACCGCTTTGAGCGATTTTTCTGCGTTCGCTCTCTGTTCGCTCATTAAACGGAATGAGGTTCTTTTCATTCGGCATTTCACCACCTCTGTTTGATAATAAACGAAGAAGCCGTCAGCAAGGGAAAACTGACGGCTTCTTTCTGTTGAAGGAGGAATGCAGGCTATCGTTCCTGCCACCTTACGCTACCATTCTATAGCATAATGTTCCACAATTGTCCTCAATTATTTTCTTTTTGCAAATAGCGATAACACATATTGCTGATATTCTTCCAGGAGTTTCCTCCTCCCATCCTTTGTGCCACGTCTCTCCACTCCAGCCCATCAATGAATCGGAGCGTAAAGATTTGCCGCATAAAACTGTCCGGGATCTCCGTGATATATCGTTCCAACGCCTCTGCCTTGCAGATCGCCTGGCAGATCTTGTCCTCGATCACAGCTTCCAGGCTTTCGATCAACGGATAATATCGGGCAATCCGGCTTTCATTGCTCCCGCCACCGGGTGCCCCGCTCAATCTGCCGGTAGAACCGTATACCCTCGTTCGTAGTGCCTCCAGCCGCCCCTTTTCAATCACGATCTCCCTCTTCAGATCATTCAGTTGGTTCAGTTCTTCCAATGTCAACCGCGTCACCTCCAAAAACAGATGGTTCTCTGATCTGCAACAATTTTTGACAACCGCAAATAGGGCAATCAATTGCATCAAAGGTGCGTGGTACCTTAATCATCGCATCTGCAACAGAAAGCCTCTCTTGTGCTTGATATACACTTTCTTTATCTATTTTTATTTTCTTCCTGCACACTGAACATTTGACCATTTTTATCACCCCTTCATCCGAATTTCAAAATCATACTCATCTTTCAGAGCCCTCTTAATATCCCGAAACTTTAAACCATCTTCAAGAATACTTGTGGCACAATCCTCGGCATTATGTAACACCTTCACCACCTGCTCCCTCTTGTAGCCACTATCCAATAAGGCATAGGCCACGGCATAAAGCACAAAGAGAAGGATTGTATTCCGGCTCTCTGCCTTGGGCTTATTTGCTCTGCACTTCATTCAAACCACCTCCAAAATGGAATAGATGCGGCATATTTGATAGTCCTAAGTAAACTTCCCGGCAAGCAAGTTAGAAATGTTCTGAATTTACCCCTTCTTTTCCTTTTGAACGCCGTGCATCCACCAACTTCGGGAAAGGTTTCTTCCGGTGCAACATAGTCCTTGCATTCTTCATAACGCATACAATCTCCACATTTCCTCATTCCGCACCATCCTTTCCATCCATCTTTGCACCGCAGTTACAATAGGGTTCTTGGTATTCCTCAATTCTTCCGCATAAAGAACACCGATAGCAAGTAGGTTTCAAATAACAGTAGGATTCTTGGCGACATCCGTCATATCCGTTATGCTGCTCAAATTCGTGTGGCACCCACTTCCCGTGCCTAACCTCAACCACATCGGCTTTGTGTTTGAAGCCATTGCACCGCTTTTCTATATCGGGAATTTCGTCTGCTCTCCCCTCTCGGCAATAGTCAAATACATCTGCATCTAAATCCGTTGGAGTAAAGCCGCTACACACATCATAGTGAAAGCAATCTTTACATTTTGACATTGATTTTCCCCCTGTTCAAAGCCTTAACCATTTTTTTAATGGCTTCTTTGCAATACGACTCTCTAGTGGATTGTAATGTCCAATAGCACTTTCCATTGGGTGTTGAGTATACACAAAAATCACATTTGGTCATTGTTGTTACTCCTTTCAAAACGGCAAATCGTAGGCCTTGCGCATTCGCCCCATTTTGCTGAACAGTTCAAACAAGGCTGTGGTTTCGCTATTGGAAAGGATGATGATTTCATCCTTGTTTTTGTTCGATCTGTCATAATTCCGTAAGGTGATATTGCCATCGGAATTGAAACTTGCCTGGCAATACGGCAAATATTTATCCAGGTTATCCTCTGCGAATAATTGCATCTGCTCCGGTTCCATATTTCGTTTGATGATTTTCATTCGTTGTTACTCCTTTTATGTATAATAAAGATTTACTCGCCTATCCGCACAATGCTTGAATATGGCTTTCCAATGTTCAAACATATTGTACGGTTTCATTACACCGTAGTTATGCCCCTGCATATCCGAATGCAAATCCTTCATTGCATTGTAGATTTTTCGGCATTCGGTTGGTGTAAATCTCCCATCGCAATCACTATGAAATATGAGAATATCCAAATCATCGTTACATCTTGCATTCCAATATTCCTCTTCTTTTTCAGTAAACGGTGTGCCACCCAAAAGGTTATTTCTAAAGATGTTATAACAGCCTTCGCCATATGCAACTTTTATTAGTTCCATAATAAAAGCGCCATATCGAATATAACCACAAGAAAACCCCGTTTCATCCGTAAGTCCTTTTGCTCTAACATCAAGTCCCATCACACATCACCCACCATTTCTTTTACAAGATTGTCAATAATATTCATTGTCTGCTTTGGATATATAGTTCCGCACCACAATTCTTTTTTCAACCTCTCCGCAAACTCTTTGATGGCTTCGGCTTTGGCGGTTTTAATAGCGTTTGCATTTTCTTGTTGTGCTTCCTCTACTATCACAATGGCTTCTTTCATTATTTGGCAATCCTTTTTTAACTCCGCCTTTAATCTCTCAATCTCTGCCTTTTGGCGGGTGATTAGGTCAAGGGTTGCTTTTGCTATTCTTATAGCGGAACTTGGTGTATATTCGGCACAGTTTTGCTTATTGTCTATACCGCTCATGTCCGCACACCATTTGTTGTGATATTTACACCACATACCGCAAGCCTCTTCATATTGTTCAAAAATGCATCTTTTCTCGTTCGCTTGCTTTTCCAAAGCCTTAATGATCTCGTTATCGGTCATCATTATCTTCTCCCTTTAATTCTTGCAATTGCCCGGCATTTGTGGTCGGCATACCGATTTTCGCTTTCCTTCAACTTCCGGATCTTCTCTGTTTCCTCCTTGCGGGCAGCACACCATTCGATGTACCGCCCGCAGGACGAATGGCAGCCAACTGCACGATCCTGGCAACCTTTACAGGGGGCTATCGTTCTCATACAGCCATCCCCGCCTTTAATTCATTCATTGTCCTATATTCCTCTCGGCACCATTCCGGCAGATTCGCCCGAACCACCGCTTCTGCCATAGGCGGGCATACCGCATTCCCGCAACGGGCTACCTGTTTTGTTTTTCCGTAGGGATTTCCTTCTGCATCCCGGTCGATAATATAGTCCGGAAGAAACCCCATCGCCAAATACAGCTCCCGAGGAATCAACATCCGCATAAAAATATCCCGGATATAATGATCTACCCCATCAATAGACAGCAGCAGGATCTGATCCTCTTTCAATTCATATCCGCAATATCGGTTCAGCAATTCTCTGATCTGCGGCCAAAAACCAAGGTCCTGCCCGGCTTTATACTGCTCAATTTTGGTACTGATCACAGCAAATTGTCCAGCAGAGGTTGTCCCGGTCCGCAAAGGACGGTTGACGTCCTGCCCGATATCCTGGCCCTTGAATTCGGCTATATGAGAACCTATAACCCCTTCCCGTATCATTGTTGTAACCGTATGCAAAGGTTCTCTTGGATCGTGATAATGATCCCCCTTAAAATACTGTGTCATATGTACCCCTGCAAGACCGTAGCGATTGGAGCCATCTATTGTTTGGACAGGATCACTTAATCCCTGCCCTCGCATTCGCTCCGATTGTTCTGTGTGATATTGGATCAGATTGGCCGCAACTACACCTTCTGTATGCTTTGCTGTAACGGTTCCAAGCGGTTTATCAAGATCTGAAACATGGCCATTGCCGGAATGATTGCATTCGGCCAAAAACGGAGAAACCTGCGCTGATGTCATCAGCAATCCCCCGCCGCCACCGGTTCTGATGGTTGGAATCGGTTGATCCACAGGAACGCCAACCGAACCATTGGTATTCGAAAATACAACCGGCGCCAAATTGGCCTCTACAACGTGGTGCTTTACAGAACCCACAACCGTGGGCAACGGCTGATGGATATCGTGCACCCGTGGAGCTTGACCCTTCTTCTCTCCATACCCAACCGGAATCAAAAAAGGGTCTCCGCTTTTAATTGTAAATTTATCCACTCCGCGGATAATTCGTCGCAGGGTGTTTTCCTTCAGCGGACGGACTACGTTTACCCCGTACTGCTCCTTGATCTCTGCCTTTGATGCAAAGATGGAATACATCGGTTGCGACCAATCGATAATGCTGCTGGCCGGGACCCAAGGCTTCAAACCTCCCTTTCCGTCTTTGGCGTGGGTTGCCTTCGGCCATACGATAGGCTTACCGTCGCAGCGAGCGATAATCACCAACCGTTTGCGGGTAGTCGGAGCACCATAATCCGCCGCAACCAGTTCCCTGCTTTCAGCCTCATAGCCAAGAGCCTGCAACTGCGCCATCCACTTTTCAAAGGTTTGGCCGGCTTTGGATTTGACCGGCTTTCCTTTCCGCACCGGCCCCCAAGTTTTAAACTCCTCCACGTTTTCTACGACGATCACCCGAGGGCGAACGGTCCCTGCCCATCGAAGAACGATCCAGGCAAGCCCTCTGATCTTTCGATCCACCAATGCGGCCCCTTTTGCTTTTGAAAAATGCTTGCAATCGGGAGAGAACCACGCCAGCCCAACAGGACGTCCACGGCACACCTCCCTCGGATCAACGTCCCACACGGAAGCCTGCAAATGCTCGGTATAAGGATGGTTTGCCGTGTGCATGGCTATAGCATCCGGATCGTGATTAATGGCAATCGCCACCGGCCTGCCGGTCGCCAACTCCATCCCCGTGGAAGCGCCCCCGCCGCCGGCAAAATTATCAACGATAATCTCTTCAAAAAAGTCATACTGTCCCTTCATTCAGACCTCCCGTATCCGGATCCCATGGACCCACAACATCAATTTCTTTTTGATCTTATAAACCTCTGTCCGGCATCCCTTGGCATCTTCTACCACCTTCTGCCAGCACCCCTCGGCGGTTTCTTCCCAGTATGTAAAATCCGCCCGGTAAGAACACTCTTTTTCGATCAACTGTTCCCTGATCCGCTGGGTAGGGATCAACACGAACTTTTCCTGCCGTGCAAGGTTTTTTATTTCTCCGGCTTGCTCCAATAATTTGAGTTCGCAATATCGGCGATATTCCCGCTCTGAATCAAAGGTCTCACCACCAACGATGATCCTGCGGTTTCCGTATTTACTGCTCCGAGCCCATAGATTCTTCATCGTCCGTTATCCTTTCAAATTCATCTATCCCGCAATACGGGCACGTTTCTATTGTCACGTAGGGACCGGAAGAAAATACGTATCGCTCTTTATACGTGGCCGGGTTCGAGAATCTTTTTCCGCAGCAATAACACTCATACATCCCGCTTCATCTCCTCCAACGCTTTTTCCAAGCCTTTTTTAGCGGCGATCTGCTTATGGATCCTGGAATTATACCGTTTAATAGACCGCTGAATATCCGCAGGATCATCTGCGATGAAATAACCGTCTCCGCTACTGCAAAGGGGGACCCCATTTGCTCTTGCTTTATTAATCTGCCGGCGGATCTCTGCGGCATCCAAGCCGGTCAATGCCTTCAGCATCTGGGCAGAGATTCGATTAGCTTCTCCCGTAGGGATCATATCGATCACATTCATATTTGTGTATCCTCCTCATACCACTTCAATATCGTTGCATAATGATTGATTACCGGTCCTTTAATCACAATGTACTGAGCCAATTTATCAACATAATAATCATAGGCTTCCAGGCCAAGACGTTCCAAAAGTTGCTCCTCTTGCTCTTCCGTTAAAAAAACGACACCATTTCCAAGTTTTCCGCCAATAGAGTGAAGTTGAACAGCAGAGGGATCGTTGCAGGCGGCGGAGCCGCATTCTTCTCCTCTTCTTTTCTCTTCTTTTCTCTTCTCTTCTTTTCTCTGTTGATTTTTGCATACATTTTCATCAAAAATGTTTACATTTTCCGCCGAATTGTCTGCATTTTTTGATTTTTGGGCAACTTGAATCAGGAGGTAAGCCTCTTTCACCTTCAGATCTTTTCTGCGCTTAACCGCATCAAAGTATCGTCTTTGAATCCCTTCCGATGTCAGGATCTGATACTTTTTAAAAAGATCCGGGTCAAAAAGGCCCCTCCGGATCGCGGCAGACACTATTTCAGAAACAACATTGGCACCCAGCCCAACGTCCTTAGCGAACACCAATGCAACCTCATTTGTCCACGGGGTGTAGTACCCTTCCATGCCATAAATACGCTGAAAGAGCTTTACAATTACCCCAAAGCCTTGCAGGCCAAATTCTGCCTCGATCAATTCAAACTTGTCGTCCAACCGACATTCCAACGGAAAGTAAGGAATTGCCATACTTTCCATAGATCACCTCAAAAAGGAAGATTATCGTCTTCGATCTCTTCAAATCCATCCGCATCAGCAATGGGTGGCGCTTTGAATTCCGGATCGATCTTCCGCTCTTTATCTGCCTTGCTCTCCAAAAAGTGAGCCTCGCTGCATACTACCTCAACAACAGTACGCTTGTTACCGTTTTTATCCTCATAATTTCTGGTTTGCAACTCACCGGATAATCCGATCAGGTTGCCCTTCCCAAAGAACTTGCAGATAAATTCCGCCGTATTCCGCCAGGCTACACAATTGATAAAGTCGGTAGGATAATTCCCCGATTGATCTTTATACTGCCGCTGCACCGCCACGGAAAAGGCGGTAACCGATACGTCCGAGGACGTTTTCTTTAATTCCGGATCAGACGTCAGCCGCCCGGTCAATATCACCTTGTTAATCATAAGTAATTCCTCCCAAACTCTTTTATAAACACCTCCACCGTCCAGCCTTGTTCTTTCATTGCTTTTTCCTGCCCATACCGATGAAGCCGCAACATAGTATCTGCATTGTTATGGACCGCATAGGGCCCAAAAATATGGCACCGATGGTGACACAGATCTACCAGTAAACCGTATTTCTCGCTTTTCTTTTTATTGGAGCCTCCGAAGATATGATGGTGATCCAATGGATCCGTCGTTCCATTCCGGCCACAAAGCCAACATTCCCTCATATCTGCGCCCTCCAATTATCGTTAAGCAAGGCGAGCTCCGCAGGGGTCAAGGTCTCGATCCCCTGCTCCTTACACTCCTCCACAATGCCGGCGATAAACACCGCCATCTCCTTGCTGTTGTAGGTGTGGGACCCTCGGTAAATACGATAATGCCTGAAAATTTTGCCGTTTAATTCACTTTCGGCATACTCCTTTGCATAGGGATAAAATTCGCTTAAAACCGCCTTTTGCGCCGTGGAATAGGTCAGTTGTTGCCCCTCCTCGTCAACGGCCACCTGACCGTAACGATAGATCATTTCAGCGTGCATTTCCTCCTTGGAGAGCTTCACACCCCGGATCACCATCACGTCAGATAGTTTATCGGTTAATAACCAGGAATAATTATTTGCATTCAGCGACCGCCTGGCCTTTTTCTCTTTGATCTCCGCCACGTATCGTTTTTTGGGATCAAGCTTCCCGATCACGTATTTAGCTTCTGTTTGAAACGGCGCCTTAAGCACCATCATCGGGCCTTCTGCGCTATACCACATTTCCGCAGAATTAAATTCTACCGTTCCGATTGCCATTCATTAACACCTCCTCCGGGATCCTTCCTTCTCGTAAGCAAACAGATAACCTGCTGATTTTAGGTAAGAAAACAGCCTCGATCCATTGTGGGTCATATCCCACCGGAATTTCCTGCAAACGCCCTAAATCCACCGGAAGAAAGTAATTATCGTATTCCTCGGCGATCAACCCATAGGCGTGAATTTTCGCCTTGCGATAGCCGCCCGCAAACATCTGAACCTGCACCTGCTGATAATACTGCTTTGCATTAAACTTTTTCTCGAAGGAATAGGTTTTCACTTCGTGATCCGTATCTTCCGTGGTGCCGTCATAGTTCACTCGAAGCAGCAGATCTTCAACGATGATCTGCTTGTCCTTCTCGATCAACGGATCAATCGCATCCAGGATCCGATGCTCCCAATGAGTTCCGGCGCTCATTGCCGGGGTTACGATATGCTTTCTCGGGATCCCCAATTTTTCCAAATACCATTCCATCCAGGTTTTGGTGTTCCAGTTCCCGGTAATGAATTTCACGTCGCTGGCACCAAAATACCCGCTACGGTCTTGTGAAGCAATCATAAGGCTTTCAACTTCTTTTCAAAGCGATCTAACTGATCGAAGTATGTAAAGATCACCTTCACTTCATCTTCAGTCATTTCCAAACCATCGGCGATATCTTTTACCGACATTTTCTTTTTAAGCAGATCGGTATATTCCTGTTGCATCCGTTGCTTGATCTTCATAATATTGTGCTTGGAAAGATCATCCTCCTGCTCCACGCCGGTATTATCCGAAAGCCAAAGATCAAATCCCAGTCCGGTATGCAGTGCAACGCCTTTTACGAAGGCTCTTGTTTGAGCATTCCAAAGCCGCTGTTGGGTCAAACTATTGTCCTTCACTGGATTGGAACCATTCATCAACGGAAATTGCGATTCAAATACCAGATCATCGATTGTTACCCGCACCCGCACTTCATAGCAGCGATTCGGGATATCGTTTTTATCATAAAAAACTTGATCCGACATAATCAAACTGCTTCCGTTTGGGCCGGTAACCGGTTCAAAGAATACCTTTTCTGCCCCATTCTCATGCAGAAGATCCACACACTTGGCCCAATTCAAATAGGGCACCTCAATCTTTTTACCCCGATCATCCTTTGCTTCTCTCATTTCACAAAAAGGCCGTACATCTATTGCCCGAAGTTCTTTATACGATTTAAGCATTTTGTTCCTCCTCAATAAATTCACTATCGTAATCACTAAAAGTAAGTTGATCAGAAACCAAATATTTACCAATGTCATCAAATGCACATGGTTTTCTATCGATCAATGAATCCCCCGATAATGCCATATACAAAAAGTTAGGCATCCCATTGGTCTTAACCTTTTCCAGGGCTATTAATTGGTCAGCCATCCCTTTCCGCATATAATGTTCCCACAATTTTGGATGTGTTTGCCTTAAGGCAGCAAAATGATTATCTTCAAAGGCGATATCGGTCGCACACCCAACACAGCCATTACGCTTTACTTTGCATCTACGGGTTCCGTGATCCGCCAAATATTCAATGTCATATAAAGGACTATATGGAACATCAAATGTACGAATATACTCCCAGATATCATCGTCTGTCCAGATACCAAGCGGGGATACGTGATAGAACTTCTCGGCGTGCGGTCTTGAAGATTCGTATATATACCCTCTGGTAGCAAATGACATCAATCGCATATGGCTTTCAGATGCCATCAAACCCTTGAATACAACATCCACTCCTAATTCAGCCTGCTTCGTTTCAGAAGGCTCCTTTTTCAAAACAGAGCAACAATGATTGCTTGTTTTTACATTCCGCAAAAGGTCATAGTATTCTTTAGTTTCTTCTTTTGCGGTGGTAGATTTAGAAAAACGAAGGAAGCAATCAATGTTGATTCTCCGAGCCGTCAATTTCGAAGCAGCCTTTCCAAGAATCGGGAAGCCATACTGATCCGCACACCACCAGTAAGACATCCGCTGTCCTTTTTTCCAAATGAGATCCCGTTCTGCAAAATCTTCCATCATTTCAGGGGTAGCCATCTTTTCCAATGCTTTAGTGCTTTTTAACTTTCCGTCGGCCTTTAGTACTTGGTCAATCTGATTGGTTTCTATCAGCCACTCCAGTACCTCTCGTTGCGCTTCATATTTCAGTCCGTCTTCTTCCAACCGAGCCGGCAATACCTCGTAGAAATGAACCTTATCACTACTCCATTCTCTTCCGAGCTTTCTTGCAAATTTCAAACTTTCCGGAAACTCCACACCGGTATTACCGAAAATGACTGCATAACTTTCTTCCGGAAAATATCGCCTGATCAAATCCCACAGAACAGTGCTGTCCTTTCCACCGCTAAAAGCTACCGCCGCAGTCCCTTTGCATAACCGAAATCCTTCTGCTATCGCTTCAACAGCTACTTTGATTTTATAATCAAGCCCCTTCTTCTGTTCCTTTGCAACTTCACCGAATGTCATAAATGATGTCGCCATCCCGCCACCTCACGCCAAACACAGCTCCGGTTTACGGCAACGATCCAGAATATAATCCTTCTCTTCCGCAACCTCACTTACGTTCTCACAAGTGGCCCAAAATTCACCATCTACGTAAACGGCATATCTGCCGTGCTCTCTTTTCACTTCAATATCAGGCATTTTTATTCCTCCTTGACATTCCACCATAAAAGTGGTACACTTAAATAAACTTATTTTTTGTTTGCCGCCTGAGGTGTCCCCACACCAAGGGCGGTTTTCATTTTTTCAGACGATCCGCTTTCGCAGCCGAAGCGATACAGACAAAGGCTGATACAATAAAAGTTCCCCAAGAGATCATCTGCCACGTCACGCTGGCTTTATATGTAGCCATCCCCGCATTAAACGAACAGATGGCCAGCGAAGCTGCCGCAATACACATTCCCATAATGATCAGCTGGCTTACTGCGATCATATTAAAAAACGTTTTCATCTTCTTTACCTCAAATCAATTCCAAATAATCGGGATTGTCAAAGGCATTCCCAACAATCTCAAATTCGGCGCTGTTCAGATCCGAGAAATTCTTCATCGTACCGTCTTTCATCACCAAGGCAAACTGCCCATCTGCTTCGGAATACTCCACCAAGCCGGCTTCCTTGGATCGGTAATTTGCGATCAAATCCTGGTCAAAGATCAGTTTATTGTTCTGATCCTCCATCCCACTGCAGATCGTCACTGTATCGGAATCCACCGAAAGATAAACGCCGATCAACTTTCCCTTTTGATCCGCACAAAAGATCACCGGCCCGGTTCCATTCTGAACGGGACTATCCGGAAGGTAATAGCCAATAGCCCACCCGCCGGCGCTCTTCCCCCGGCACTGTAAATGTTTTTGGTTCATAATTTCCTCCTTCTTGGGGCTTGTCCTTCTTTGAACGTCCCCTTTGATTTAATCCGATATGTATCCGTGTTCACGGTCGTATCGCTTAAACGTCTCGCTTTGGCAGCATTGATGGTATAGATCCGGGCGTTCCTCAAAGTGCCTGGTCTGCCCTTCGCTCAACCGCTTTTCCCGCTTTACTTTGTGAGCCGCTTTCTGTTCCTCGGTCATATCCTCTAAAAGGATGTACTTCTGATCGATCTCATCCGGAGCCACATCCTCAAAACGGAGATCTTCACCGTCCCGAGGAAAATGAAGGATGCACGGATACAACTCGTCTTTCTTCATTCTTCTTGCCATTGTCATTCCTCCTTTCTGTTAAAATTATTCATTCCCCTGCTTGACCAATGCGATACCGCTTCTGATTATTATTTTAAATAAAATTTCTCTTTACTTTGTTGCAATATTCTGCTACAATGAACTGCGCCGAATGGCAAGAAAGGAGCGTGGTCGTTTTGACCAAACTTTTGAGCTTGCCGGTTCTTTCAGGTAACTATAGAGACTAAGGCTACCATAATAGCGGAACCAAAACCGCTTAAGCTCTATAGCATTTCAAGAACCGTATGTGGTTTATGCGGTGCAAATTTAAAACGGTTACATCGGGGAGAGAACCTTGTTGAAAAACGCGTAATCGATGCATTACATCTGAGATCGCCCCTCGTAAAACGGCTGTGATGTAATTCATACTTTTGCTGCAAGATGTTGAAAGTAAACAAATTTGGGAATCAGCGGATCGTGAAACCACCACGATCTGCTTTTTCTTTTATCTTTTAACAAAAATTCGCCAAACAATTCCGGGGTCTGCATTAATCGCTTGACATACAGCAACCATTTCTCTAACGGTAAATTCTGTGATCCCTTGTATCTTATCGTTAAGAGTTCGCAACGGAATTCCCGTTACTTTGCTTAAATATCGGTATGAGATTCCGGCAACCTTTAATAATTCTTTTAATTCTGTCAGATCGTTTTCTACAAATTGATCCTTGTTATCATTTGCTAACACCGAAATATCAATATCTAAAATAGATGCCAGCCTTTTTGCCGTCTCGATTTTAGGACATCGTCTTCCGGTTTCATACTGACTTATCATCTGATAAGGTATCCCCAGTTGATCTGCGATCTCTCTTTGGGTAAGTCCCTTTCGCATTCGTATCTCCCGAAGTTGCTTCCCTATTTTCATCAGTCTCACCTCTCCGTCGATTTATTTCTTTTTCTGACGAATAATGTCGTTAATAACAAAATGTGTCGTTTGGTGTCGTATAATGCCCTTGCAATTAAAATATAGGAGGGATTATTTATGCCAAACGCTCCGCCATTAAGTACTGTTTATCGGACATCAGTTTTGTTAAGATTTGAGTGAAATTAATTCATCAATTGCACCCATTATCTGCGATTCTGCATTTTTCGGTGTTCGCTTGCCGTTCAAAATCATCGAGAGGTATTCTTCAGTAACTCCCAATTTTTTGGCCACATCTCTTTGCTGCACTTTGTTGATATGCATCTTCCCAACCGCTTCTGCAATCCATTGATCCATCCAATCACCTCCAATAATTTAACTTTCTTTTAAAAATAGTTGCAACAATTAAACTTTTGTGCTATTATGGTTCTGTCCCTACCAAGCATAAAGTACAATTGGTTGAACTCTGTGATTATAATAGCACAACCAATTTAACTTGTCAACATTAAAGTTCATCCAATTGTACTTTTGTTAATATTGCACAAGAAGTGAGGCGGATCATCGTGTTTTATGACAGATTTATTGAATTGTGTAGAAGAAAGGAAGTAAAGCCATCAAAAGTTGCTCTTGAAAATGGTTTTTCAAAGGCTACCGTATCTTCATGGAAAAAACTACACGAAGCCGGAACAGACGTAAAACCAACCCCGGATAAACTCGAAAAGTTGGCTTCTTATTTTGATGTTACCGTGGATTATCTTCTCGGAAGTTCTGAACAAAAAAAGCCCCTCGTCAATAACGACGAGGAGCTGAGTGAATATCTCTATTTATTAAAAACACGACCCGAAATGCGTATGCTCTTTAAAGTGTCTTCAAAAGCTACAAAAGCAGACGTCGAAAAGGCCGTGAGAATTATCGAGGCCATAAGATATGACGAAAAGGACGAACCGCCCTCAACCTGATCCGGATATCAATGTCCGCTTTCTCAGTCTGCCGTCAACGGTAGAGGGTGTAACCATTCCAAATAACGACGGCACCTTTGATATTTATATTAATGATACTTTTACCATCGAAAAGCAAAAAGCGATCCTCCGGCACGAACTGGAACACCTCCGCCTGGATCACTTTTATTTGGAATTACCTATTGGGATCATAGAATCAGAAGCAAATCAAGCAATATGAATATGTGTTTGGCGAAAGCGCCAATTATTAGGAGAAGAAAATGAAAAAAATATTCAAATCGCCAAAAGCAGCAAGAAGGGATTATAAAAATTAGCTAATTTTTTGACAAAAAAGGGTTGATTTTTTTAAATTAATTGCATAAAATAAAGGTGTGGAGAAATCCACAAGGTTTATGACTAATGCGTGTGTCATTGTCATTGCCCACCTTTTAGCGGTAAGCCTATGCCGAAAATTAGGCCTTAAAAAAGCGGTTATCTCATACCGTAAGTTGAGACTTAAAAAAGCGGAAATCCCTTGCCGAAAGTAGGGAACTAAAAATGGCGAGATGGAAAAACCATCTCGCCTTCCCTAAATATTGGAGAAAAACATATGGAAAGTTTACGCATTTATAGAGTGACCGATCAATACATTCGGTATCTTCATAGCAAAGATCAACGAGTTCAACACAATAAAAATGCCCGGCGGCCGTATGTCGGAATTGTTTTTTCCTTTGGGGGATATAATTATTTCGTCCCTTTAGAGTCTCCAAAACCAAATCACAGTAAAATAAAATCCGGAAAACATCTGCTAAAACTTGATGGCGGAAAATATGGTTTACTCGGTTTTAATAATATGATCCCGGTACATAATGATGCGTTGATAGAATTTGATATTAATGCAGAGCCAGATGAAAAATACAAAAGATTATTGCAAAGACAAGTAACCATCTGCAATCGCATGAAGGCGGATATCTTAAATCGTGCACAAATGACTTATTTTGATGTTGTAAATAAAGAGAACAAGTTTCTTATTCGTATTTCCTGCGATTTTAAAAAATTAGAACGTGCATGCAAATTATACAATAAAAATTATAAGCCAAAGAAAAAAGTCAATGAACTAATCGGTGCCAAATAGCAATAAGCCCCGCAGATCTGCGGGGCTTATTTTTTTACTATATTTACAAACCTCATTTTTTATGCTAAACTAAAATTACCACACAAAACTAAATAATTGGCACAATTCTGGGGATTATTTTTTAGGTAAAAATGCATCCTCTAATTTAGCGTTCTCAGAATGGTGCTAAAGGTTTTGTGTGGTAGCAAACTGGAGTGATGCATTTTTCGGTGTGCGTGGCTCCGGCTGCGCACACTTTTTTATTTTTGTAGGAGGAAAAACAATGAAATGTGAAAAATGTGGAACCGAATTTGAAGGGAATTATTGTCCGAATGGTTGTAACATGCCACAGCCGACGGCAATGATCACTAAACCCAAAAAGCCCATCACGAAAAGATGGTGGTTTTGGGCGCTGATCATCTTTTTCGGAATTGGCTTCATTAGCGGAATTGGAAACTCTATAGCACCAGACGAAGATACAGAGCCGACCAGCCAGGAGCAAACAAATACCGAAACAAAAGATGATGATTCAACCTTAAATAGTGAGCCGGAGCCGACACCCGAACCGGAGAAAGACCCCGCTCAGATCAAAGCGGACTATATTGCCGGTTGTGAATCCATTGCCTATACCGACATCGCTCGTTACCCGGATAACTATAAAGGGAAAAAAGTAAAATTCCGGGGAGAAGTAGTCCAAGTGTCCGAAGCTCTGTTTGGATCCAAGAACACTTATTTAATTGCAGTAACCGAAAATGAATACGGATATTGGGATGATAGTGTCTATGTTCAGTATTCTGTGCCTAAAGAAGGGCCAAACGTCCTTGAAGACGATATCGTGACGTTTTATGGCGAATGTACCGGCACCACTTCCTATAAAGCAGTCCTTGGGAATAAGATTACCATTCCCTCTGTTGAAGCGAAATATATTGACATCGAATAAATGAAATATGCCCCATCCGCTTTAGCGGATGGGGCATATTCTTTCAAAATTTTCATTGCAATTTTAAAAATATAATGCTATGATGGAAATAGTATCACACAAAAAGGAGGTGAATAGATGGAAATATTTGCAGGCTATATTCGTGTTTCAACCGATGATCAGACCGAGTATTCCCCGGATAGCCAGATGAAACTGCTACGAGAACGAGCCGCAAAAGACGGCGGGATCATCCCGGATGAGTTTATGTTTTCTGATCCCGGCATCAGCGGAAAGGATGCTGCCCACCGCCCGGATTTTAACCGGATGATCTCTATGGCCAAGCAAAAAGATCCTCCATTTAAAAGGATCTACGTTTGGAAGTTCAGCCGATTTGCACGAAATCAGGAGGAAAGCATCGTCTTTAAAAATCTGCTTCGCAAAAACGGCGTTGAGGTAGTGAGTATATCGGAGCCTTTAATCGAAGGTGCATTTGGTTCTTTGATCGAGCGCATCATCGAATGGCAGGACGAGTATTATCTGATCAACCTTTCCGGCGAGGTTAAGCGAGGTATGCTGGAAAAGGCCAGCCGTGGTGAAGCAATGGCAAAGGTATTCGGCTTGGATATCAAAGATAATGCCTATGTGACAAATGGAGATAACCCCCACGTAGTGGATATCTTCCGATCTTATGATGCCGGTGAAAATCGCAGATCCATTGCAAGACGATTGAGCGATGCAGGAGTGCGAACCCCCCGGGGCAATACCCTGGATAACCGCTTCGTGGAATATGTGCTTCGGAACCCGATCTACATCGCAAAAAGCCGATGGAGCACAGAAGGGAACCCTTGCTCTAAAAGAAAATTTGATGATCCCAATATCAAATACTTTGATGCAAAGGCGCCTAAAACCGTGCCGGATGAGTTATTTTATCGGGTTAATAAAAAATTGGATGCCGAAAAACAACTCTATGGATCTTCGGATCGCCCCAATACCGGCCGCCCTTGGATCCTGAAGGGCGTTTTGAAATGTGAATGCGGCGGTTCGATGGTCTACGCTTCAGCAAAAGAACAATCCGTGCAATGTAACAATTATACCCATATGCGAGGATGTAGAGTGAGCCATTTTTCATCGCTTGATAAGCTCTATCATTCGTTTGTGCTTGGCCTTCGTCAATGCTGTGCATTAGATCAATATGACGTGGATCCACTGCTTCCACAGAAATCATTAAACCCCGCAACAACAGATTTCGATAAGCTGATTGCTGCAGAAGAACGAAAGCTGAAGCGCTGTACTGATGCTTACCAGGCAGGGATCGATACCATCGCCGAATACGCCAAAAACAAAGCTGAAATCCAAAAGAAGATCCAAGAACTGCAGGCCGGCGCTCAAAAGCAACGGGAATCCATTTCTCTGGAAGATGCCTCCGCCGCTCAAATCGCAGATTACCGCACTCGAACAGTCGAACTGATCAACTTATTGGAAGATGCTAACGTCCCGGTAGAAACCAAAAACAACTCCATTAAACTGCTTATATCCCGTGTCGTTTTCCATAAGCCGGAAAACAATTTGCATATCTATTTCAGATAGCATTTTTTATTTTTTCAAAGTTATAACCATTTGCAATTTAGACCGCCGAATTGCGACATAATAACCTTTGCCAGCTTGGCGTCGGGCTTTTTGATATTCACCGGATATTGAAGCCGTTTTTGATAAGTCCACATTGCTTACATTCCCCCTTCCCAAGGCCAGGGGGTCTCTGCCCAGGCCCAACGGCCGTTCTGAACGCCGTCCTCCGGGCGGATGGGGCCGTATTCCTGCCGGTAACGGTCCACCGCATTCTGATACAGTGCCAGCTTCTTTTCGTAATAGGCCATGGCCTCCGGATCGGAGGGATGGGTATTCAAAAAGAGCCGGGCTTCATCGACAGCAAAGCCGTTGGCGTAGACCGCCTTCATCATTTTTTCTTTTTCGGTCATACCCCCGGCCTCCCTTCAAAGGGCAGATCCAGTTCCCGGAAGATGGTGCCCCGACAAAGGCCCTCCTCCGGATCCATCAGGAGCCGCCATTTTTGGCTGGGCACAGAGGCCGTTGCCAAAATTTGAACTTGTTCACTATGCTCGGGCTTCGGCCCATCCATCCATTCTGCGTGCATTCGCAGAGGCGGGGCCAAAAGATCCCGAAGATCTAAATCATCCATTGTCTGATTCTCCCTTCATCCCAATATACGACAAATTTCAAAAAGTGTTCCCTTTACTTTTTGTGTTCATAATGATATAATTGCGGTATCATAGAAGGGAGGTTTTTACTATGGCTAAAAAATATTTGTTCGCAGAAAAAGGAAATTGGTACAAAGCCAATCTTCATTCCCATTGCACCGTTTCGGACGGCGTTCTGACCCCGGAAGAGGCCAAAGAGGCTTATAAGGCCAAAGGCTACCAGATCTATGCTTACTCCGATCATCAGCTTTTAGTCCCCCATCCCGAGCTGAAGGACGAAAGCTTTTTGCCCATCACCTCCGTGGAGCGGAACATCAAGGATTTCCGGGACCCCGATAACGACGAACGGCAGACCTATCATCTGAACTTTTTTGCCAAGGATGAAAACTGCACTACCTTTCCCGACTTCCCCTATCTGGAGCTGCAAGAAAAGGGGGAATACAGTGTGGAGATCATAAACGATCTGATCAAACGTGCCAACGAGGCGGGCTTTTTGAGCCAATACAACCACCCCTTCTGGAGCACCCAGACCGTCAAGGACTTTGGCCCCCTGGAAGATCTTTGGGGCTTTGAGGTCTTCAACGGCGGAAGCCAGGTACAAAAGCGAGGCTGGGGTGACCAGCAGTACGTGGAAATGATGTGGGAAGGTAAATACCTTTGCCCCACCGCCGGCGACGATAACCACGACAGTGCCGACGATACCAACCCCAAAGACGATGCCTTCCATTGCTTCACTATGATCCGGGCGGAAAAACTGGAATACAATACCGTACTGAAGGCCATGGAGGAGGGCCAGCTCTACGCCTCCACCGGCCCCACCATTGAAGAACTCTATATCGAAGACGGCAAGGTCCATATCAAGACCTCACCCGCCGCCACCATTATGATCCGCACCGAATATCGGGGCTACAAGTTGGAAGCCGCCTTTGAGGACGAGCTGACCGAGGCGGTCTTTGATCTTGCTTCCTTTAATAAAGCGCCCCGCTATATCCGCTTTGAAGTTTGGGACAGCCACAACGAGCGGGCCATCACCAGAGCATACTTTCCCCAGGAATGGGCATAAAATTTTTATAGGCTTTACAACTCCGGGGAATTGTGGTAGAATAGTAAGGTAAAAAATTTCAAGGAGGAAGATACGATGGCAGTTTCCAAAAAAGAGAAGCTTCCCTTTACCATCTATAAGGGTTATCCGCTGGTTCGTTGCAAAAACGATATCTATTACGGCGATCCCAAGGACGAATTCGTGATCTATATTAATATTCAGGAGACCGATGGCTCTGCCGACGAGATCCCCACCCGGGTGACCGTTGAGCTGTTGACCACCGACGAGACCGTGCCTTTCTTTGAGCGCTCCAAAAAGAAGAGCGAAAAGAAGAGCCTTTACGATGCCCTGGATATCGGCCAGATCTGGCTGGAGCGGGCATTGAACAAAAAATAAAACCCATGGAACGGTTGGCAAAAATCTTAACACTTTTGCAGCACCCCATCTTTGGGAAGGTTTTAGCAGGAGCAGGCATTTTGTGGCTGCTCCTTTCGCTTATTTGCTGGTTCAACGGCGTGCTGGCCTTTTTATCGGAGGGAAAACGGCGACGGGTACACTCCCGCTTGCCCGGTTGCCTGCCCTTTGGGCAGATCTATTATACCGTCCGGCTGGCAAAGCCCCAAAAAAGCGCAGGATGGACGGTCTTTCGCCTTTGGTGGTGGCTGGCCTTGAGCCTGCTGGGCGGAACCTTGCTCCTTTGGGCGGCGGTCTTCTCTACCCGTGGTGCCGCCGAAGGGCTGATCCTCTTTTTGGGCGGAGGAGGTCTTTTCCTCCTGATTTTGGGCGGCCTTTTGTACCTACTCCTTCGTGTCTCGGAATTCCGGGCGCTGGCAGGGATGCTCTCCCTGGGGCAATGGCTCCTTTCCCTGCTGATGACCCTGTTCGGTCTGCCGATCCAGCGGATCTTTTTACGCCAAAATTTCAAAAATCAGATCATAGAAGAAAACGAGGCTTGATCAAGCCTCGTTCTTTTTATATTGCAACGGAGTTTTTCCCGTCTCCTTTTTAAAAAGCCGGGCAAAGTTCCGGGGGTCCAACCCCACCGCGGCGGCGGCCTCCGCCACCGAGCAATGCTCCCTATCCATCAAGGCGCAGGCCTTGCGGATCCGCAGGGCGGTCAAATATCGGTGAGGCGCCAGGCCGGTCTTTTCTTTAAAGAGGGTGGAAAAATAGCTGCGCTCCAGCCCCACCTCCCGGGCGATGCGCTCCACGCTCAGATCATCGTGGAAACGGGCCTCCATCAGCCCCAAAGCCCGTTCAATCCAGCCCTCACCACCGGCAGAGGAACGCTCCCGCAGCAGGGTGCCTAAAAAGCCGTAAATGCAGGCGGTCTGCCGCAAAGAAGCACCGCTATCGCCATCACCCCATTGCTCCACCATTTTTTGTACCCAGCCGCATAGTTCCTCAAAAGCCGCCGGCGAAGCAAAAGGCGTTTCGGCGGAGATTCCCCCTTCCTTGAAATACCGCCCCAGGGTCAAGCCGTCCAGGGCGCACCAATATCCACGCCGTGGCTCCTTCCAATGAGCCGTATGGGTCACCGTATCGCCGGGTAACAGGATATAGCAATCCCCCGGCCCCACAGGAAACTCCCTGCCATTGATGATCACAGAGCCATACCCTTGCGTGCAACATTCAATGATATAAACCTCCCGGATCACCGGCCCAAACCGCTGGCCGGGCAACAAATAATCCTCTTTTTCGCAATATAGCACCACCGGCTCTTCCCGCCGGGCTCGTTTTTCCAATTTACCCATTGCCACCTCATCCAACAAAATGAAGATTTTTTCTAACAAAGCATCCTTGTAAACACCTTGATGAACTGTTACAATAATATCACAAATATCCGAAAGGAGCAAGAGAATGAGTAAAAACAAATTGAATATCGTTGTCATCGGCTGCAGTAAAATGGCCGAAAAGCATATGGACGGTGTCATCGCCAAGGAGGGCGCTAATCTGTATGCCATCTGCGACCCCGCCACCGACGGGCGGCTGGAAGCCTGCAAAGAAAAATATCACGTGGAGATCGCCGTAACCGATTATCGGGAACTGGTAAACGACCCCAACGTGGATGCGGCTGTCATTGTCACCCCCGATCAATACCATCTGGAAATGTCCGCCGCCTTTATGAAGGCCGGTAAGGACGTCCTTTGCGAAAAGCCCATGGCGCTGACCATGGAGGAATGCCGGGAGATGATGCAGGTGGAAAAGGAGACCGGCCGCAAGCTGATGATCGGTCAGGTCTGCCGCTGTACCCCTGCCTTTATTATGGCCAAGAACCTGGTGGACGAAGGTCGCATCGGCGAGCTGTTCTTTGTGGAAAGCGAATATGCCCACGACTATGCCGTTTCCCGGGGCTACGGCGATTGGCGGGTGAACCCCAAGCGCCACGGTGTGATCGGTGGCGGTTGCCACGCCATCGACCTTTTGCGCTGGATCGCCGGGGATCCCACCGAGGTACACGCCTACGCCAACCATAAGTGCCTGACCGATTGGCCGGTGCAGGATGCAACCATCGCCATCTATCAGTTCCCCAACGACGTGGCCGGTAAGGTGTTCGTTTCCATCGGCTGTAAGCGGGACTATACCATGCAGACCGTTCTCTACGGCACCAAGGGTACCATCATCTGCGACAATACCAGCCCCGAGCTGACCCTCTTTGAATGCGGGGAGCCCATCAACGGCAAGCGGGCCTATACCGTGCCCCAAAAGCTGCCCGTGGAGATCAACAACCACAACATCACCGCCGAGATCGACGTGTTCGTGGATGCGCTGCTGAAAAACGAGCCCATGCCCGTCAGCTCCCGGGAAGGTGCCGCCACCGTGGCCGTTTGCTGCGCCACCGTAGAGGCCGCCGCAGAACGTAAGCCCGTTACCATCCAATATCCGGAAGTGTAATCATCAGGGCGTTGCCCTGAAACCCATAAAAGGGACCTTGTAAAAAGGTCCCTTTTAAAATCCCAAAAACATTCAATACGTTAAACTATCTAAAAAATCAAGCACATACAGTTCATCCGTAATAAAGCGCCGCATTTGTGTGATGGTAATCTCCAGTATTTTGTATGGTAATTCCAATTGATATATAACGGTTTCGTTTTTTGTTATATACATATTCCCTTTTAGTGAACCGCAAACTGCTGTCGTAAAATATACTTCCTCGCATCTATTACATAAGCGAATTGGCAAAAACATAGCTTTTTCCCGTTCTTTTACTGCAATTACGATCGTTTCCGATGTGCCCCCATACAAATATGTCAATACATTTTCTTTATCAGAAGGTATTTCAATAAAACAATCAGACCGTAAAAATCGAACGCCTTGAAATTCCACCCAATGTCCTTCTCGTTGCAGAAAACTCGCCCCCTATTGTGTAACTTCTTGCATCTGATTTCCTATATCTTATATTTTAATTGTAACTTGTTTAGAATATATTTGTCAATACAGTTTAGGGAGTTTTTTGCTATGAATGAATACGGAACGATCAAAATCAAATTAGACGAATTATTAGAAAAATCCAATTTAAGCAAAAATAAATTAAGCCATAAAGCAGAAATGCAACGAACACAGATCAATCGTTACTGTAAAAATACCGTAACCCGTTTAGATACGGACGTTTTGGCACGGATCTGCGCCGCCTTTGATTGCAAGATCGAAGATCTGTTGGAATACGAACCGGCCGACAAAGAATAAGTAAAGGGACCTTATAAAAAGGTCCCTTTACTTATTCTCAGTTTGAACGTTTTCGAAAGGGGTCCAAGGGGAAACCCTTTTTCAAAAGGTTTTCCCCTTCTCGTTCCCCCTATATTCCCTTGGGGTACAGCCGGTTTCTTCCTTAAAGATCTTGGCGAAGTAGCCGGGGCTTTGGAAGCCACAGCTGTAGCCGATCTCCTCCACCGAGGTACTGCTCAGCCGGAGCATCTGTTTGGCCTTGGCGATGCGGATCTTCCGCAGCTGATCCATTACGGTGGTGTTGCAGTGGGTCTTGTAGTAATGGCAAAGGGCGTAGCGGCTGAGTTCCACCTGATCGGCGATCTCCTCCAGAGAGATATCCTCTGCAAAGTGGGCCTCCAGATAGCGGCGCACCCGGATCTCCACCGATGCAGAGGGGCTGAAGCATCGGTGAAGCCAATCGGTCAGCCAGGTATACCCCGCTGCCGAGCGGGTCAGCGGGGTGCTGTTGCCCCGACAAAAGGTCTCCAGCTCCGCCAGAGCGGTGATCTGGGCCGGAGACACCTCAAATCGCAGGGTAGAGCTGATCTTATAATAATCCAAAACACTTTCCCCGCCCAGGAAGGTCAGCCAGCAGGTGCGAAAACTGTCGCCTTCTGCCCCATAGGCGTGGGGCACGCCCCGGCGACACAGCACTCCTTCTCCTGCAGAGAGGGAAAAAACCTGATCCCCCAGCTGGAACCAGCCCTCCCCCTTTTCTACGATCAAAAGATGGTGGGTTCCAAAGCCCAGAGGGCGCCGCACCGTGGCCTGCACCGGCCCGGAAAAGCCCACGGTGTGCACCACCAGGGGCAAGGGCAGGGGATCCTTTAAATACCGTTCCCGAATTTCAACAAACATCTGCAATATCCTTATAGTTTCTCAAGAATTTACCATTGAATTCCATCTTCGTTGGCAATATAATTTTATTATAAACCAATTCATTTGTAAAGAGGAGGAACTTTAAAAATGAAAAAATTAAACGTTGGTCTGATCGGCTGCGGTGGCAGAATGAAGGGCCACATGAAAGAACTGGTCAAGATGGAGGATATCCAGGTGGTTGCCCTGGCCGATCTGCACGAGGATCGCCGGCAATTTGCCCTGGAGCAGTTCCCCGGCGCACGGGTCTACGAAAACTTCAGCGCCCTGTTGGATGCAGAGAGCAAGGAGACCCTGGATGCGGTGCTGATCGCCATTGAGCCCACCGCCCACGCCGATTGCGAGCTGCGGCTGATCGAGATGGGGATCCCCTTCCTGGTGGAAAAGCCCATGAGCATCGATCTGGAGCTGGCCGAAAAGATCAACGCCCGCATTGAAGAGACCGGACTGATCACTGCCGTTGGGTTCCAGGATCGGTACCTGAACCTGATGGAGATCGTGAAAGAAAAGGTGAACGAATGCACCCCCGGCGGCCTGGTCTACGGCAGTTGGGTGGGCGGCATTCCCGGCGTTTGGTGGTGGCAGAAGAAGACCGATTGCGGCGGTCAGCTGGTGGAGCAGAATATCCATCTGCTGGATGGCCTGCGCTGGCTGTATGGCGAGCCCCTCTCCGTGTATGCCACTG
>JAZQAR010000155.1:0-30475 GCA_045545315.1 Eubacteriales bacterium | reverse complement strand
CCAATCTGCGTGATCCTGCTTCAGCCCTGCCTGCTCGTAAAAACTCATCTTACTGCGTAAGGCATCCACCAGGCTGTTGGCCGGGGTATGGGTCAGGATATAATCCACCCGATGATCCACCGCCGCCAGACTCCGGCGTCCCCGCTCGTATTCCTCCGCTGTCGGCAGCTCCGCCGGCCACCAGCTGTAGCCTTCGGTACGAAGCCCCCGGTCCACGGAGCCGGCGCCCCCAAAGGCAAAAAAGCGCTTGCCCTCGATGGTATAAACGTAGCCCCGCATCAAATGAAAGATATTGTCACGGATCCGATGGACCGGGGCGCCGTAGCGCTCCTCCACCGGGTAGCGCTCCAGTTCCGGGAAATTTTCGTGGTTCCCGTCCACAAACAGGATCTCATAGGGGCGGGCGGCCAAGTCGTTCAGCCGTTCCCGGTCATACCGAAATCCGACCCGATCCCGCTGATTATGCCAGATAAAGCCAAAATCTCCGCAGATGATCAGCTTATCCTCTGACCCCCAGTTGCTTTCGCCGGACATTCCGGCCTCTGAAAAGCGCCCGAGTTCTCCGTGGGTATCTCCTGTGATATAAATCATATGCCCCCTCCTTTTCTCAAATCAAACCGTTTCCGGGCGGCCTTGGTTGCCAGCAATCCGCCCAGCTGCCGCAGATCCCGATGACAGCGCCGTAGACAGCGCCGCTTTTCCCTTGCCGAAAGGATCAGCCCTTCTTTTTTGCAAAAAGCCTCTGAATAACGGTGGCGCAAGCCCCGATCCGGTTTTAACAGCACCGCCCGGCGATAGGACATCGCCCCATACAGCGCATCTGATACCAAAACAATTCGTCCGCCCCGGTCAATGATCTGCTCCGCTAATAGGCTCACCTCACGCTGAAGCGCCAAATTCCCGAACAGCACGTGGCCATCGTCGATCAAAAGATCCCTTTGCCGGAGTTTTTCGATCCACTCCTCCTTTTCCCCCTTCTCGATCCGATCCAGCAGCTCCGCCACCAGGGCGGTGCAGCTCATATATTGACAGGGTCGCCCCGAAAGCGGATGCTTCGCCAGCGTGGACAGCAGGTGAGTCTTCCCGGAGCCGGAAGGGCCGCTGAGCAGTATCAGCCCACCGCCCGGCTTTAAACAGGTCTTCAGAGCCCGTTGATTACAACGGCTGATCAAAAAGCCCTTCCATTCTGCCGGTTGATCACATTTCATCGGTTCAAGCCTCCTTTCAATTTGCTTATTTATATGTATAAACGGTTCCAACGCTTTTTTATCCGGTTTTTAAAAAAATGCGCCTTGGAGAGAACTCCAAGGCGCATTTGACTTTAACCTAACAAAACGTCAGTAACCAGCATTAAGCAAAATCCCACCAGCAGGGCGTAGGTGGCACCCCGCTGGGCACCGTGGGCGTGGGTCTCGGGGATCATTTCGTCGCTGACCACGTAGAGCATCGTCCCGCCGGCAAAGGCCAGGGCAAAGGGCAGTACCGCTGCCGATACGCTGACGGCAAAATACCCCATTAAAGTACCGATAACCTCCACCAGCCCCGTTGCCATAGCAATGGCCACGGTCTTGCCCGGGGAGACCCCGGCGGCCAGCATAGGGCCGATAATGACCATCCCTTCGGGGATATTCTGCAGAGCGATGCCTCCGGCAATGACCAGGGCACGCCCCGTATCACCGGCACCAAAGCCCACCCCTGCGGCCAGCCCCTCGGGCAGGTTATGGATGGCAATGGCCAGCACGAACAACAGCACCTTACTCAGGTTGGCGTTGTGGTGGTTTTCATTATCGGCGCCCACCAGCTTATGCAGGTGGGGTACCAGCTTATCGATCAGGTTCAGACACAAGGCCCCGGCGAAGACTCCCGCCACCGTGATCACAAGGCCGAATTTTCCGCCGTATTCCAAAGAGGGCAGGATCAGCCCCAGCACCGCCGCCGAGAGCATCACACCCGCCGCAAAGGAAAGCACGATGTCGGAAAAGCGGTGGGAGATCTTTTTGAATAAAAAGCCTATCAGGGCGCCAACGGCCGTGGCGCCCCCCACCCCCAGGGCGGTCAGCAATACGGGAAGCATCAGAGCACCAGGGAGGGTGCGCTATAGACCCGGCCGGCCAGTTCCTGGTTCAGCATATAAAGGCTCTTGGGATCGGAGCCGAACAGCTCCATCTTAGAGATCAGATCGTTGGCGTTGGTCTCTTCTTCGCCCTGCTCCTTCACGAACCAATCCAAAAACTGCATGGTCCGGAAGTCCCGCACGTCATAGGCGGCGCCATAGATATCGTTGATCAGGGAGGTCACGTATTTTTCGTGTTCCAACCCGGCCTCCAAAACGTCCATATGGCAGGTGAAGACCTTATCGGGCTTATCAATGGCCTCCAGGGTCACCTTCTGATTCTCATTCTGCAGATAGGTATAGAACAGCATGGCGTGATCCCGCTCTTCCTGGGCCTGGATCATATACCAATTGGCAAAGCCATCCAGACCGGCGGCCTTAAAGTAATTGGAAAAATCCAGATAAAGATAGGCGGAATAAAGTTCCTTGTTAATCTGTTGATTTAATAAAGCGTGTACTTTTGCATCCATAGTAAAAATCCTCCTTTTTTTGAGTTCATTATAGCAGATTTTTTTAAAAAAAACAGTAACTTAATCACAAATATTTGAAAAAATTTTCTCCGGGTGTTAAAATAGCAGAAAAAGGGGGATGCAAAGATGGAAGAACGTTATATTTCGGAATTGCTTTCGGCGGTGCACCGAAAGGTCGCTCCGGAGGAAGCCGGGATCACCATCACCGTTCAGCGGGCGGAGGAGCTGTTCGTTTGCGTATTGAACGGTCAGGTGACCTATCAATTTGAAAAGGACCGACAAATTTTGCGGGCAGGGGATCTTCTTCTGCTCCCCCGAGGCACCTGCTATAAGCGGATCTTCAGCGATCCCGATTATCAAGCGATCTTTGTGTATTGCCGCTTTTCGGCCCCGCCGGTCCGGGCGCCGGAACTCTTTCCCGCTTCAGGGGCAGAATCCGCTTTTTTGCGGCTTTATAATACCTGGCAACGCCGATCAGCAGGAAGCCGCAGCGAATGTCTTGGGATATTATATCAACTCTACGCCGAACTGCTCCAAAGAGAACAGGAAACCCATCTGAAGACGAAAAGCGATGCTCCGCTGGCGGAGGCGGCCCGGCGGATCGCAGAACACTATACCTGCCCCACCCTTTCGGTGGCCGAACTGGCAGAGGCAGCGGGGATGAGCCAGGTCCATTTTCGCCGGCGGTTCCGGGAGCAGTATCATCGCACACCCTTGGACCATATCCTGAACCTGCGGCTGACCCGAGCCAAGGAGCTTTTACATTACCACGACGGCTCCATCGGAGAAATTGCCGCCGCCTGTGGCTTTTCGGACCCCTCCTATTTCACCCGCCTCTTTAAAAAGAAGACCGGCTATACCCCCACCGAATACCGGACCCTCTACTGAAAAAAAGTTGACACGGAAACCGTTTCCGTGTCAACTTTTTTCATCTCACTGGCGGGTATCCACCGGCAATAATTCGCCGTTATAAAGCCGGCAGAAGATCTCCGCATCCTTGGTCAGCACCTCCGGCGGGAAGGCCTCACCCAATTTCAGTTCCTTGCGAAAAAATTCCTCATTACGAAAGACGTATTCCTTGCCCTCTGCCCGACAAAAAACGTCAGAAATAGGATAATTGGCAGAAAGTATGGACATCCAAAGTTCAGGCTCCACCGAAAGGCGCACCTTAGCCTCCTCCACCCGGCCGGGATCCCGGAACTCTGCAAAGGTGAAGGGGATATAATGGGTATCAAAGAGTTCTTGAAAGGTATATTTTCGATCCACCAGCCCCTGGGCAGTATAATGATCCCCTTCTGCTGTGATGCGGATATGGTTGGGATCGCTCACATAACAAACCTGCTCCGTCATCAGGGTATAACTTTGATCACCGTCAATGGTACCGTCCGCTCGCCGCACCACGGTAGGCAGAGCGGTATTCATCCGCACGTGTCCGCAACACCCTACGCCGTCTGCGGGCCTCATTTGGGCGTAGGATTCAAACATCACCTGCTCGCCGTTTTCACGGCAGATGTCCTCGCAGGTGTAGCCTGTGGGATCGATTCGTTTTTTGATGAATTTCGTTACATTCCTTTTGGAATAGCGATAGGGACCCACCGGCAAAAAACCGTTTCCCTCGCTCATAAACATGCTATAGCCCAAGTAAGCGGAGGTCACCACCCGGGCCCAGGCCATACAGGCGGAGCCGGAACAGGCATTACCGAAATGGCGGATATTTTGAAAAATATCCCCGCCAAGATCCAGCCGCCCGGTCACGGGATCCATAAATTCCACCACCCGATATAGGTTCCCGCCACCCCGCGTCACATAAGGCAGGCCACCGTAGACCTTGCCCGCCAGCAGGCGGCGCTCCCGCTTCTGGCTGACAACGGTATAGACGAAATCCTCCTCCAACTGATAGCAGAAAGAGTTCTCCAGCTTCATATAATCCACACAGATCTGCCGCAGTTCCTCTTCGGTCATCCCGGGCTTAGCAATGGGGATGGCCTGCAGTCGCTCCGCCAGGTCGGCGGTGGGCATTTTCGCGGCGGTCTTACCGGGATGAAGGGTACATTGAAAGACCCGAAAGCCGGAAAGCTCCACTCCGTTGATCAGGGTCACCGCCAATGCCAGCTTATAACTGCAAGTTTTGGTTTCGTAGGGCTTGAAGGTTTCTAAGGGCAGATCTTCCAGCAAAAAGCACTCTGCACCGTCCAAGGTCTGCTCCCCACTTAGCACCACGTTACCGGTGCTGTCGGTCATTTGGTAAGCGATCTTCGCCATAGGTACTTTGCAGCGGATCCGCACCTCCGCCACCTCCTCCAGCGAAAGGGCGGAGGCATAGGTATCGCATTGCACCACTTTTTTAAAGGCGGCGGGATCGCCGATTTGTTCATACCAGGCAACGTCTGCTTTACTCATTTTTGCGTTCTCCTTTCAAAAATAAACTGGTAGACGATCACAATGGCCACCATAATTCCGGCGGCGATTGATAATAAGGGTATGTAGCTGCCCAAAAGCTCGTAGCTTTTATTCATCAAAGGGCCGCCCAGCGCATAGCCCGCTGTATTGACCGAAACGATCTTGCCTAAAAGGTTGGCGTTGTTTTCGCCCTTGGAAAGGCCGGCGGTGATCAAAGGAAGCATCACCGTTTCCAAAGGGATGGCGATGGCGTGAACCACCGTATAGCTCAAAGCCAGCGCCTTGCCCCAGGCAGAACCGTCGATCACCGCCAGAATGATCATCGTAACTGCAGCAGCCAGAGTGGCCATACTGACGGTGAACCGCAGTCCACGTCGGTCAAAGATAAAGCCGGTCAGCATTTTGGAGCCCGCCAGCAGCAGAGAACTGACCCCGAAGACCTTGCCCACAAAGTCAGCGGCAAGCCCCTGATCCATCATATGGGCGGCGGCGATCCCGCCGGTGCCGTGCAGGATCATCCCTGTCAGGAATACACAAACCATTGCCAGGATCATCCGGGCATCCAGGGAGATCTTTTTGGATTCCGTCTTAACGGCAGGTCTGTTGGGTTGCTCCGCCTCCGGGGCTTCCCGATAAAAGAGCACCATCAAAACGCCTGCCACGGCCAACAACGTGGCCACCATCCAAAAGGCCTTGCGATAGCCAAAGGGGTTCCCGCCGTAAAGCATCGGAGTAATGATTTGGGAAGCCAACGCACCGCCCAGGCCGTTGGTGGCCAACACCACCCCTAAAACTATACCGATACGCTCCTTGAACCAGCGGCGCATGATCCAGCTGATCATAGTGGTGCTGGTGAAGGAAAAGCCGATCCCCAGAAAGAACCCCGCCAGATAAAAGAACCAGATATTAGGAGCCAGCGCCTGCAAAACACAGGCGGTCACCAGGCTCAAAAAGCCTACCGCCAACAGCTTGCGGGCGCCGAACCGCAGGATCAGGCGGCCAAAATAAAAGTTCACCACCGCCGTCATCACGAAGCGGATGCTATCCGCCAGAGAAAAGGCGCTCCGCTGAATATCCAGCGCCTCGGTGACGGCCGTTAAGTATAAACCACGGTTGGAACTGCAAAATCCCAAAGCAAAAAACAGCGTCATGGCACAAAGCCCCGCCATTACCCATTTATAATCGATCCTTTTCAAAAAGGACATTCCGATCATCTCCTTTCAAGGCTATTATAGACCTATACACGATTAAGTGCAATCGGATTTTTCGATGAATAGGACAAAAAGAACCCCCGTGCAGAAGTTCTGCACGGGGGGTATCTCCCATCTTTTACGCAATGTCACCTAAAGCGCCCCTGCAGAAGTTCTGCACGGGGGTAGGCTTATACCACTTGTTCGCCTTTAACAAAAACGGCCTTGATATTAAATTCTTGATCCAACACCACCACGTCGGCCCGCATTCCCTCGGCCAACTCGCCCCGGTCGGTACAGCCGGCGGCCTTGGCGGGGTTCACCGCCGCCATCAGGGCGATCTCTTCGGGCTTATAGCCCAATTTCAGCATATTTTGCGCACCCACGGAAAGGGGGCAGGCACTGCCGCAGATGGTGCCGGTCTCCAGCTTGGCGAAACCGTCCTTCACGGTGATGGTACGGCCGTCGAAGTTATAATTCCCCTCCGGCATCCCACAATAAAAATCGCAATCGCTGATCATGGTGATCTTTTCCACACCCTTGGCGACCACCGCCAATTTGATAGCAGGGGCAGAAACGTGGTGCAGGTCGCAGATCAGCTCGCAATCCAGCCGTTCATCGGTCAAGGCGCAGCCGATGACTCCCGGCGCCCGATGGTTAAAGGGGTTCATGGCGTTATAAAGATGGGTGACCCGGGTGATGCCCGCATCCACCCCCTTGGTGGCCTCCTCAAAGGAAGCGTCCGTATGGGCCATGGAGACCTTGATCCCCAGTTCCAAACAAGTCTTAATGATCTCCTCTGCGCCGGGCAGTTCCGGTGCCAAAGAGAGGATCCTGAGCCTGCCACCGCTCCGCTCCCAGAGTGCCCGGATCAGTTCCGGGTTGGGATTTTGCAGCTTATCCGGGTGCATCCCGCCCTTACGGATGGGGTTCATAAAGGGGCCTTCACAATGGATGCCCAGAATGCGGTCGTCCTCCGCCTCCAGGATCCGCTGACAGTCGGTGTAATATTCCTCCACCGTTTCAGACACGAAAGTCGGCAGTACCGAGGTGACCCCCTTACTGCACAAAAAGTCCAAAGCGTCCTTCAGGGGCCGCTCCCGGCCGTCGGAATAAAACTTCACCCCGCCCGCTCCGTGCAGGTGAGTATCGATAAAGCCGGGCAGCACGTAGCAGCCGGTGGCATCATATTCACCGCTCACCGAATGACCGGTGATCACGCCCCGCTCAAAGCAAAGGCTTTTGCGTTCCATTTTGTGATCTTCGTTAAAGACCAGTCCATTTTTAATTTTCATAAAAAATCACCACCTACTGTAAGTTTAACAGATTATTCCTCAAAATTCAACGGGATATCGCAAAGGATCTCGTCTACCTGCTCCCGGGTACAGATCTGAAAGGGGCCGGTGATATCCCATTTGGAGCCGTCGCAGAGAAAAACGCTCCGCTTTGCCCGCCGGATCATCTTACGCTTGATGGCGTTTTCCGTTTCGTCCACGTCGGTGATCTGCCCCTGCCGGTTAATGGCCTGGGCGGAGAAAAAGGCAATATCCCCATAGACCGTATCCAGAAACTGCTCGGCATAGGCCCCCAAAAAGCAATCGTTCCGGGGGGAATAGGCACCGCCGGTGCAATAGACCTTGATCTCCCCGTTCCCTGCCAAAGCCCCGCAGATCCGCAGGTTATTGGTGATGATCTTCAGGTTCTTTTTGCCCTGGAGATAGCGGCAGATGCGAAAGGCGGTGGTAGAAGCATCCATCAGCACCGTATCGCCGTTCCGGATCAACTCTGCCGCCCGTGCCGCCACCTGGTTTTTACCGGCGGCATGGGATTGCTCCCGCAGTTCCACCGGGATCACGTCGTTTTTATATTTCGCCAGCACCACGCCCCCATAGACCCGCTCCACCAGGCCGTTCCGGGCCAGTTCCTCCAGATCCCGCCGCACCGAAGCCTCGCTGACGTATAGTTCCTTAGCAAGTTCCTTCACCGAGGAGGTCTGATGCTGTTCCAAAAATTGCAGAATGGTTTTTTGCCGTTCGAATTGAAGCATTTGTTGCACCTCTTTGCAAAAGTTTCGCAGAAAATTTGAAAATCTTTCAACTTTGACCGTCTTTGTTGACAAAGAACCGGGGTTTTCCTATAATAGATTATACAAAGTTTTGCAAAGTTTTTCAATCTTTTTCAAAGGAGAGTTTTAAAAATGTCTGTTGTTACCATTATCGGTTCTGGTATGATGGGCTCTGCCCTGGCCTTCCCCGCCCGGGAGAACGGCCACGAGGTTCGCCTGGTGGGTACCCACCTGGATCGTGAGATCATCGAGACCAGCAAGGCCACCAACCGCCACCCCAAATTCGTTAAAGACTTCCCCGCCGGTCTGAAGTATTATCAGATCGAAGAGGTGAAGACCGCCATCGAGGGCGCCGACCTGATCATCGGCGGGGTCAGCAGCTTCGGCGTGGATTGGTTCGCCGATACCATCCTGCCCATCATCCCCGAGACCATCCCCGTGATCACCGTTACCAAGGGCTTGATCGACACCCCCGAGGGCAAGCTGATCACCTACCCCGCCTACTGGCAAAAAAAGCTGGATGAGCTGGGCTTAAAGACCAGCCTGAACGCCATCGGCGGCCCCTGCACCAGCTACGAGCTGGTGGCTCACGATCAGACCGAGGTGGCCTTCTGCGGTAAGGATATGGAGATCCTGAAGAAGATCCGGGCCATTATGGAGACCGATTATTACCATATCAGCCTTTCCACCGACGTGGTGGGCATCGAAAGCGCCGTTGCTCTGAAGAACGGCTACGCCCTGGGTATCGCCCTGACCATCGGTTTGAATCAAAAGGCCTTCGGTTTGGACAGCGAACTGCACTTCAACAGCCAGGCCGCCGTTTTTGGCCAGAGTATGAAGGAAATGAGCCGCCTTTTGGACTTCCAGGGTGCCGGCACTCTGGAGAACCTTTCCGTGGGCGTGGGCGATCTCTACGTGACCGTATACGGCGGTCGTACCCGCCTGGTGGGCATCCTGCTGGGTCGCGGCCTGACCATCGAAGAGGCCAAGGCCGAGCTGAACGGCGTGACCCTGGAATCCCTGGTGGTGGCCGAGCGTGTGGCCCGTGCCGTCCGCAAGAGTGCTGAGCTGGGTGTTCTGGATCTGAAGAACTTCCCCCTGCTCCTGCACATCGACGAGATCCTGACCCAGGGCAAGGAAGTTAACATCCCCTGGGATGCCTTCCGCTTCATCGCTGAATAATCTATTGAAAATCCTCTGTTTTTATTGTATAATGAAAACAGAGGATTTTTTATTAAAAGGAGGGTACCCTATGAACGATCTGCAATCCTTATTAAAAAAACTACAGCCTTACAGCCGGTATATTCTTGCCGGATTATTCGGCCTTCAGGCGATCTTCACCCTGTTTCGGCTGATCGATTCCTTTCAACTGGTCACACTTTTTAACCTGGTAGCCTACGGGCTGACCGCAGGCGGGCTTCTTTATCAAAAGCAGCCCATTCTGACCGCCGCCGGTTTTGGGCTTCAAGCCCTTACTGCCCTATGGGGAATGGTCTTCTCCGTGATCTTCTCCTTTATCAACGTCATCAGCTTCCGCTATTTGCTTCAAGTGCTCTTCAATCTGGTAGCCAACGGCGTTGGGTTCCTGGCCACCCTGGCTCTTTGCGCCTTTGGAGTGGTCCTCTTGACCGAATACCTGCCGACCTGGAGGGAAAAGGCCTGCAAATATCGGTTCGCACCGGTTCTGATCCGGATTTTAGCCGTTTTTCTATCGGCAGTCTCTTCACTTTTCTTCTACGGGATTCCGGGATTTTTGATGACCGGGATCAGGGGGATCTTGCCCGTTCTTACCGCAGCGGCGCTGATTTTATTGCCGCCGCAGGAGTAATTTGTCAAAAAATTGTTTTTTCCGCCGCCCCGCTTTTGGGCAATATGGAAAAAATTTGATGGGGAATTGAAAAACAAAAAAAACTGTGATATAATTTTACCATATTTTTAAAATACAGAAGGAGCTACGGTTATGAAAAAAGTTTACGAAGGCAAGACCAAGGACGTCTTTACCCTGGATAACGGCAACGTACTGTTGAAGTTCAAGGATGATTGCACCGGTAAGGACGGTGTGTTCGATCCCGGCGAAAACAGCGTGGGCCTCACCATCGAAGGCATCGGCAAGGCTAATCTGCAAACCTCTGTTTACTATTTTGAAATGCTGAAAAAGGCCGGCATCAAGACCCATTACGTATCTGCCAATGTGGAAGATGCAACCATGGAAGTTCTGAATGCGGAATGCTTTGGCAAGGCACAGGGTGGCAACGGGCTGGAAGTAATCTGTCGCCTGGTGGCAACCGGCAGTTTCATCCGTCGCTACGGCGAATATATCAAGGACGGCACCGTTCTGGAAGGCGGCTACGTGGAATGCACCTTTAAGAATGACGAAAAGGGTGATCCCCTGGTGACCGGCGAAGGTCTGGCCGCCCTGAAGGTCATGACCCCCGAAATGTTCGAAAGTATGAAGGAACAGACCCTGAAGATCACCAAGATCGTGGCCGACGATCTGAAGTCCATTGGCCTGGATCTGTGGGATATTAAGTTTGAGTTCGGCTACCACAACGGCGAAGTGGTGCTGATCGACGAGATCGCCTCCGGCAATATGCGGGTCTACAAGGACGGCACCATCGTGGCTCCCGTTGAACTCACCAAGCTCATCCTCAACCGCTAACCCCCCGAACTGTCAGCGGACAGTTCGTGTCCCCTTTCAAAAGGGGACAACCCACAAGTAATTGCAATATAGTAGCGGCCCTGCGGGAATAAACGTTCTCCCGCAGGGCTGATTTATTTTTTCGGGGAATATTGTGGGTTTGGGGGTTAATCACCCGAAGGGTGTATGTAATCGCCCGCGAGGGCGTATGTAATCACGCTATCGGCGTGTATGGCATCACGCCGCAGGTGTGCATTTTCCTCTCGCGAACCCCATCGCGCCGATGATTCGCAACCAAAATGCACAATTCAATTGTGCATTTTGTAATGATTTTAATTTTATACGCGCCAACGGCGTGTATTTCCGTCCCGCCAAAATTCCCTCATGCCCACCGGATCAAAAATACTGAAAAATCTTGTAATCTCCCCTTTCAAAACGGTACAATAAAGGTGAAGAAAGGAGGCGACGGCCATGGAGGATCAAAAGATCATTGCATTATTCTTTGCCCGCTCCGAACAGAGCATCACCGAAACCGCTAACAAATACGGTGCGCTATGTCGGCAGGTGGCAAACAATATCCTCGCCGACCCCCGGGACACAGAGGAATGCGTTAACGATGCCTACTTAGGGCTATGGAATTCCATCCCGCCCCAAAAGCCCCGCTCCCTGCCGGGCTACCTTTGCCGAACGGTGCGCAATCTGGCTCTGAAAAAATACCGGGCCAACACCGCCCAAAAGCGCAACAGCAATTTTGATCTCTCTTTGGAGGAATTGGAAAATTGCTTCCCCGCCCGCACCTCGGTGGAAGAGACCGTCGAAGCGGCAGAGCTGGCCCGATATCTGAACCAATTTTTAGCCGGGCTGGATCGGGAAAGCCGGGTTCTGTTCCTGCGCCGCTATTGGTATTCAGATTCCGTCCGGGATCTGGCCGCCCTGTTCCGTACCACCGAAAATACCGTTACCGTCCGGCTGTTCCGACTCCGGGAAAAACTGAAAAAATTTTTAGAACAAAAGGGGGTATTTCAATGAACAAGCAACAGCTTTGCCTGGTTTTGGATCAAATCGATCCCCGCTATCTCGATGAAGCCGCCGGCTACCGGGGCCGCTCCCCCAAACGAGCCGCCCGCGCCCTGCTGATCGCCGCCGTGATCCTGCTGTTAGGTGCAATCTTTTCCGTCGGCGCCTTTTCGGCCTTTCGTTCCGTCTCTTTAGGCTACGGAGAATTTATACGTCCCGGCGCCCCTACTTATAAAAAACACACTTTGGCCGACGGGACAGCGCTGAATCTTACCTACTCCCATTCCACCAAGCCGAAAACGGAGGTTGCCTACCAACCCACCTATGACGTTTATCTCCACGGACAGGATGAATACCATTTTGATACCCGGGGGCAGCTATTAAGTTTTTATAACAACGACCGCTCCCTGATATTCCCCCAACCAGAGCCCATTCAGGAAATCACCCGAGACCGCGCTTTGGAAATTGCGAAAGAACATTTAGAAGCCTTTTACGGGATCCCGCCGGGATACCGACAAGACCGTTGCGATTATAACAATGAAAGTTATTTCATCACCTATACCCGGTCTTTGGGACAAAACGGCTTTATCGAAGGAGATTACGCCGCCGTATTCATTCAAAATAACGGCATCCTCAATGGCAGCAAAGCCCCCAAGCCCGATCTGACAGAAGGTCTTGATCTATCCAAAATTGCCACCCTCTCCCCGGAAGATCTGGAGACCTATGTTAAAGATCAGATCATTTTCCAATATGGCGAAGGCAGTTGCCTGGCCTGCGATCTGATCGACGCTTATTTGCAAAAAGACGAAGAAGAAACCGTTCAACTGATCGCCTACACCTACGTAAATATCCGAGGCCGGGTCCCAACCGAAATGGAATTTATTTATCCCTTAGAATAAATAAACCCCTTGTAGAATTTCCCTGAAATTCTACAAGGGGTTTTGCTTTTTTACTTTAAAATCCTTTGCATCACAAAGTCCAGCGGTTTAAAGAGCAGGCCCACCAGCACCACGTTTCCGATACAATGGGCCAGATCATAGGGGATGCCCTGGATGATATAGGCGATCCCCGCGCCCATACCCCCGGTGATAAAATAGGGGATGGAGCAAAGGGTACCGAACAGCAGGCCGTAAAAGCCCGCCACCACCGTCCACAAAAGGGGGTGGCTCCACCGCCGCAACAGTAGGGTGATCAGCACCAAGAGCGGCCATACGTAAAGGTAATTGATCCACCAGATATGAAAGCCATAGATCATCCCCTGGGCCAAAACGAATACCGCCACCGCCAGCAGGGCCCGGGGGCCGAAATAGCAGGCAGTCAGAATCACCAGCAGGGTGACCGGCTCCACGTTGGGGATCCCGCTCATGGCCATTTGCAACACGATCATCAATGCGGCCAAAACCGCCAAGAAGCAAAGGTTTTTAAGCTCACTCCGAAACCGTGTAGGTTGCAACATAAGCGTCGCCGTCCTTGATGGGTTGATCGTTCATCCCCACCATCATATCCTCGCCGTTGCAGGTCAGCCACCAATAGGCCTTATCCTTTTCATAATCGGCGGTGAACCCGTTAATGGTCGTATAGAGGCCCTCCTCATCATATTCGATGAGCTCGGCATCCACCAGCGCATTGGCCAGATACTCCTCGTCAGTCTCGATGGCGTAATCCATCAATCCGTTCTTATACTTGATCTGGAAGGTGATGTTTTTGGTTCCTCCTTCGGGCTTGGCAGAAAAACCCTTCCAAAGGAGCAGCGCACCGGCTACCAGAACAACTAACACTGCGGCTGATACGATGATCAGCAATTTTTGCTTTTTGGTCATTGTTTTTTCTCCTTTTAAAATGATTGAACCCGAACAAAAGCCTTGGTTCACCCCTGCCCTATCCACTTTGTTCTGCCCAAAGGGAAGGCGCAAGGGCGGTTATGCACCGTAACAGATCTTTTATTCACCGGGCAAGAAGTCTTTCGGCTGATGGCTCAAGCGGCGCTCCGTTCCCTTCCCGGTCGGTGACCAGTGGTAATGAAGGGCGCCTTGCCAATCACGGCGACGGGATCGCGGAGGATTCACACCTCACTTCCTCGTTTGCCCGGGCGGTTCTGTTAACGATTATACCCCAATCTGCGAAAAATGTCAATGAAATACCCAGCCATTCCCTTGCAAATGCAGTTAAAATGTGATAGGATTTTGGTAACAAATCTTCAAAGGAAGGTGCAACACAATGGATACCATCAAATTTGAGAAAAAGAACACCTTGGCCGTTGCCCACAGAGGGGTTTCCGGCCTGGAACGTGAAAACACCAACGCCGCCTTCGTGGCCGCCGGCAGCCGCTCCTACTACGGCATAGAGACCGACGTTCACAGAACGGCGGACGGCAAGATCGTGGTGGTGCACGACAGTCATCTGCGGCGGGTGGCCGGCGAGGATATCCAGGTGGAGACCTCCAGCCTGGCCGCTCTGCAGAGCATCATTCTTTACGATATGGACGGCACCAAAAACCGCGCCGACCTGCGCCTGCCCACCCTGGAAAACTATATTTCTATCTGTAAAAAGTACGGCAAGCACGCCGTTTTGGAGCTGAAATCCGATTTCACCGAGGAGGAGACCGCCGCTTTTCTGCAGATCATCAAGGAGCTGGACTACCTGGAGCAGGTCACCTTCATCTCCTTCCATTACGAGAACCTGGTGAAGGTCCGGGCCCTTTATCCCGAGCAATCGGTACAGCTCCTGTTCGTGGAATGCACCGAAGAGATCATCGAAAAGCTGATCGCCGATAAGATGGACGTGGATATTGCCCACACCAGCCTGACCAAGGAGCTGTTGGATCGGTTCCATAGCCTTGGTATGAAGGTCAACTGCTGGACCGTGGACGATCCCGCCCGGGCAGAAGAACTGGCCGAATGGGGTGTAGATTATATTACCTCTAATATTCTGGAGTAAGGTGAAACTATGAAAAACAAGATTATCGAAGCTGTACAAAAGCACCGCCAACTGATCGTAGATGCCCTGGATTACATCTGGGCCAACCCGGAGACCGGCTATCGGGAATGGAAGACCCACCGCTACCTGGCAGAAGCCTTCCGGAAATTAGGCTATGAGCTGACCGAGGCCGGGGACATCCCCGGATTTTATACCGTCCTTGATACCGGCAAACCCGGCCCCGAGGTGCTGGTAATGGGCGAGCTGGATTCCCTGCTCTGCCCCGAGCATCCCGATGCGGACCCGGAAACCGGTGCCGTTCATTGCTGTGGTCACGCCGCCCAGGCGGCCGCCCTGTTGGGCATCGCCGCCGCTCTAAAGGAGCCCGGAATGCTGGAGGGGCTCTCCGGCCGGATCCGCCTTTGTGCCATCCCTGCCGAGGAGATGATCGAGATCGAATACCGCTCCGGCCTGATGGAAAAGGGCGTGATCCATTGTATGGGCGGGAAACCGGAGTTCCTTTATCGGGGCCTCTTGGATGGCGTAGATCTGGCCTTTATGGTCCATACCACCGGTGGCGAAAAGTTCACCGTGCGGAGAGGCTCCGTGGGCTGTATCGCCAAGCGGATGATCTATAAGGGTGTTTCTGCCCACGCCGGCGGAAGCCCCTGGAACGGCCGTAACGCCCTTTATGCCGCCAGCCAGGGTTTGAGCGCCGCCAACGCCATCAGAGAAACCTTTATGGAATCGGATATCATCCGCTTCCATCCCATCATTACCCAGGGCGGTGGAGCGGTAAACGCCATCCCCGATCGGGTGATCATGGAAAGCTATGTACGGGGTAAAACCTTCGAAGGGATCAAGGCCGCCAGCAAAAAGATCAACCAGGCCCTTTGCGGCGCCGCCCTTTCCATCGATACCAACGTGGATATCCAGGATACCCCGGGCTATGCTCCTCTTTTGAACAGCGATGGGATGATGGATCTGGTCGGCGATGCCGCTGAGGCGCTGGGCTTCCCCTTCAGCCGTAGCGAGGTCATCGGCTCCGGCAGTACCGATATGGGCGACCTTTCCTGCGTGATGCCGGTGGTTCACCCCTATGCCCCCGGCGCCATCGGTAAGGGCCACGGAGACGATTATTATATCGAGAACCCAGACCTGGCTTGCGTGGGCTCCGCTCAATGGCAGATCATGATGCTCCACCTCTTGCTGCAGGACGGCGCTGCCCGCGCCAAGGAGATCAAAGAAAACTTTGAACCCCTGTTCCCCAATAAGGAGGCCTACTTCGCCTACGTGGACGAAATGAAACGCTCCGGCGACCGCATCACCTATCACGACGACGGCACCGCCACCATCGAGCTTTAATAAACAGCAAATCCCCCGGCTACCGCCGGGGGATTTTTGCGTTACGGCTCCCAATCAAAAAACTCTTTGGGCATTTTGTAATGGATTCAAATTATATACACATCTTCGGTGTGATTGACCCCACACCCACAGGGATTTCCCGCATAAAATATCAGCGCCCCGGGAGATCGTTTATTCCCGGGGCGCCGTTGTTTTAAATTGCAATTACCTAAATTGTCCCTTGGGGGACACGCGGGGTACGCTTGCCCCGCGGAGGGGGATCTATTAATCCTTATAGTTTAAGAAGCCCTTATTTTGCCAGAAGTATTCGATGCCGCTGATCAGAGTCAGAAGGGTAGCCACGTAGAGCAGAGCGGTGCCGAATACGGCGGTGGACTCGGGGGCGGCTCCGGTCAGCAGGGGGATGTTCCAGGCGAACTCCGCCTTGCCCAGCAGAACGGGCCCCACCATCAGGAGAACGGTGGCGATCATCTGGGTCACAGTCTTAGCCTTACCCCACCAGCCGGCGGCGATGACCTTGCCGGCGCTGCTGGCAGCGATCAGCCGAATAGAGGTCACCATCAGTTCCCGGGCAATGATGATAATGGTGATCACAGGATGCACCAGCCCCATCTGCTGCAGCAGGATCAGGGCAGAGATCACCAGCATCTTATCAGCCAGGGGATCCAGGAACTTACCGAAATTGGTCACCTGGTTCCATTTGCGGGCCAGATGGCCGTCGACGGCATCGGTGGCGGAGGCTAGGGCATAAACGGCGGCGCCGATCAGGGTACCGTAGGGAAAGGGCACCAGCAGCATCACCGCCACGAAAACCGGGATCATACACACCCGGAGCAGAGTCAGTTTATTGGGTAAATTCATCGTTATTTCTCCTTTGCGGACCCGATCAGGTCAAAGTCCAGCGTATCTTCTAAAGTCACTTCCACAAAATCGCCCACGGCCACGGAGCCGGCGGCGGTAAAAAAGATCTTGCCGTCGATATCGGGTGCCTCGGCGGTGCTCCGCCCGAACCAGCACTCCCCGAACCGGTCGAAGCCCTCCACCAGCACGGTCACCGTTTGCCCCAGGAGGGCGTTTTGTTTTTCTTCCACGATCTCCGATTGGATGGTCTCCAACACGTCCTTGCGGCGCTCCTTCACGTCCTCTGGGATCTGATCCGGCATATCATAGGCGGGGGTTCCTTCCTCCCGGGAGTAGCAGAACACACCCATTTTATCGAATTTTGCCGCCCGAACAAAGTTACAAAGCTCTTCAAAATCCTTGTCACTCTCACCGGGGAAGCCCACGATCAGGGTAGTACGCAGGGTCACACCCGGCACCCTTGACCGGATCCGTTCCAGCAGTGCCAGCAGACTTTGGGCATCCCCGGGGCGGTTCATGGCCTTCAGCACCTTCCCCACCGCATGTTGGATGGGCATCTCGATATAGGGCAGTACTTTGGGCTCGGTGGCCATCAGGTCAATAAGTTCATCGCTGATCTTATCGGGATAAAGATATAAAAGGCGCAGCCACTTCAGTTCCGGGATCCGAACGACCTCCCGGATCAGTTGAGGAAGCCGCCGCTCGCCGTAAAGATCAATCCCGTAGTTGGTGGTATCCTGGGCGATGAGGATCAGCTCCCGGGCGCCCTCTGCCACCAGTTTTTCGGCCTCAGCCACGATGGTCTCGATGGGGCGGCTGTGATAGGGACCCCGGATGGCGGGGATACAGCAATAGGTGCAGCGGTTATTGCAACCGTCGGCGATCTTGATATAGGCGGTGTGGCGGGGGGAGGTCACGATCCGATCCCCCTCTAATTGCAGATAGTCGGTGCTGTCGAAGAATTGGGGACGGTTGCCCGCCAGCACCTCTTCCACAGCCTCGGTGATCCGCTGAAAGCTGCCTACACCGATGAACCCATCCACCTCGGGCAGTTCGGCGGCGATCTCCGCCTGGTAGCGCTCCGGCAGACAGCCGGCCACCAGGATCTTTTCCACCTTACCTTCGTTTTTCAGTTGTGCCACCTCAAAGATGGTCTCCAGAGCCTCCTGCTTGGCGCTTTCAATAAAGCCGCAGGTATTGATCACCGCCACCTGTATATTTTCCAGATCCCCGGAAAGCTCCCAACCCTTTTGATGGCAGGCGGCGATCATTTTTTCGGTATTGACGGTGTTTTTTTCGCACCCCAACCCGATAAAACCAATTTTAATCATAGTCAACCTCGATCGCGCTGTTGATCTCGTCGAACCCGAAGCCGTAGCGCAACAGCCCCTGGGTCACCTTTTGGCGAAGCTTTGGATCCTTCAGGTCGTAGCGGCGGTATTTGGTCTCCAGATACCATTGTACAGAGCTTTCGTAATCAAACTCCAGTTCGGAGACCGCCTCCTTAGCCAATTCCGTGGGGATGCCCCGCTGGATCAGCTCGGGCAGGATCCGCCGTGGGCCCCAATGCTTGCCCTCCGCAAAACGGAGCGCCAATTTTTCCGCCAGCCGACGGTCGTCGATAAAGCCCCGCTCCGCCATATAATCGCAGGCGGCCTCTGCGGGGGCGGGCTCGATCCCAAAGCGGGTGAGTTTTTCGTAAAGCCGCTTGCGGCTCAGATCTCCGTAGCCCAGATATTCAAAGGCCTTCTCCTTGGCGGGAATCAGTTGCGCCGCCAGGGTCAGGGCTTCGATCTCCTCTTCGCCAAAGGGCATTCCCACCTCCAGCTCCTGCTCCAGCAGAAGGGAGAAGGGAATGCTCATAAAGAATTCGCCGTCCACGTAAAGATCCCGCTTCCCCGGCTTTTCCGGGTTGAGCAGCAGATCGGTGATGACCGGCTTATTCGAAGTCATCGGCAGATACGTCCAGGGAAACGGCGGGGGCCTTAGGCGCCTCCTCCTCGGTGGCGGCAGCCGCCTTGGCGGGGGCCTTCTTCTTGGTCACCTTGCTCTCCATCTCCCGCAGGGTATCGAAGTTCGCCCGGATCTCGGCCTCCAATTCGGCGTAGATATCGGGGTTCTCCCGCAGGAAGTTTTTGGCGTTATCACGGCCCTGACCGATGCGATCCTCTTTATAGGAGAACCAGGCACCGCTCTTTTTTACCAGCTTGAGCTTTTCGCCCAGATCCAGGAGCTCGCCTTCTTTGGAGATGCCTTCGCCATACATAATATCAAAGTTGGCCAGCTTGAAGGGAGGCGCAACCTTGTTCTTCACGATCTTACATTTTACCGCATTACCGATGACCTCGGTACCGGCCTTCAGCGCCTCGCTCTTGCGCACGTCGATCCGTACGGAGGAATAGAACTTCAGAGCATTACCACCGGTGGTGGTCTCGGGATTGCCGTACATCACGCCGATCTTCATCCGCAGCTGGTTGATAAAGATGGCCACACAGTTGGTCTTGGCCAGAACGCCGGTCAGCTTCCGCAGCGCCTGGCTCATCAGACGAGCCTGTAACCCCACGTGGGAATCACCCATCTCGCCCTCGATCTCGGAGCGGGGGGTCAGGGCGGCAACGGAGTCCACGATCACCAGATCGATGGCGCCGGAGCGCACCAGCTGCTCGGTGATCTCCAGCGCCTGCTCACCGTGGTCGGGCTGGGCCACTAACAGATTGTCCACGTCCACGCCTAAAGCCTCGGCGTATACGGGATCCAGGGCGTGCTCCGCATCGATAAAGGCAACGGTACCGCCCTGCTTTTGGGCTTCTGCGGCCACGTGCAGAGCAACGGTGGTCTTACCGGAGGATTCAGGTCCATAAATTTCTACAATACGGCCCTTGGGCAAGCCGCCGATCCCCAGAGCCAGATCCAGGGAAAGGGAACCGGTGGGGATCACTTCAATATTCATATGCTGGTTATCGCCCAGCTTCATTACCGCCCCTTGACCGAACTGCTTTTCGATCTGCTCCAGGGCTTTTGCTAGGGCTTCCTGTTTATCTTTTGCTGCCATTTCGGTAATCTCCTTTTAGATATACTTTTATAGAATAATTATATAATAAAATCAAGCGGAAAGCAATAACAAAATTCATTTCCAACGCTACCATATTCATCAAACCCGGCAGGGAAGATTACATACACACCTGCGGGGTGATTACATCCAGCCTGCGGCTGATTACATACGCCCGTTGGACGATTACATACACACCTGCGGCGTGATTTACCCCCCTCCACAACCCACAACCGTTCTCCGCAAATAAAAAACAGCCCTGCGGGAGGTTGTATATTCCCGCAGGGCCGTGTGCTTACTTGCAATTACTTGTGGGTTGTCCCCCTTTGAAGGGGGACACGCAGAGTACGCCTACTCTGCGGAGGGGGTAACGGAGGGGGTGACGGAGCGGATGATGGCGTTGTATTTTGCCTTTCCGTTGGCGATGTTGTGGCGGGTGCCGTTGAGCCATTCCTGGGTGTTCACGGCGATGCCCTCGTTGGTGATCAAAAGGCGGTCGGTCTCCACCGTCAGCTTAACGGTATACTGGATCTTATGGGGCACGTATTTGGAGGTGCCGTCACTCAAAAGCTCCAGACTTTCGTAGGGAACCACCTCCACGGCGGTCACTTTGCCTACCTCCACCTCTTTTTCATAAAGGGTATCCCCCACCTGAAAAGCGGCGGCCACGTATTCGGGGCATTCCAGCAATTCCATTTGGGTCACGGCCTTTTGGTAGTTCAGGGCGGTCTCTTCCTTTTGGATCAACCGGGTACCCATTCCCACCGCACCCACCAGGATCAGAAGGATCACCAGCAGGTCGAATAAATTCAATTTGCCGAACAAGCGGCCTTTATTGTCTAAAAATTTCATTTTACAGCCGCCTCCTCAACGTTCCAAATTTCCATGGTAGAGCGGGTAGAAAGCCCCTGGGGATAGAACTTCTGCCCCACGTACAGCTCCTCGCCGTTGACGGTCAGAATGCCGTTTTTGATCTCACCGGTAGCCCGGACCTTCATTTCGATCTGCTTGCGCAGGGGATCCACCACCCGGTCGTACTCCCCGGTCACGGGGTTATATTCCTCGTCCACCAGGTCATGCTCGGTCATAGAAAGGATCTCGCCAATGAGGGTCTTATTGGTCTGGAACAGCTGATCTCCCACCTCGTAGTAATCGGTGGGATGGGTGGTCTCCCGGGTGAAACGCAGGGTGATCACGTATTCCGTTTGCTGGGAGGCAATGACCTGATCCCCCCGGGTAAAATACCAGGCCCCGGCGGCCAAGGCCAGGATCACCACCGCGATCAGGGTGATATCCAGCCAGTTCAATTTCCGTTTAAGCATCTTCCCGTTCTCCTTTTTTTAAGATACGGACCGCCGCAAAGCCCAGGGCCAGCACGATCCAGAATAACTGGAACACCCGGTAATTATACCAGGTATAGTCGAATACACTTTGCAGGGCAAAGCCCGCCATCAGGGAGCCGAAGCCCAGCATCAAAAACCGATCCCTGCGCTCCATTTTTAGGGTATGGCGGGTCATCTGCCGCTGATAGGCGAAAAGCAGGATCAGGATATACACCAGCCCCACCAGGCCGAAGGACACTGCCGATTGGAAGAACAGGCTGTGGGCGTGGGGTGCCGCAATGCCGGAGAGGGCATAAAGGGGATAGATGGCGTTATAGGCCTTCTCGCCAATGCCCACCCCGCTGAACCAATAATCTGCCAGCATCAGGAGGGTGCCGGTATAGATCATCATCCGATAATTGGTGGAACCATCGCTCAGATCCCCGATACTCATTAATCGGTTCATCACGCTGGCGGGCATCACCGCCAGCCCCACCGGAATACCGATGGCCAGAGCCGCCAGCAACCATTTTTTACTGTACTGCCAAAGGAACACCACCGCCGTCAGGGCCAGGCCCACGTAGCAGCCCCGGGAATAGGTCAGCACCAGATTCACCAGGAGCAGGCCGTCGATCCCCGCAAGGATCCACTTCCAAAGGGGCTTTTTCACGTAAAAGACTAGGGAGGTAACCAAAGGCACCATCAACAGCAAAAACTCACCGAATACGTTCGGATTAGCAAAGGTGCTATAGACCCGCAGCTCCACGTCGGAAAACATATTGGTATCGGTCCAGGTGGAATCGGTCATCCCGGAAAGAGCCTGGAACAAGCCGTAAAGTCCGCTGAACAGCGCCCCCGCCGTCAGGGCGGAAAGGGCGGCGATCAGATCATTTTTATTCCGCAGGATCCGCTTGACCGCAAAAACACAGACGAACAAGCCCATCCACATCACCGTGACCATAGCCGAATCGGTTCCCTGGAAGGAAAAGAGGGTGGAAAGCAGACACAGTACCGGGAATACCAAAAGCAGGATATCCATCCAATCCCGTTCAACAGCCTCCATTCCCCGAAAGGCTCTGCCAAAGAGATAGGAGATCACGATCAAAACGCTCAAAGCCCAGCAAACCGCCGTAGGCGCCAGAGGCAGGGCGACGCACAGAATACAAAGACTCCATAGGGGCGGCAGAGCAAAGATCACCGGCGCCCCCGCCAGGGCAACCGCCAAAAGGCCGCCCAGCACCAACCCCAAGGGGATGGCCACCGCCCCGCCGATCAGCCCGCAGGCCGCCAGATACACGGGGAGGCTTTTATGGGCCTCGCCCCGGGGCAAGGAGTAGCCTTTTTTTACCAAAAAACGCCCCAGCCAGGTGCCCTCCAGCCAATCGGCCAGGGTTCCCTTGGTAAAGATCAGGGCGCAGGCCAACAGAAGAGCGATCCCCAGCCCGCCTGCTAACGCATAGCGGCCGGCTAAAAGCATCGATAAGGTCCCCAGCAACAGAAAACTACCGAAGAGCAGGGCAAAATATTTGACCTGCATCCCCGCCAGCCGTCCCCAATAACGGTAAAGCCAGCCGGCGATGGGGCTATGGGCAACGGCCCCCACAAGGGCCTCTGTCACCCTGCCCTTGCTATGAGCCAGGAAAGAGCCTTGGGTATTCAGCTTTTTGCCCCGTTTTTTCAAAAGGAAGCTTTCCCGGGCGGCGGTACCAAAGGCGTTCGCCACCCGACGGCAGGCACGGATAATTCCGCTTCCGCCTAAAATATCCATAAAGAACGGCTCCTTTCATTACAGAATAGTTATAGTCATTGTACCATGTTTTTTCATATTTTTCAATACTAATATAGACGGAAGCCCGGGTGCTAAAGCGCCCGGGCTTCTTTTCTTATTTCATTTTCAGATAGGTGGTGATCATCCGATGGTCGCTGTAGTCGCTGGGGTTCACAAAGATCCCGCAGCCGTTGGCATCGGCATAGTGATCAAAGTTATTGGTCACCACGATATTATCGATGCACTTATAACTGTTTGTAGTGGTAATCAGCCGTTGATGGGGATCCAGGCCGTTCAGGGCCGTAAAGCGGGTCTGATCCAGCACCGTTTCGATGGCGGTGGGCTGGAAGTTCATATCCCCGGTCAGAATGGCGTATTCATCCTTTTTCATCAGCTCCTGGATCTCGCTGAACTGGGCGGCGGTACCGTTCAGGTGGGTGTTATAGAACACCACCGTGGTGCCGTTCACGTTGATCTCGTGGCGCTCCACGTTACGGATCTCGTCGGTCTGGCTTACAAACTGGTGAATACTGCTGGCCGTGATGGGATATTTGCTTAAGATCCCGTGGCCGTATTCGCCGCCCCCGCTCTTATGATTGATGGTCTTGGCGAAGTAATAATAGGGATAGCCGGCCTTTTCGGCAATGATCTTCATCTGGTCGCCGTAGCCGCTGCGCTCGGCGTTCTTATCGATCTCCTGGAGACCCACGATATCCGCATTGGTTGCCCGAAGCTGAGCGGCGATGGTGTCGTATTGGATGGGGCCCTGCTTACAGGTGTCACCGTCGTAGATAAAGTCCTTGACGTTATAGGAAACGACCTTCAACCAGCCGGTATGATCGGCGTTATGCTCCAAAAGTAACCGTCCCTCTGCAGGGAAGACCGAGCCGGCCAACTCCGATTGGGCGGAGATCTGATCAAAGCCGTATCCGTCGTTGGTTTTTTCGATGATCTCCAGCCGGAGCCCCAGTTCCTTGGCCAGCGCCTCTGCCTCCGCCTTGGTCTTGCCCCGGAAATCGGGCAAAGTGACCGTTTCGGGGACGCCGTCCTCTTTGAAATAAAGGTGGGCGTAGGCCTCCCGGGAGGAATAGAGGGCGGTATTCTCGTTTCGCAGGCCGTCGGGGGCGGTCTCGTCGGTGATGACACCCATCCATTCGGTGGGATACAACACGTGAAGATGGCGCACCGCCGTCGTGGCATTTTCGCCCTGGTTGACCGAGCTATAGCCCGCAGGCAGGTTGTTGTTCATCTCGTCCACAGAGATCCCCAGGCTACCGAAGGCCACGGCGCCGGGATCCTTTTCCAGCATCGCCTTCAGCTCGCCTACCTGATCTACGCTGCTGGTTCTGGCAGCATAGGCAACGGCGATCCGATCGCCCAGGTTGACCTCTGCCCGGATATAGCCCCATTCCGGACTCTTCCCACTGTCAACCGTAAAGTTCCCGTGGGTGGCGGTAAAGGGATATTTGCTCAAAAGCGCGATCCCGTATTCCCCGCCCTGATAGGGCATCATTCCGCCAAAGTAGTAATAAGGATACCCGGACTCCTTGGCGATCTCCTTCACCTGATCTACGCCAAGAGAGCGGGTGGAGTTGCGGTCCAGCCGTTGCAGGGTCACGAGATCCGCATCCACCTTTTTCAGCACCCGGCCGAACATGGCGTAGTTGATCTCTGCACCATAGGTTCCCACATGGAAGGCGTTCACGTTATAGGTAGCAACGGTCAAAGCGCCGCTGTGATCGGCCTCCGGCGGGATCCGCAGATAGGTATACAGCATATAATGGTCGCTGTAGGGGGTATTGCTTTGGAGAACACCGCATCCGTTTTCCTCTTCGTAATGCTCGAAGGTATCGGAAACGATGATATTATCGATGGCGTGGGGCTTGGTGGCGGCGAAGGTCTTGCCGCCATTCAGAGCGGTGAACCGCTGGGTATCTATAACGCCTTCCAGGAGAGCGGCTTTCCTATTGAAATCGCCCAGCAGCATGGTATACTGCACACCCTCCCGGGCCTCGTAGGCAGCCATGTCTCCGTAAACCTCTTGCAACTGAGGCAGGCTGACAGCGCCGGCCAGATGCGTATTATACACCCGCACCGGGGTGCCGTTGACGTTCAGGTCGAACCGACCGTAGGCACGGGTCTCGCCCACGTATTCAAGATCCTCGCTTTCATCCTGGACGGCGTAGCGCACCTCCTTATAATCGGTGATCTCAAATTTACTTAAAATACAATGGCCGTATTTTTCAGTCTCGCTATGATCGTAAGCGTTCACGAAGTGGGCATAGGGATAACCCAACAGCGCCCGGATCACTTCGGTCTGATCGTCGCCGTTGCTACGGCTCATTCCGTTATCGATCTCCTGCAGGCAGACGATATCGGGATCGATGCTCTTGATCTCGGCGGCGATCTCGTCGTATTGATCTCCGCCTGCAAAATTCTTCACGTTATAGGTGGTCACGGTCAGAGCGCCGGCCAGATCGGGTTGATACCCCAGGTTCAGAACCGCATCGGCCTTTTTCACCGCCGCACCTACAGAAAGGGATTGGCTGGTGATCTGATCCGTCCGGTAGGCATTGTTCACGTTGGGGATAACCTGGTTTACGGTAAAGCCTGCCGCCTTGGCCAGGGCTTCTGCCTCGCTCTTATCCATCCCCCGAAGATCGGGTACCACCAGATAATCCTCCCCTTGCTCACCGGGTAGGATCAATTGTGCATAGGCGATCACATGGCCGATCTTGGCGGCCTGATGGGCACGGAAGCCGGTGAGTACGGTGGAATCCGCAAGGGCCGCAAGGGGCTCCTTCACAATGATATTCATCCGCAGAATACTGAAGCTTTCGCCCCGGATATGCGTCATATCCTTGCCGCCGTTCAGGGCAATAAAGTTTTGTGGAATAACCGAGGCATAGTTTGCAGGAGAAGTATAGGGCATCCCCGCCATAATGGGGTTGGTATCCTGTTGCATCTGATCGAAGATCTCGGTCAGTTGGGGATTCAGGTAGGTGGTTCCTTCGGTGGAGCCGTGCATGCCGTACACGGTGACCGCCCGATCCCCCAGGTTGATCTCTGCCCGGATATAGCCCCGGTTTTCCTTCGTATCCTGGGTATCAAAATTCTTGCCCTGGGCGACCATGGGGTATTTGCTCAGGATCCCAACGCCGTATTCCTCCGTTGTTTTGACGATGGCACCGTGGAAGGCGTAGTAGGGGTACCCCGCCGCCTCCGCCAGGGCTTTGACGTTATCGGTCGTACCGTCGGGGGTTCTGGCAACGTTTTGCAGGGTTATCACGTCGGCGTTGGTCTTATTCAGTTCCTCCGCAAATAGCGGATAGTTTTCGTTTTTATCCGTATCCTTACAGCGGGAGGCGGTCAGGGAGGCCACCGTCAGAGGACCGGTATGGGCCGTCTTAGGCGGGATCCGCAGGAAGGTATAGGCCATATTATGGTCGCTGTAGGGGCTGTGGTTCACCACCACACCCAGGCCGTTTTCTTCCTCGTAATGGTCAAAGGTATCGGAAATCAGAATCTGGTCAATGGGATCCCCGCCCGGGAAGGTCACCGCCGTGGCATTAAGGCTCTTGCTCCCGTTTAGGGGGGTCGTCATGGTCAGATCATAGTAGTTGGTAAAGGCCTTGGGGGTTGCGTTCAGATCCCCCATCAGAACGGCGTATTGATCGCCCTCCTGCTTGCAGTAGGTCAGCAGATCGGTATAAACCTGGTCGAACTGGGCCTGGATCTGCGCCGTTTTTAGGCAAAGGTGAGTGTTATAGACCATCACCTCGGTGCCGCAAACGTCGATGGCGAACTTCCCGTAGGCACGGGTTTCGCTTTGGTTGGGCTGCTGAACGTCATACATCACCTTCTGGGCCTTGGTGATGGGGTATTTACTGACAATCCCGTGGCCGTAATCGTGGCTCTCATAGGCCAGGGTAAAGTGATAGTACGGGTAGCCCAGCTTTTTGGCCATAGCCGGGATCTGGGCGCTGGTAACCTCCTGGAAGCCGATGATATCGGGATCGATCGTCTTGATCTCTGCCGCCATCTCATCCATGGCATCCACCCCGCTTCCGCTGGCGGTTTTCTGACGGAACCGCCATACGTTATAGGTGGCCACCCGCAGATAGCCAGTGTAATCCTCGTTATAATACAGCTGAATGGGCTTGACCTTTTCCTTGGGGATCAGCCCATCGGCATAGATAGATTGATAGCCGATCTGTTGATAGCCGTAACCGGGGGTAAAGCGGGTGGAGATGGTGTATTCCACCCCGGATTCATCCAACAGCTTTTTGGCTTCTTCCTTGGTCTTGCCCAGCACGTTGGGAACGGTCACCGTCTCCGGCAGGTCTTCTCCATTCAAGGTGATATAGGCATAGCAATGACGCTCGCCGGAAAGTTCCGCATCGGTCAGCCGGAAGCCGGTGGGTGCGGAAGGATCGGTCAGCACATTGGCGGTCTTGGGCAGGATGATATTACTGTAGGCATAGGAGCCGTCGGCGGCATAGAGGGTATCCACTGCCGTGAAGGGATCTGCACCGCCGTTCAAGGCTACCATCCCCTCGGGGATCAGGGTACCGAAGTTGGCGGGCTCCAGGTTCGTAACACCCATCACGATGGGATTTTCGTCCTCGGCGGTCATCGTCATCAGTTCCTGCAGCTGATCGGGCTGGATAGATACGCCGCCCGCCTTCACGTAGGCCAGATGAATGCTGTAGGCGGTGACCTTTTTGCCGCCCAGATCGATCACAGCCCGCACGTAGCCCCGTTTTTCCTTCTCCTCCTGGGCGGTAAAGAAGCCGTGAGTGGCCTCCATGGGATATTTGCTCAAAATGCCGCTGCCGTATTCTCCCTTGAAGGTGTCGGTGGGGCCGTGGGCCACGCCGAAATAATAATAGGGGTAGCCGGCCTTTGCGGCAATGGTCTTCATCTGATCCACGTTGCCGGTACGCTCGCTGTTATTTTCCACCTTGGTCAGAGCAACGATATCCGCATCCACCCGCTGCAGCTCGGCGGCGTAGGCATCGTAATTGATGGCGCCGTTGGCTTGAAACAGTTCCACGTTATAAGCAGAAAGAGTCAGCAGTCCGGTATGGCCGTTTCCGGCCTTCAGGGTCAGAGTACTGCCCTGCACCAAAAGGGTGCCCGCCACGGGCGATTGGGTCAGGATCTTGGCATTTTCTGCCTCCGGATCGGAATCCTGGGTATAAACGATATTGAATTTGGCAGCCTTTGCGGTGGCAAGGGCCTGGGCGGGGGTCAACCCCACCAGGGTAGGAACAGCAACGGTCTCGGGCTGACCGTTAACGGTCAGGGTAACGGTTCCACCCTGCAAAATCGATTCGCCGGCGGTCACCGACTGGCTCAAAACCTCGCCGGGGGCATAATCCATATGATAGCTATGGGTGATGATCTCGGTCTTCAGCTGCAGACCCGCCGCTGCAGTCTTGGCGGCCTCCTGATCCAGCCCCACCAGGGCGGGAGCTTGCACGTATTGGGGCTGACCGTTCACCGTCAGGGCAACGGTCTCACCCTGGAGCAGGCTGCTGCCGGCGGTAACGCTTTGGCCGCGGATCACCCCGGCGGCATAGGACAGCTCGTAAGCGCCCACGGTGCTGTTGCCCCGCAGACCTAAGGCCTCCAAAGCCATCATAGCATCGACAAGGGTGTAGTTGGTTAGGTCGGGGACCGTTACCTGTTGAGGATCGCCATTTAAGGTCAGGGTCAGGCTACTGCCCTCCGGCAGGGTGGTGCCGGCGGCAACGCTTTGAGCAACCACCGCCCCCTGGGCGGCCTCCAGCACGAAAGCGCCGGTGGTAAAGCTGACCTGAAGATTCAATTCTGCAGCCTTGGTGCGAGCCTGGGTCTCGGTCATCCCGCTGAAATCGGGCAGGGTGACCAGCTGGGGTTCTCCGTTCACCGTCAAAGTGATCCGGGTGCCCTGGACCGCTGTTTCACCGGCGGGGACGGATTGAGCGATCACCGCCCCTTTTGGATAGGCCATCGTATAGGTGCCCGACTGGAATTCCACGAAAAATTGCAGTTCATCGATGCAAGCCTGGGCCTCCACCTGGGTCATCCCGGTGAAGTCCGGCAATGCAACGGATTGGGGTGCGCCGTTCAGCACAACGTTCACCCCGGTGCCCTGCAATACCGGGGAACCGGCGGTGGGCCTTTGCTCCAGCACCACCCCTTCCGCATAATTGCGGTCATAGGGTGCGGTCTCCGAGGTCCCGTTCAGCTGGAGCCCGGCCAAATCCTCCAGAGCCTGGGCCTCGGTCTTGCCGGTCAGATCGGGAAGAACAACGGTTTGAGGCTGTCCGTTCAGGGTCAGCCCCAGGGTCTCGCCCTGCATCAATTCGCCGGTGGCATCCTGGGCACAAACCGCCCCGGCGGTATAGGTCTTATTATAGGGTGCATCGGTAAAGGTGACGTGAATCTGCAGTTCCGCAGCCTTTGCACGGGCCTGCTGTTCCGTCAGCCCGATGAAATCGGGCAATGCAATGGCTTGGGGAGCGCCGTTCAAGGTCAGCTGCACCACGCTGTTAATGGGTACAGAGGTGCCGGCAACGGGAGCCTGCTGTAACACCTCACCCACCTCAAAGGAGAGGGAGTAGGGGGCGTCGGTGGTATTCAAAAGCAGCCCCACGTTCATGGCCGCCCCATTGGCCTGCCCCCGATCCATCCCCAAAAAGTTGGGAACCGCTACCATGGGAACCGGCGGGTTCAAGGTCAAGGTCAAAGTCTCGCCCTGGGTAAAGGTGCCGGTGGCACCCTGGGCACAGACGGTATCCTCCCCATAAGCGGTATCGTGGGTCAATGCGGTCTCAAAATTCAATTTGATCTGCAATTCAGCGGCCTTTTCCTCCGCCTTGGCTTGGGTCATCCCCCGGAAATCGGGTAGTTGAAGGGCTTGGGGTGCGCCGCTCAATACCACGGTGACCACCGAGCCGTATTCCAGCGCCGTACCCTTGGCGGGGCTTTGGCTTTGCACCAGCCCGGGGACAACGTCCATCCGATAGGGTGCCACGGTGCAATTGATCTGCATATTTACCGCCTTCAGGGCGGCCACCGCTCCGTTCTGATCCTTCCCCAAAAGGTCGGGAACGGCTTGAGGAGCGGGCTTTACGTTCATTGTCAGGGTAACGGTATCCCCTGCTTGGGCAGTACTGCCGGCGGCGGGCTTTTGGGCAAGCACCGTATTCTCGCCCTTGGCGGGATCATAGGTGCCGTTCACCGCAACGGCAAAAAGCCCCAGGGCGGTCACCGCAGAGCGGGCTTCTGCCAGGGTCTTGCCGGTCAGAGCG
>JAZQAR010000154.1:0-35838 GCA_045545315.1 Eubacteriales bacterium | reverse complement strand
AGTATTCCTCCTCCAGCTCCTCAAAGGACCGGGTATTATCGTATTGCATCTCGCCGTAAACGTAGAACTGGAACCCGTTGGGGAAGTAGGCCCGCTGGCTTCCGTCCGCCACGATGCCCTTCAGGTTGTGGCGGGGCAGACCCCGCATATCCTCCCAGATGGTGCGGGCCAGCATCCGGCTACCCATATCAAAGTAGCAGGCCCGCCAGAAGTAGTATTCATAGCAGAAGCAATCCCCGTGGAACACCTGTTGCCACTTATTCAGGTAGCCCAAGGCCTCGTTCATATTCCGGGGCTGGATCAGTTCGTTGCGCTTGTATTCCATCAGATGCTCGGTATCGATGGGGGTGTTGTAGTTTTTGGTGTAATAGCGCTTGATGGGGGCGAAGAGCAGAAGGAAGCGATCCTCGTTGTTGAACCGCTCCTCCTTGGGTGCCCAGAAGGTATCCAGGTAAGCGATAAAGGCGATCTTATTTTGGATGCCCCGGGCGGTGAGCTTTTCGTCCACCTCGTTCAGCATCATAATATACCAATCGGAGGGGTGCTTTTTCTTACATTCCTCACATTCGCAATGGCTGTTGGAGGCATCGGAGAGCCAAACGTGGACGTAGTTCACGTTATCCTGCTTGGCGCAGTAATCCACCACCGCATCGGCCATGATGGTGCGGGTCTCCGGGTTGGAAAGGCAGTTGTTGGAGTTCAGGTTGTAGCCATCCCGGAACAGACCCCGCCGCCCGTAGATGAGGGTGGCGTGCTTTTGGTATTTTTCCTTTTTATATTCCTCCAGCCGTTCCTCTTCGGAAAGGTGGCGGCAATCCCGGAACCCGAAGGGCCAGGCAGTCCAGCCGTGGCCAAAATCGTGGAACCGCATATCCCGCCGCTCGATCTCGGCCTCGCAGGCCCGTTTCCATTGGAGGGCGGTGTTAAAGGAGGGGGCGTGCTCGTCCTCTAAAGAGGAATATTGGTGGCTGTAGAAATGCTTATAGTAGCCCTGGGGGGAATCCCCTTCGATCATAAAGGTGTTTAAGCCCACCTTGGGGGTAAAGTCAATGGCGTTCATCATCTGGGGCTGGCTTTCAGCGCCCTCGTTGCATTGACCCCGATAACGGAAGGTGGCCAGATGGCTGTAGTCCACCGGCTTCAGCTCCTCAATCACGGGGATCCGCTCCCCGTCGGGGCCGGGGAAGAGCCAGCGGCAGCCCTGGTGTTTCAGATAGCGGTATACCGCCAGCAGCACCGCCCGGGGGTTACTGCCCGCCAGGATGCCTCCGTTGGCATCGGTAGCGATATAGATCTCGTCGTCCAGTTCGGGCACCGGCGCCTGGGTGGTCAGACCGAAGTCTGCCATCAGCCCCAGGCGAAAGCCTTCCTTGGCTTGGGGATCGAAATTTGGATCAATGCCGCCGCAACGGGGCATCATCATCCGCAGATATTTTTTTAATTCCTGCGCCGCAAACATTATGGTGGAGTGGGGGTTTACGAAAGCGATTCTGTACATAAAAACACCTCCAAAAATCTTAATTTTATTATAACAAAAGAAAAAAATAAGTCAATAAAAAGAGTTGCAAAAGTGGAAAGTTCTCTGTATAATAGAGGCAAAGAAAGGTGGCGAAAATGTTGAGAAAAAGTATTAATATCTGGATGCAGATGCTGGGTTTTAACCGGGACGACCCCGACCGGGGTGCCGCCCGATTTTTAGATCAGACGGGCTTCACGCCGGACAGCGTTTGTGCCCTGTTGTTTCATTGCGATTTTATCAATCTTCATCGGGGAATGAAGGAAGAATACGTGCTGTTCCCGGATAATTGTGCCTACCACGGAATTCCCTTTAATAAAGAGCGTGCCCGCCAGCCCTGGACCAACCACGACCTGCGGTCGCTGGTGGCAGAGCTGAAGAAAAAGGGTGTGGATTTTTACGCCGGTATTATGGGCTCTTATCTGAACGATACGCACCATCACGAATGGCTGACCGACCATCGGGAGCTGCAGGCCTGCCGCCGGGATAAGGATGGCAGTCTGATGTGCCTGAAACGGTTTAAGGACGGTACCTATTACGAGGATTTCTTTGCTGAAAAATTGGTGGAGACTCTGGTGGATTACGGTATGGCGGGGGTTCACATTGCCGATGCCTTTTGCCCTTCCGCCCGTCTGTATCAATCGGATTATTCCTGGGATATGGTAGAGCAGTTTCAAATGCACACCGGGATGGCGCTGCCCCAAGCGCTGACTGCCACCGCCGGCAAGGACGATATGGAAAACCGCACCCTGCGTGCCGATTATATCTGGGCAAATCTGCGGGAGGAATGGATCCGCTTTTACGAATGGCGTTGGGCCAAGTTCTTCAAGACTGTCTGCGATGCCGCCCATAAGGCGGGCAAAAAGGTGTGGATCTTAGGAATGTATTGCACCGATCCCTTCGAGACCCGCTATATTCACGGCTTTGATACCGCCAAGGTGATGGAGGCTGGGGTGGATTGTATGACCGCCAATATCCTGCCCACCAGCGTGGGGCTCAATGCCCGGCAGGAGTTTTTCCATCGCTATCACCTGGATCTGCCCCTGGTGCGGGCCCAGGCTCTCCACGGGGAGATCATCTCTATGGTCAACGTGCAGGATGCCTCTGAGGAATGGAGTGTGCTGGAGCATCAGCCGGTGAAGTTAGAGCGTGATATTTATACCATCACCGCCGCCCGTAACGGCGCCAAGGGCGACAAGGCCTCTGCCGCCGGGCTGTTCCTCTGTCTGGGCGACGGGCTGAAGCGGAATAGCTGGGATTGGATGAAGGAACGGATCGACGTGGGCTTTGCGGCGGAGACTGCGGGCTGCTGGTCGCCCATGATCCTTTGGTCCCAGACCGCCAGCGATCGGCTGATCGGGGAATATATCAAGACCCGCCGCACCAGCGACCATAAGCAGGCCACTGAGCTTTTCAAGGCCGGGTTGCCCTTTGGGGGTGCGGTGAACAGCGCCGAGCTGAAGGATTTTGAGGGCTGTTTGTTCGTGCCCAACTACGATCTGCTTTCCGCAGAAGAGCAGGAGTTACTGAAAAAGGCGAACTATCCCTGGGTGGGCACCGCTCCTGCCGCATATGAGCTGAGCGGGCTGAACCCCACCTGCGAAACGGTGGATGCAGGCAGTGATTATCCCATGAAGGCCTTTCTCTGCAATGCAGAATGTACTGCCGACCTGCCGGAGTGCTTCGGCACCGGGGTCAGCCGTGGGGAGGAGCCGGACCGGGATATCAACTCCCTGGAGGAGGAGCTGCCCTTCCGCAGTCTTTCCGAGGGCTTCATCGCCAACTGCGTGACCCTTTTGAAGGCCGCCCGCTATGCCATCTTCCCGGTGGAATGTGATCGGCCCATGCTGGCTCTGAAGCTGAAAAACGGCAAGGATCGGCTGTATATCTATAACCCCAAGGATAACGTCTACGACTACGCCTTCGTCACCTATCCCGAAAACGTGAAGAGCGTCAACCGGGCGGGCTTTTACCCGGTGTTGCCGGTGCGGTTCCTGCAGAGCGCCAACCACCATCTCACCTTTAATTATAATAACCAGATCCCCGAGACTCAAAAATTCCAGACCAAGCTGGCTCCCGCCGGGGTCAGCATCCTGGAAATCGAACGGTAACCCCCTCCGAGCGGTTAGCGAACCGCTCGTGTTCCCCCTCTTGGGGGGGAACAACCCACAAGTAATTATAGCAGCAGCCCTGCAGGATTTAACGACCTCCCGCAGGGCTGATTTTATCTGCGGGGAACGGTTGTGGGTAAGGGGGTTCATCAACCGCCAGGGTGTATATCATCGCCCGCTAAATTTTCATTTTCATCAAAAATAAATCAGAGATCCGGGAAGTCGTTTCCTCCCGGATCTCCGTTTTTTTATTTTTGTCCCCCGGGGGACACGATGTGTCCGCTGACACATCGGAGGGGGAAAACATACACCCTTTGGGTGATGGCATACACGCCGATGGCGTGATTCCATACGCCCTTACGGGCGATAACATACAGCCTTGCGGCTGATCAGAGCCAATGGGGGTTAGATATATCGCATGGGGTTGACAGGGCTTCCGTTGATCCGCATCTCGAAGTGCAGGTGGGGGCCGGTACTGTTGCCGGTGGAGCCGATCCTGCCGATCTGCTGACCCTGGGTGACGGTCTCGCCCACCGAGACCAGATTGGCGCTCATATGGGCGTAATAGGTGGTGTAGCCGTTGCTGTGGCGGATCTTTACGCATTTGCCGTAGCCGCCGCTCCAGCCGGAGAAGATGACCGTGCCGCCGGCAGAGGCGTAAACGGGCTTGCCGTAGGCACCGCTCATAGTCAGATCCACACCCACGTGCCCCCGGTATCCGCCGTAGGCGCAGGAGGTATACCCGCCGCTGATGGGGCGGATAAAGGCGCCCGTTCCTGCCAGGGAGGAATAGGAGGTGGGGTAGGGCTTGGTGCCCACGTAAAGCTCGCGGGTCACCGGTTCCTTGGTCACGATGGACGAAAGGATCTTAGTATTGGTCTTTTGGCCGTCGATATAGGTGACCTCGGCGGTGATGGTCTTGCTGCCCTTTTGGCCGGCCTTTTTCACCTTGGTCTGGTTGAGATACAGGGTATCGTCCTTAAAACGGGTGGTGGAGTAATCGATCTCCTCCTCGTAGGAGATGGTGCGTACCACCTTGACCCCCAGGTAGATATCCGGCTGGCTGATCAAAACTTTGCGGCCGGGCACCAGCCGCCGTTCGTCCAGCTCGGGATTCAGGTAATAGAGCATCTGGCGGGAAACGCCGGTCTTTTTGACGATATCGCTCAGGTAATCGTCTTCTTCAATGGTGTAGTACTGGGGATCGGTGGAGCCTTCAAACAGAGCCCGCAGCTCGTCCGCATCCTTCATAGAGTCCGGGGCGAAGAGGCCGGTGCGGATCTCTACCTTGCTGACGAATTCCACCCGCTCGTCGATGGCGCCGGTCTCATAGGGTGCCTTCAGCTCCTTCAGGATATCCTCAATGGTGCTCTTTTTCTCGGCGGCGGCCATCAGGGTGCCGTCCACGTAAAGGCCGTAGTGGTTACCGATCTCCTCGGTGACCGCCCGGTAAACCTGAACGTAGAGGTTTTCGTCGTCGGCCATCTTGTTCTTCTTGATGAGGACGAACCGATAATTGGGGGCGGTGTACATACAGTAGTTTTCGCCCAGGGTCTGGGCCAGGTTATTTTCCACCTGGGTGACCATTTTATTAAAGTGGTTTTCGTTGGTAACGTAAGAGATCACCTTGTCCCGGATGCTGACCTCCAGGGCAATGGTATGGGTGCGGAAGAACAGCCCCACCGAAACCAGCATGATCACACAGATCACCGGCGCCCAGTAACAAAAGTCTGCCACGATACTGTGGGCGGCCCAAATCGCCAGCTTCAGGGTGCGGTTATAGATCCAAAGAGCCACGGCAATGACCTTTTCACCTACCCCGCAAACAAAGTTGAATACGTTCCGGGGGGTACACTTGGCCAAAAACCGGATCAAGGGGCGAAGGCTATGCCGATAGATCCACAGGGCAATATTTTCGACGATCCAGCCGGTCTTATAGATAAAACCGCCAACGGCCCAAATGACTGATAACAATACGATCAGTGCGCTTTTGGCTATCTGCATTTCTTTCACTCCTGTCTCAAAATGGTTACAAAATAGTTACAATGCTGTTATATGATAACGCTAAATTGCCAAAATGTCAATAGGAAATTGGTGGGAATTGAAAAGTTTACAAAATTTTCTTCCTTATATATAAGGAGAAACGGTGCGGGCTAACAGAAATAGTTCTCCCGATTTTAGCGGGAGGGGAGACCCCTCCCCCATGGATGTACCAATTCAATTGGGATTTATGGTTTGAAATGCACAATTCAATTGTGCATTTTGGAAGGGTCTTAATTTTATGCACGCCTGCGGCGTGATGATATACACACCTTCGGTGTGATGATATACAACCTAACGGTTGATGATATGCACGCCTACGGCGTGATTGAACCCCGACCCACAAGGCTTTTCCGCAAACAAAAACAGCCCTGCGGGAGATCGTTTATTCCCGCAGGGCCGCTGCTAACTTGCAATTACTTGTGGGTTGTTCCCCCTGAAGGGGGAACACGAGCGGTTCGCTAACCGCTCGGAGGGGGTTCAGAGGGGGTTCATACTTCGTGGTGTTTTTCAGTCAGATGGCGGAAAAGGCTGTAAAGGAGCACCAGCACACCGCCGATGGTTACGCCGGCAATCAGACCGTATACTACCCGATAATACATCGTTTCAACGGGAGTAAATACGTGGCAGAAGGTGTTCACGGTGGAGGCGAACAGGACCGAAGATCCCAAAGCAAAGATCCATTGATAGAAGCGGGAACTGCCCTTGCGGTACATTTCGTAAACCAATAGGATCAGACAGGGCCAGCCGATGAGGTACTCCTTGGTGCGGGGTCTGGCCAGCAGGGCCTCGGTCAGGCCGTTGCGCATTTGCGCTTCGAAGAAGGAGATGGTCTTCACGTTGCCGCTCCGCAGCATATAGAGCCCGGCCACCACCCCGATGACCGCCAGCAGAAGCAGGTGGTACCAGCGGATCCGGCGCCGCAGATAGCCGAAGGTGCGCTTCCAGGCAGAGGGCTTGAGCCAGCGCCATTCGTCCCTTATCAGCAGAAAGAGGGCAAAGAGGATCGGCAACAGCAGGGTCAGCTTGACCCCACGGAAGGTCAGCTCATTGATCCAATAATCCCAGCCGTTCATCATGGCCGCCACACAGCTGCCGGAAAGGGTCAGAAGGCTGATGCCAAAGAGTCCCGTTGAAAGGAGCAGCTGCATAAAGGTGTAGCGCTTGCAGTTTTTGCGCAGGTACCGGTGCACCACCGTAAAACAGAAGCAAGGACTGAAGGCCGCAAAGGCGGTGGGGTAGAGGAGCTGTAATTGCTCCGGCAGATGGAAGGTCAGCACCATAGCCGCCGCGGCAGCGGGAATACTGGCGGGCAGGAGCCAGCGCAGATCCTTATCGGAAAGCAGGTCGATCATGGTGGCCAGCATCAGCACCACCAAGGCCGCCACGGCGGCGGTGGGCATCGCCCGTTTGGGTACGTAGGCGCTCAGATCGGGGCCCGCCCCTTGATGGAAGCCCTCGGCATCCATCTTCTTACAGAATAATTCCATCGACTCCAGACAGCGCTGGGCGTTCTTTTGATCGTCAAAGGTTTCGTCTATCAGAGGTACCGCCATCAAAAACCGGGTGTTCCGATCCAGGGCGGAGTTCAGGTATTGATAATAGATATAGGGGTATTCCCCGTTATCGGAATAGGTAAGCTTTCCGTTGCGGAAGCACCGCAGGATCCGACCTTCGGCGGCCTCCAGATATTGCTCATATCCGGCAGGCTGATAGTTCCCCAGCTGCTCGATGGTCTCGGTCAGCACCAGGGTCAGTTTGTTCTGCCGGATCAGACCGCTGACCGCCTCCGCCTTGGCCAAGGAGCCTTCGGCAGGGTTTTGGGGGTCCTTGTTCAGCTTAATAAACTGAACGCCATATTGGCTGATCAGGGCATCCAGCCCGGCCGTGGAATCGTTGTATACGTCCGGCTCCGGGGCAAGCTGCAGGCCGGCCTCCAGGGTCATCTGCAGATGGGCGGGGTCATAGGCACCGTTCCGCTCCTCGATGACCGCCACCGTGGCACCGGCGGCCTTATAATCCTTCAGGAACTGTGCCAGCTCCGGGGCAGATAGCTTTTCGGCAAATTGGGATACGTTGACTGCCGCCACGTAGTATCGGTGGGTAAACTCCTGATCCTGGCGGTAAAAGATGGAGGGCAGGATCATGGTAAAGATCAGTAACAAAGCCAAAAGGCTCCAGACCAGATGTCGAATTTTCATGGGCTTACTCCTTCGGCAATAAAACTTTGACCAGGCCGGTGAACCAGATCACCGCCAGGTAAACCACGGCGCAAAGACCCAGGATCAGCACAAAGCCAAGCTGCCCCAGGGGCAGTTGGATCCCGCTGAGCTTCCAGCCCAGGAACACCGCCAGGGCGGCAAGGCCGGCACCAAAGATCTTGGCCAGGTTGATGAGCAGTTCCTTACTGAGGTAATTGCCGGTGACCTTGGTGATGGCCCAGCCGATCAAAATGGCATAGACCAGGAACAGCAGGGTGGTGGATAAGGCCACCGCCACACTGCCCCAGCGGATGACCACCAGGTTGATGAGGGGCTTCAGCGCCATGATCACCAGGCTGCCGATCACCGGGTAGCGATACCGGGACCCCAGGTAAAGGATCTTGTTGAAGAGTTCCTGGCAAACGTAGCCAAAGATCCCCAGGGTATAGATGATAAAGAGCACAGCGGTCTCCCGGGTCAGCTCGGCGGTAAACTCGCCCCGCTGGTAGACCAGGGCGATCACGTCGGTACCAAAGCAGGCTACCACTAATATAAAGGGTACGATAATGGCAAAAAGCAGAGCAATCAGTTGTTGGGTGGTCTTTTTCACCGCCCCGGTGTTGCCCGCCTCGTAGTTCCGGCTAATGGAGGGGAAGCAAACGTTGCTCATGGCCACCACAAAGATGCTGGCAATGGTCACGAACAGGTTGGTGGCATAATTGATGGTGGTGGCGGCGCCGCTATCGTGGCTCACCGCCGCTTTGTCGAAGACGTAGCACATCTGGAACATCATACTGGAGATGAAGATGTACAGAACCTCCATATTCCGTTCCTTGGCCAGGGGTGCCTTTTCGCCCTTGCTCCGATAGAAGAAACGGAAGCCTTTGCGGTAAAAATCCGGCAACAGGATCACCAGATGCAGGAACCAGCCCAGGGTGGTGATCCAGCACATGGCGGTCATATCCGGGTTGCCGAAGATCATAGAGCCGATGATGATCACGTTGTAGGGCAAACTGACGATGGAAGTGATGAAAAACACCTTGCAGTTCTGCAAAACACCGCTCATAATGTAGGCCACGATCACAAAGAGGCCGCTGGGGAGCATAATATAGAGCATCTCCCGGGCAGCATCAAAATAGGCGGGATCCAGCCCCGGCAAAAGAATGCGTACGATGGGTCCGCCCAGGGCATACATCAAGGCGGTGGCGGCGGTGACGATGCCGCTGATCTTTAGGATAAAGTGGGAAACGTAGCGCCGCTGTTGCTCGGCACCCTGATTTTCGGCCTTGTTCATATTCTTGATCACCAGGGTACCCAGGGCGGTACCGATGCCGCAGAATACGTAGGTGGCAATGCCGAAGACTTGGGAATAGATGTCCGTCAGGGTATCCGCCCCAAAGGTGGAGGCAAAAAAGATGTTCCGCACAAACCCCAAAGCCTTGGCCAGCAAAATGCCGATAACAACGATCAGATAGGTTCCGCCGTTCATCCATTCACCTCCTCGGTTTTACGGGCCAGTACGTAGCGATCCAGCCCGGAAAGATCTTTCAATAATTCTCCGTTGCCCAGGGTCTCCCGGCAGAGGGCGGCCACGGGGGCGCCGGTGTCCTCGCCGGTCTCCAGCATCAGAACGCCGTCCTTTTTCAAAAGGGACGTCCAGTCCCGACAAATGGTGCGGTAGTATAAAAGACCGTCGCAGCCGCCGTCCAGAGCCAGCTCCGGCTCCTCCTGAACCTCCGGCTGGAGGGTGGGCAGATCCTTGGTCTTAATGTACGGGGGGTTGCTGAGGATCAGGTCGAACCGCTCCTTTTCCATAAAGAAGGGTACGCCCTGCAGAATATCCCATTTTTCGATCTTGACCTCTGCGCCCAGCTCCTCCGCATTGCGGCGTGCCACGTCCAGGGCCAGCTGGCTGATGTCCACCATCCAGACCTCCGCTTGGGGCAACAGCTTTTTTACGGCGATGCCGATACATCCGCTGCCGGTGCAAAGATCCAATACCCGGATGGGCTGATCCTTGTAATGTTCCAGGGCATATTCTACCAGGGCCTCGGTCTCGGCGCGGGGGATCAGGACGTTGGGGTTCACCGTGAAGGGCAGACCCATAAATTCCCAACTGCCCAAAAGATGTTGCAGGGGCTTACGGTCTCCCCGGGCACGAATGTCCTGCCAATAGGCCAATACTTTTTCGTCCTCCAGTTCCTGTTCACCGGCCAGCAGGATCTGTGCCCGGTTCACCCCGAACTGCTTGTTTAAAAGACAATAGGCATCGTTTTTATAATCTTCGATCTTCCGCTCCTTCAGGACGATCTCGCCCTGGCGGAGCAGGTCTGTTAATTTTGCTTTCATTCTTCCGTTTTTTCTTCCTTATCCTTCAGATAATTGCCTTCTTCATCTACCATGATCTCTTTGTTCAGGGGGTATTCCTGTAAAACACCCTTTAGGGCTACCAACGCCACCGCCAGCTGCTTTTCGTCGGGCTCCCGGGTGGTGATCAGCTGGAACCACTTGCCGGGGGCAGAGATGATCCGGGTCAGCAGATTGTCGTGCTTGCCGGCGTAACGGATGAACTCATAGGCAATTCCCATCACCAGGGGAACAAAGCAGATCTTGATCAGGGTGCGCACCAGCCGGTTGCCCCAGGGAATGAACATGGCTACGATAATGCTGATCGCCAGGGTGAAGAACATAAAGGAGGTGCCGCAGCGGGGATGAAGCCGCTTGCATTTGGCGGCGTTTTCCACCGTCAGGGCTTCCTTGGCCTCGTGGCAGAAGATGGATTTATGCTCACCGCCGTGGTATTGGAAGGTGCGACGCATATCCGGCATCAGGGAAACCAACATCAGGTATCCCAAGAAGATCAAGATCTTCAGGGTACCTTCTACCACCGCCTTCAGGGGGCCGGGGGCATCGGGCATCACCCAGCCGGTGAAGAGGGCGGGCAGATACATAAACAGGAACAGGGAAAGACAAACGCCCAGGACCATGGAGACGGTGCCTAAAATGGCCATCCCGGTCTTGCCCATCAACTTTTCGGCAAAGCGATCCAGCTTGGAGGGCTCCTCCGGTTCTTCAATGCCCTCGATGGAGGCATCCGCCGAGTACATCAGACAACGGTAACTGAGCATCATAGATTGAATAAAACTGATTACACCCCGTATAACCGGAACCTTATTATACCATTTGGGTTCATTTTTTAGGGCTTCCACCTTCAGTTGGATGGAACCGTCGGCACGGCGGACGGCGATGGCCAGCTTGTCCGGTCCCTTCATCATGACACCCTCGATCAGGGCGCTGCCGCCGATACTTGTATATTTTGCTTTTTCTTTAGACATATTATTACACCTCTTTAATAAAATATCATATCATAAATTTATTAATATATCAAGTATTATATAGATAATAAAGAGGGGCGGGGAGACGGCTTGGAGGCTGAGGAATTTTGACGGGCGATCGCAGATCGCCCCTACGGGCACGATTTCAAATTTCATTGTAGGGGTCGGCGATTTCGGCGACCCGTTGGTTTTGTAGGAAAACATAAAAACGGCCGGACAAAGGGTCCGGCCGTTTGGTTCAGAATTGGTTATCGTCGGGGATGTGCTCCATAATATCTTCCACGTTGCATTTTAAGATATTGCAGAGCCGGTCAATGGTGTTGACCTCCACGTTTTTGTTCTTACGGAGGCGATCTAGCTGAGAGCGGTTCACGTTGTAGTGGGTGTATAGGGCATATTGCGAAATGCCCCGTTTTTTCATGGTTTGCCATAGACGGTCGTATTTGATCACCGCATCTCACCTCCTTCAAGTGTTGCTTGACTTTTCTTTATTATCTCCGTAAAATGAAGAAAATGATAGTGTTCGTATAGCGACACTAAAGGAGGAGTCTTAATGAGTTTTGAGGAATATATTTACGAAAGTACACAAGGAACTCTGCGTAATCCGCACCCGGAGGTAACGGATCTTTTTGCGGCGGGTAAGCCTTGTGAGAGGTGGTATGCTGAAATGATGGAAGCCTATGGACGGATATGTACCCGCCTGGGAGCGGGGGAGGAGGATGATGACCTGGAGATCATCGTCAATAATTTTTTACGTATCCAGCAGGAGGTTGCCATTGAAATGTATCGGTACGGAGCCAAGTTTGGGCAGTAAGGCCGGGGGATCAATTTAATTGGATGTTTTGCCTTAAAATGCACAATTCAATTGGTCACTCATTTCTCAAGCTGGATCAAAATGCACAATTGAATTGGTCATTAACCCGTAAAAAGAGAGTTCGTATCTATAGATGCACAATTGAATTGGTCATTAAGCCGTGAAAAAAGGTTCATTTCTTAAATGCACAATTGAATTGGTCATTAACCCGTAAAAAGAGAGTTCGTATCTATAGATGCACAATTCAATTGGTCATTAACCCGGAAAAAGGTTCATTTCTTTAAATGCACAATTGAATTGTGCATTTTGTAATGGGTTCAATTATTATACACGTACACGCCTTCGGTGTGATGTCATACAGTGCGGAACGGCACATAGGCCGTTCCCTACAGATTACATACGCCCGTTGGGCGATTACATACACACCCACAGGGTTCTCCGCAAATAAAAACAGCCCTGCGGGAGGTCATTTCTTCCCGCAGGGCCGTATGCTTACTTGCAATTACTTGTGGGTTGTCCCCTTTTGAAAGGGGACACGACCGGTTCGCTAACCGGTCGGAGGGGTTAACCTAAGCGAGCTTCGAAGTCAGCCAGTTCCTTCTTCAGTTCGGCAGGCAGAGTATCGAATTCATCGAACTTGGAGTAGAATTCCTTGATCCCCTTCACGTCTTCCTTCCACAGATCCTTATCCACGGAAAGCAGACCCTTAACGGTATCCAGGGTGATGTCTTCCAGGCCTTCGATGTTGATATCCTCGGCCTTAGGCAGGTAACCGATCTCGGTCTCAACGGCGTCGGCCTTACCGGCGCAACGATCCAGGATCCATTCCAGAACACGGAGGTTATCGCCGAAGCCGGGCCAGATGAAGTTGCCTTCATCATCGGTACGGAACCAGTTTACGTTAAAGATCTTGGGGGCATGGGGGATCTTCTTACCCATTTCGATCCAGTGTGCGAAATAGTCGCCCATATTGTAGCCGCAGAAGGGCAGCATAGCCATAGGATCACGGCGAACCACACCAACGGCGCCGGCGGCGGCAGCGGTGGTCTCGGAAGCCATGATGGAGCCTACGAACACGCCGTGGTTCCAATCAAAGGACTGGTAAACCAGGGGAGCGGTCTTGGCACGGCGGCCGCCGAATACGATGGCATCGATCGGCACACCGTTGGGATTATTGAACTCCTTGGAGATGCAGGGGCAGGTCTCGGCGGGAGCGGTAAAGCGGCTGTTGGGGTGAGCAGCGCAGGTGGATTTGTCTGCCTTATTGAACTTGGCAGGATCCCAGGGCTGACCCTTCCAGTCGATGGCGTTTTCGGGCAGATCCTTGTTCAGGCCTTCCCACCAAACGGTGTTGTCAGCAGTATGGCAAACGTTGGTGAAGATGGTGTTCTTCATGGTAGAAGCCAGAGCGTTGGGGTTGCTCTTTACGTTGGTACCGGGAGCCACGCCGAAGAAGCCGTTTTCGGGGTTCATGGCATAGAGGCGGCCGTCGGCACCGATGCGCAGCCAGGAGATATCGTCGCCCACGCACCAAACTTTATAGCCCTTCTTGGCATAAAGCTCGGGGGGGATCAGCATACCCAGGTTGGTCTTACCGCAGGCAGAGGGGAAGGCAGCGCAGATATAGCGAACTTCGCCTTCGGGGTTCTCAACGCCCAGGATCAGCATATGCTCGGCCATCCAGCCTTCGTTCTTACCCAGGTAGGAAGCGATCCGCAGAGCGAAGCACTTTTTACCCAGCAGCACGTTTCCGCCGTAACCGGAGTTTACGGACATAATGGTGTTATCCTCGGGGAAGTGCATGATATATTTCTTTTCGGCATCCATCTGGGCTCTGGAGTGCAGACCCTTCACCCATTCGCCGTCGCCCAGGGCTTCCAGCACCTTGGCGCCGATGCGGGTCATGATGTGCATATTCAGCACAACGTAGATGCTATCGGTCAGCTCGATACCGATCTTGGAGAAGGGAGAGCCTACAACGCCCATGCTGTAGGGGATCACGTACATGGTTTTGCCCTTCATAGCGCCGTCAAAGAGGCCATACATCATTTTGTAGGCTTCCTTGGGATCCATCCAGTTATTGGTGGGGCCGGCTTCCTTCTTGGTACGGGCGCAGATAAAGGTTCTGTCCTCTACCCGGGCTACGTCCAGAGGATCGGTGCGATGCAGGTAGCAGCCGGGCAGTTTTTCCTGGTCCAGCTTCTCGATCTCACCGGTGGAGCAAGCCTCTGCCCGCAGGGCTTCCAGCTGCTCTTCGCTGCCATCGATCCAAACGATCTTCTCGGGCTTGGTGATAGCGGCCATTTCGTCGATCCAAGTCAGTAAAGCTTGATTCTTAGTGGTCATTTTCGTGGTTCCTTTCGTTTTTATCAATTTTTTCCTACTTAGTATTATAGTTGGTATTTTGCAACTTTGCAACCGCCATTATACCTAAAGTTTCATATAAGATTTTTCGAATTTTGTGCAAGTTCGTAAAGTTTTTTAAAATCCCCGGGCGAAAAGCTTTCTGCCCGGGCGGTTTCCGGTAATTCAGCGGCCCGGAGCAGGGCTTTGATCCCCTCCCGATCGGTCTTGAGGGCGGCCTGGGCGGCGGGGGCGGAGGCAAACATTTTCCGCCGTGCGGCAAAGCCGCTTTCCACCAGCCGGATAAAGGCCTCCCGTTCCGGGGGAGCATCGGTCTTGGGGGTCAGCCGGATGACGGCGCTGGTCACGTGGGGCGCCGGGTAAAAATAGTGGGGCGCCACGTCAAAGAGGTGCTCCACCTTGCAAAAACTTTGGGTAATGGCGGTCACCGCCCGATAGTCTTTACCGCCGGGGGCGGCGGTCAGCCGCTGGGCCACCTCTTTTTGCACCATCAGCACCGCCTTTTCCCAACAGGGGTTCCGCAGCAGCATCATCAGGATCTCCGTGGTGATGTAATAGGGAAGATTCCCCACGATCACCGGCGGGGCACCGAATTCCGATGCGACTTTCTTCAAGTCGGTTTTTAAAATATCCTGCCATAAAAAGGAATGGTTCGGATGGGGCACCTGGGCGGCCAGCAAGGGCTGCAGGCGGGTATCGATCTCCACGGTCACCGCCCGTTGGCAATGCTCCGCCAAAAGCCCCGTCAGGGAGCCGATCCCTGCGCCGATCTCCAGGATCCCCCGGGCGGGGCAGGCGGCCTCGCAGATCCGGTCCAGGATCTCGGTATCGTTCAAAAAGTTCTGCCCCAGGCTTTTGGCGGTCCGCAGACCGTAGGCCTCCAGCAGGGCGTCCACGTTGATCTTACTCATAATTTCTCACCAGGGCCACCACCCTGCCCAATACCCGGCACTCTTGGGGGTAGATGGGCTCCAGCCGGCTGTTTTCCGGCTGGAGACGGTAGCCGCCCTTTTCCTTATAAAACCGCTTGACGGTGGCCCCCTCCTCGGGGATCCAGCAGGCGGCGATCCGGCCGTTTTCCACGGTGGGGGTCTGCTCTAAGATCAGGATATCCTGCTCCAGGATCCCCGCATCGATCATACTGTCCCCCCGCACCTGCAGGGCAAAAAGACTGCGGTTCCGGGCCAGGGTATGATCCACCCGGATCCAGCCCTCGATGTTTTCCTCCGCCAAAAGGGGCGTTCCGGCGGCGATGGTGCCCAAGATCGGCACCGCCACTCCTTGCTCCCGGTGGGCGATCCGCCGATAGCGGCCCTCCCGCACCAAAAGCCCCGCCTCCTCCAACCGCCGCAGGGCGGCATCCGCCTGGCTGGTGGAGGAAAGCTCCATGGCCTCGGCCACCTGCCGAACGGTGGGAAACCGGTCGTTTTCTGCCGTCTCCCGGCAGAGCCATTCGTAAAGCCGCCGATCCCGTTCCCGGGTCCGGGGACTGATGCTTCCCTTCTTCATCTTAGAGGAACTTGAAGGTGGAGATCATCTTCTCCACGTAGGTCATAAAGTAGCTGTAGCCGGAAAATTCCGCCGCATAGGTCAAAACGTAGATCTTGCCCTCGTGGAGGGTGAAGATCTGCATCAGCCGCATCTGGTCGGTCTCGTCGTCGGACTGGGTCTCGTATACGATCTGATAGGCGGTCTCCCCGGCCAGGGTGGTATCCGTCTCGGAAACCAGCTTATAGTTCTTAACGGTGGCCTCCAGATTGGCCACGTAGCCCTTGACGTAGCTGTTCAAAATGTCCTCGCCGGTCACGTCCGGCACAAATTCCTGCACCGAAAGATTTTCGGTATATTCATCGCTGTAGCCCTCGGCGGGGGATACGAAAACGGCAATGCCCTTCTTCACGTCGGCGCTCTTTTGCCAAAAGTCCGGGTACTCCACGGAAAAGCCCAGGGGGGTGGAGCGGTACAGCTTATACCCGTCCAGGGTGGCTTTCTGGCATCCGCAGGCCAAGATCAGCACCAGGATCAGCAATAATGCAAGCATTCTTTTTTTCATCGGAGGCTCTCCTTAATTTTAACGTAATTATAGACATTATAACATATTTTTTTATCCATTACAACCCACCGCGGCGGTATTTTCCGGCGGTGGTGCCGGTGACGGACTTAAAGACCCGGCAAAAGGTCTTGGTATCGGCAAAGCCCACCTCGCCGGCGATCTCCTCCACCGAATGGTTGGTCTTTTTTAAGAGGTTGCAGGCCATCTCCGCCCGGTGGCGATTCAGCACCCGATGGAAGGTCTCGCCGGTGATCTGCTTGAAGATGCGGCAAAAGTTACTTTTGCTGTAGCCGCAAAGCTCTGCCACCTGCTCCACCGTGATGGGGGCGGCGTAGCCGTTATAGATCAGCTCCAGCGCCCGCTCGATATTGGCCACCGCCCGCAGATTTTCCCGACTTGGGGGCTCCTTCGATCGCTCCGGCCGCCGCAGCAGGGCGGCGCAGAACCGATATAGGGTGCCCCGCAGTTCCAGCTCCGCAAAGGGCTCCTCGGATTCCTTGACCCGGATCAGCTCCTGCAATAAGCCGAACAGCTCCGGATCCTCCTTTTCGGTGACCGAAAGCACGGGGTTTTCCCGGGTAAGGGTCGCCAAATGGTCAAAATGCTCCGCCAAAAAGACCGGCCCCACCTCTACCACCAGGGCATGGCAAGGAGTTGCCGGATCCGGTTGGATCTCGTGGGCGTTCATGGAGCCCACCAGCGCCAGATCCCCCGGCTTCAGCTCGTGGCGGGTATTATTCACGATCATAGTACAGCCGCCCCGGTAGCAATAGTAGCATTCCACCTCCGGATGACGGTGGTTTTCAAAGCTGTGGCCGTTCTTGTGGCTGCTGACGAAATAGGGCTTTTCACCCAATAATAATTTTTGGTAAAGCATATCCTCGCCTCCCCGGTTTTATATTAGCAATTTTAATGGATTTCGTCAATATCCGAAAACGGAATTTTTGGGAATTTTTTGAGAAAATCCGTGGTTGCGAAGAAGCCCCCGGAGCCTTACAATGAAATCAACAACCAAAAGGAGGAACACACTATGTATCGGATCGGACAAGCAGAAAAGGACGCGGTGGCCCGCGTCATCGACAGCGGATATCTTTTTAAAGTAAATAAGGGCCCCCTGCAGGAGACCCAAAATTTTGAAAAAGAATTAAAGGCCAAAATGGGTGTGGATCACGCCATTTTGATGACCTCCGGCCAGGGCGCTCTGGTCTCTGCCCTGGTGGGGCTGGGGATCGGACCCGGGGACGAGGTGATCGTGCCTGCTTATACGTATATCGCCACCGCCATGGCGGTGGTAGCCGCCGGTGCCGTGCCGGTGATCGCCGAGATCGACGAAAGCCTGATGCTGGATCCCAAGGCTCTGGAGGAAAAGATCACCCCCCGCACCAAGGCGATCATCCCCGTGCATATGCGGGGCTTTCCCTGTGATATGGACGGCATTATGGCCGTTGCCGAAAAGCACGGCCTGAAGGTGCTGGAGGATGCCTGCCAGGCGGTGGGCGGCTTCTATAAGGGCAAGCCCCTGGGCACCATCGGTCACGCCGGCGCTTATAGCTTTAACTATTTTAAGATCATCTCTGCCGGTGAGGGTGGGGCGGTGGTCACCAACGATAAGACCCTGTTTGAGCGGGCGTTGATCTACCACGACAGCAGCGCCATCGCTTATTTCGGGAACCAGATGGAGGATTTCACCACCGAGCCCTTCTGCGGCACCGAGCTGCGCACCAACGAGATCACCGCCGCCATTCTGCGGGAGCAGCTGAAGCGGCTGGACGGCATCGTGGCCGACCTGCGGGCAAACCGCAAAAAGCTGGCAGAGCTGCTGGCACCCCACTTTGATTTTATCCCCTCCAACGATCCGGAGGGGGATCCCTGCACCACCATGACCCTGCGCTTCGGTTCCCTGGAGGAGGCCGAGCGGTTCGTGGAGCGTGCCCCCGTAAAATGCTCCATCGCCTACCATACCGGCAAGCACGTGTACACCGCCTGGACCCCCATTCTGGAGAAAAAGGGTGCCCTTCACCCGGCCTTGAACCCCTTTAACCTGCCGGAAAATCAGTTCGCCTCCTTCGACTCCGATTGCTGCACCAAGAGCCTGGAATACCTGAAGCGGGCCGTCAATATCGATATCAATCCCGATTGGACCGATGAGGAGATCCAAACTCTGGCCGGGCAGATGATCGCCGTTCAGAAGGCGTGACCCGGCGCTTTGTCAAGGGTTCATCGAATTAGAAAAAATTTTGATTTTTTGCAACAATTTTTCAATCTGATTCGTATTATGGGCAAAAGGAGGGTTCGGCCATGAAAAAATTATGGTTTTTGATTCCTTGCATTGCTTTGGTCTTAATTGTAGGGGGACTTTGGTTCCGTCATTATCTATCTCAACCCAAGACCGGCTATTTAGAAATTAAGCCTACGGTCACTTTGGACTGTGGGAACCGGCTTTTTCAACCGGAGGGCTGGTGCCTGGGGTGGGTGGTGGAGTACCGTGACGGCAAAACCGTATTGGAGCATTCATCTTACCCCGATCCCTTGAGTAAGGAGGTGGACCACCCCACCTTGTCCTTGGAACAACCGTTGATCGACTACAGCTTTTTTATCGCTCCGAAGTCGATCCGTGTGGAGCGTTGGCCGATCACCGCCCTGGACACCCCCGAGCGCCAAAGCGAAGCCGTTGTTTTCAGCACGGAAACCGATCGAACCGGCACCTTTACGGCCGAAAAAGGCTATCTTTATTGCCTGACCGGCCGATGGAAGAGCGGCTCTATCCATTATTACTTTATCACCCAATAACGCCCAAACAAAAACGCCCAATGGGCGTTTTTGTTTTTTTACGGCCTATGGTGTGATTGCCATACACCCTGCGGCGTGATGCCATACACCCTGCGGGTGATTACATACGCCCTGCGGGCGATTACATACACACCTGCGGTGTGATTGAACCCCCAACCCACAAGGGTTCTCCGCAAATCATATCAGCCCTGCGGGAGGTTGTTTCTTCCCGCAGGGCTGCTGCTATATTGCAATTACTTGTGTGTTGTTCCCCCTGGGGGGAACACGGGGCATTCGCTAATGCCCCGGAGGGGGGGCGGTTATTCTTGGACGAAGTTTTCGGGTTTGTATTTTTTGGTGATGCGGGTGTTGATTTTGATGTCCGCTTCTTCTTTCCATTGGGACAGGAAGGCTTTGATCTTGTCTGCCCGCAGGGTCTCCAGGGCGGTTTGACGGGTCACGGCATCAAAGACGTCGTCGGCGGTGCCGTCGTAGCGCTTCATAATAAAGAAGCCGCTTTCGGTCTCCACCTTAGCTACCTGGCCTACCTCCAATTTCAGGGCGGCATCGGCCAGCTCTTGGGCGAACTCCCCGTTATCGGAGATCACCATTCCCTTTTCCAGGGTAGAGGTATCGTCGCTGTACATAGAGATCAGATCCGGGAACAGATCGGTGCTGCTTTCCTTGGAGGCGGAGGTATAGGCATCCTCGGCCTTTTGCTTCAGCTCGTTCAGCGCTTCTCCCACCATGGTCTCCCCGGTGGAGGAATCGTACTTCAAAAGAATAATGGCCTTGACCAGGGCGTTATGCACGTTGTAATAATCCTTGATATCCTGATCGGAGGTCTCGAATTCGCCGCCCTCGCCGAAGTAATGCTCCAGCACCTTGGTCTTTTTGGTGGCGTCGTATACCTCGGTCAGATATTCCTCGTAGGTATAGCCCTCTGCCGCCAGCTGTTCATTCAGGGCACTCATCCCGCCCACCTCGGCAGAAAGATCCGAAAGGGCCCGGGTCATATTCTCCTCCTCTTGGGCAGAGAAGGTGAGCCCCAGCTTATCAAACCGGCAGGCATAAAGCTTGGCGTTGATCAGATATTCGTTGACGGAATCGGTAAAAATTTGGCTCATGGTGGAGCCGTCCTCCAGCTTTTCCGTCCAGAATTCCTCGGTATCCTCGTCACCGGTATTGGCCAGATAGGTGGTGCGCAGCAGGTTGGCCTGGCGGGCGTAGTCGTTTTCGGTCACGGTCCAGCCATCCACCTTGATGGCGTAGGCTTCTTTTTTACAGCCTGCCAGCCCCAGGGAGAGGCAGAGCAGGATCGCAATCAGGGATACGGTTTTTTTCACAGGTCCTTCTCCTTTGGTTTGATGGGTTCAGTATATCATTTTAGATAAAAAATGTAAATATTTATATTGTGAACATTCTATTATTATGTTAAAATAATCAGTATGGATACGATCGTAAAGAAAAATCAAATACTGACCGTAACGGTGGAGGATTATACCGCCGAAGGCTTTGGGCTGGCCCGTTATCAGGGCTACGTGCTGTTTATTCCCGGCACGGTGGCCGGGGAGGAGGCCGAGGTATTGGTGGTGAAAGCCGGCAAGAATTTCGGCTACGGCAAGCTGCTGCGGATCCTGAAGGCTTCGCCCCATCGGGTGGAGCCCGCCTGTGGGTTGGCACGGCGCTGTGGCGGTTGTGCCTTCTGGCACCTTTCCTATGAGGAGGAGGCCCGGCTGAAGGAACGGCGGGTGCAGGATCAGCTTCGGCGGATCGGTGGGCTGGACTTGCAGGTCTCGCCTATTTTGGCGGCGGACCGGCAGACAGAATACCGCAATAAGGCCCAATTCCCCATCCGGCAGGTGAAGGGCAAGGCGGTGGGCGGCTTTTACGCCCCCGGCAGCCACGGGGTGGTCAGCGGGGCCCCCTGCGCCATCCAGCCCGCTGTTTTTAACGAAATGCTGGCGGCGACCTTGGAATTTATGGAGCAGCACCGCCTGCCTGCCTACGAGGAGCAGGGCTATACGGGGCTGGTGCGCCATCTTTATCTGCGCCGGGGCGAGGCCACCGGCCAGGTGCTGGTCTGCCTGGTGATCAACGGCCGGGCTTTTGAACAAAAGGAGGCCTACGCCGCCTTTATGGCGGAGCGCTTCCCGGTAGTCAAGACGGTAACGGTCAATTATAACGACCGCAACACCAACGTGGTGCTGGGCAAGCGTACCGAAACGGTGCTGGGGCCCGGGTATATCGAGGATATTTTGCTGGGTAAGACCTATAAGATCGCACCCCAGTCCTTTTATCAGGTGAACCGCCGCCAAACGGAGGTGCTTTATCAAAAGGCCATCGACCTTTGCGGGCTGACGGGCAAGGAGCGGGTGCTGGATCTTTATTGCGGCATCGGCACCATCGGCCTTTCCATGGCGGAGCATTGCCGCGAACTGGTGGGGGTAGAGATCGTGCCCCAGGCCATCGAAAACGCCAAGGAAAACGCCCGCCGGAACGGGGTGGAGAATGCGGAGTTCTTCTGCGCAGACGCCGGCACCGCCGCCGCCCGCTTCGCGGAGGAGGGGCGGCAATTCGACGTGATCGTGGTGGATCCGCCCCGAAAGGGCTGCGACGAGGCGACCCTCCGGGCCATCCAACGGATGGCACCCCGGCGGCTGGTCTACGTTTCCTGTAACCCGGCCACCCTGGCCCGGGATCTGAAGATCTTGGAAACCTTCGGCTTTAAGACCCAAAGCGCCACGCCGGTGGATCTGTTTCCGAGAACGCACCACGTTGAAACTATTGCTTATCTTGATAAGCAATAGTTTCAACATCGATATGTGCCACTTCGTGTCACTCGATATGCCTTCGGCTCGATATGTTGCTCCGCAACTCGATATGCCCTGCGGGGCAAGAGTGGCCATATCCATATCGAATGCGAACGAAGTGAGAATATATCGAATTTTGAGCGTAGCGAAAAATATATCGAGTTCGCGATAGCGAACATATCGACAAACATAAGGAAAGAAAATAAATCATAATTTCACTTTTAAAAGGATGAACGAAAAAATGAACCAATGGCAAGGTAAAAAATGGTACTGCTACGGTACCTCCATGACCAATAATCGAATTCATAAGGGAAAGAACGGCGAAAAGGTTCGAACGGGGTATTTTTCTGAAAAGCTGTGTGAATTATCCGGTTTGGTGGAATATAACTTCGGCATCGGCGGCAGCGGGATCATCCCCCATCTGCATAAGGGAGAAAACGTAAAAACCAGATGTATGACCCTGGAGGATGGCAAGGCCGAGGCCGACCTGATCACCCTGGAAGTGGTGCCCAACGATATGAACGGGGAACTGGGCGAAGTCACCGACTTGAGTGACGATACCTTCTGTGGCAATCTGAACCAGATCCTGGCCTACCTTTTGGAAAATACCAAGGCTACGGTGGTGGTGCTGATCGCCACCCGGGGACGGTATAACGCAAAGGTGCCCTCCACCAAGTATTACCCCTGGGGCAAAATTTGTCAAAAACGGGTGAAATGGGAGCTGGCGGTGGAGACCGTTTGCAGAATGCACGGGGTACCCTGCTGGAACGGTGCCGCCGAGGCCGGGATGGGCTATTTCCGGATCGCCAGGGATAACACGCTGGTGCAGGATCAGATCCATCTAACCGAAAAAGGCGGCGAACTTTTGGCAAGGTATTACTGGGGAAAGTTGAAAAATCTTTATCCCTATGATTGATTTTTTAAAGCAAAAAGAAAGAGGAACACGTGAATGGTAATCGGAATTGATTTGGGAACAACCTTTTCAGCAGCGGCGTATATGGATGAGAACGGAACGCCGCAGATGATCAGTTTGAGCAGCGGAGATCGTCTTTTACCCTCGGTGGTGATGGAAGAGGAGGACGGCTCCGTCGTGGTGGGAGACGACGCCAAGGAAAACCTGGTGCTGATGAGCGAAAGCATCGTTTCCACTGTGAAGGATCATATGGGCACTGAGCGAAAAATGACCCTTTCTTCCGGTAATACCTACAGTCCGGAGCAGATCTCGGCCTTTATTTTAAAAAAGATCCAGCAGGAAGCAAGCACGTTTTTGAACCAGCCGATCACCGAGGCGGTGGTGACTGTTCCTGCCTATTTTAACGATGCTCAACGCCAGGCCACCAAGGATGCGGGCAAGATCGCCGGCTTAAAGGTATTGGATATGCCCAACGAGCCCACGGCGGCGGCCTTATATTACGCCTATTCCGGCGGGATGACCAAGGGCCGGGTGTTGGTTTACGACCTAGGCGGCGGCACCTTCGATGCCTCCATCGTGGAGATCGACGGCCGCAAGGCCAACGTGGTCGCCACCGGCGGGATCCGTAAGCTGGGCGGACACTTTTTCGATCAGCTGATCCTGAATCACGTGGCGGATTATCTGCTGGATCAATACGATCTGGATCTTTATGACGACGAATACTTAGATGAGTTGCAGGAGCTGACCCTGAAGGCAGAAAACTGCAAGATCCAGCTGAGCGGCCGAAGCTCCGCCACCATCGTGGTCAAGGCGGGGCCGGTGAAGGAACGGATCGAGATCACCCGCGAGGCCTTTGAAAAAATGATCCACAGCTTTTATAGCCGCACCGAAAGTACGGTGCGGATGGTGCTGATGGATGCGGGGATGACCTGGAAGGATATTGATAAACTGCTGTTGATCGGCGGATCCAGTAAGATCCCCTATATTGCGGAAAAATTAAAGGAATTTTCCGGGCTGGAGCCCTCCCACGAGGCCAATCCGGACGAGGCGGTGGCCCTGGGCGCCGCCATCTATGCCTCCGATTATTTTGACGAGATCCAGGACGTTTGCTCCCATAGCCTGGGGATCGTTTCCAAAAACCCCCGGACCCGGGAGAAATATAACAGTATCATCATCCCCCGCAACACCAATCTGCCCACCAAGCTGGCGAAGGATTATTATACGGCGGTGGACAATATGCAAAAGATCTTCCTGGAGGTGACGGAAGGGGAGGATGAGGATCTGGAGTTTGTATCCGTTTTGGCGGGGATCGATATCGAACTGCCGCCGGATATCCCCAAGAACACCAAGGTAACGGTGGAGATGGAGCTGAACAAGAACCAACTGCTGCACGTTTATGCCCGGGTACATACCGTCCCGGAGGTTTATCGGGAGATCGAGATCGCCCGTAAGAGCAACCTGGACGAAGAGGCCCTGGAAGAACAGACCACGCTGATGGAAGGCATTTCCATCCTTTGATAAAGGAGTTTTCATGGAACATTTTGACGTATTGGTCCAACAGTATCAAAAAATGAAGGCGGAGGGGGCGGAGCCCTCTTTGCTCATCGACCTTTTGGAGGAGATCAGCAAGACCTCCTACGATGAGCGGCTGATGCTGGAATGGGCGCTGTTGTATTGGAAGGAAAATTATCCCGCCAAGGCAAAGCGGGTCTGCAAGAAAACGGTGATGTTCTTTCGGGAGGGTCGCTGGGTAGAGCTGGCCAAGGAGGTTTTGGAGCGGCTGGAACAGGACGAGGAATTCCCCCCGGAAATGGAGGAGTACCTGACCGGAGCCGCACCGCTGCCTACCTCCGAACCGGTGGTGCCGGCACAGTGCTCGCCAGCAAAGTGCTCGCCAGCACCTAAAAGGGAGGAACCGGAGATCCCGGCCATTATCCAAGAGGCCTTTGAGGGTATGGTGGGAATGCAATCGGTCAAAAAAGAGCTGGTCAGTTTTTATAATATGGCCCGGGTGGAGAAAATGCGGGAACGGGAGCTGGGGCTTTCGGCCAACGGCGGCCGTGCCTATAACTTCGTTTTATACGGCAATCCCGGTACCGGTAAGACCACCGTCGCCCGGGTGATCGCCAAGGTGCTTTATGCCCTGGGGATCCGCCAGAACGATAAGTTTATGGAGGCAGATCGCTCCAAACTGGTGGGGGAATACATCGGCCAGACCGCTCTGAAGGTGCAGGAAGCCCTGGAGACCGTCCGGGGCGGCACCCTGTTTATCGACGAGGCCTATACCCTTTTTAAAAAGGGGGACGACAAGGACTTTGGCCAGGAGGCCATCGATACCCTGCTGAAGGCTATGGAGGATCACCGCTCCGAATATTCGGTGATCCTGGCGGGCTATAAAAACCAAATGACCGAGATGCTGAATCTCGCTAACCCCGGGTTCCGCTCCCGGTTTACCTATCATATCACCATCCCGGATTATACCGAGGAGGAGCTTTTGCAGATCGCCGCCAACGTGGCCAAAAGCCAGAATTACGAGCTGGAAGAAGCCGCCTACGGTGCCATCAAAAAGCGGATCGCCCGGGAACGGGTGGACGAGACCTTCGGTAACGCCCGCTTTATCCGTACCCTGATCGAAAAGGCCCAGATGAAGCAGGCCAACCGGCTGGCACAAATGGGTTCCTTCGCCAAGGAGGACTTGAAGATCCTGCGGGCGGTGGACTTTGAAGAGGAGGCGGACGAGGATAAGGATCTTTCCCGCCTGCTGGAGGAACTGCACCGTCTGATCGGTCTGAACGGCGTCAAGGAAACGGTGCAGGCCCTGTTCGATCGGCTGGAGGCACAAAAAGAGCGTGAACGAATGGGGCTGAAGGTCCATGCGGGCATCGGTTCCTTACATATGTCCTTCCGGGGGAATGCCGGTACCGGTAAGACCACCGTAGCACGGCTGTTGGGTAAGATCCTTGGAAAAATGGGCGTTCTGAAACGGGGCGACGTTTTCGTAGAGGTGAAGCGGGAGGATCTGGTGGGTCAATACCAGGGTCACACCGCCGCCAAGGTACAGGAAGTGATCCGCTCTGCCATGGGCGGGGTGCTGTTTATTGACGAGGCCTATACCCTGGTGAACGACGAGGGCGATACCTTCGGTAAAGAGGCGGTCAATACCCTGGTGGCCGAGATGGAAAACCACCGGGATTCTCTGATCGTGATCTTTGCGGGCTATACCGCCGATATCGACCGGCTGTTAAGCGAAAACCAGGGCTTAAGAAGCCGGGTGACCAAGGATCTGTTTTTTGAGGATTATACCTTGGAGGAATTGGTGCAGATCTTTTATCTGCAGATTAAGCAAGCAGGCTTTGTATTGGCGGAGGAACTCCGCCCCTTGGTGCAGGCGCGGCTGGAGCGAGAAATGGAAAAAACCGTGGACTTCGGCAATGCCCGTGGGGTCCGGAACGTGACCGAGGCGGTGCTGACCGCCCAGGATATCCGCCTGATGCGGTTGAAGAGGGCCGGGGTGGAATGTACCCGTGAGGCCATGATCACCATTACCGAAGAGGATTTGAACTAGGGTAGAGCGAATAAACCGAACCCGCCCCAAAGGGGCATATTTCGGTGCTTTTTCCCCAATTCGTTCTCACCAGGCGGCAGCCTGCTTTCGTCCAAATTGAGAAAAAATTCCTCGAAATCTGCTCCCTTTGGGGTCAAGGATTTTAAAAAAAGCGTATTTTTTCTCAGCCAAGGCACAAAACGCAGTTAATCCTGCCGGATTAACGAGTATTTTAACACGGGATGAGGAAAAATCCGCCTTTTTAAAACGGTGTTCGGATTATTTGCTCTACCCTAAGAATGAAGGAGGAACTTAAGATGAGTGATATGACACTGGTAGATTCGCCCATAGGCCAGGAGCTTTCGCTGGCGGAGCTATTGGGCTTTGGGGCGGATGAATCCCGGAGCATAGCGGATCTGATCTTTGCCGCCAAAAACGGCGATTCCGCCTCCATGAGCGTACTGGGTGAAAAATACCTGAAGGGCGTGGACGTGGAACGGAATATTGCCAAGGGCTTATATTGGCTGGCAGAAAGCGAGGACGAACGTTCCTGGAATGAGATCGGCTCTTTTTATGATAAGGAAAAGGACCTGGATCGGGCAGAAGAATGGTATTTGAAGGAAGTGGAGAAAAACGGCCCCTATTCCTACCAGGGGATGAACGCCCTTTGCCTGACCTATCTGCGCCCGGAAAAACTGGATCTGGAAAAGGCCGAGCAATACCTGGTACGATCGCTGGAGGCCATGGAAAACCTGCCGGAGCGGATGAAGAATAAGGAAGGATATCTGCTGTATCAGAATACCCTGTTGTACGGTGCCGCCGGGCTGTTGGGCTTTTATTACAGTAAGCTCGACCCCTTAAAGGCCGTTTATTGGCTGAGCGAGGAACAGACCAAGCGGATCTCCGAAAAGCCGGAAAAAGAGCAAAAACTGATGGTCAAGGCCCTGGCGGAATCCTATAATAAACTGTTCTTTATGGAGAACGTTCCCCAAGAGACTTTGGATGAAGGCGCCGAACTGCTGGAGCCCATTGCGGAGCAAATGGGGGCGGATTACGTGTTGGGGATCAGCGCATATTATACCAACCGCAAGCACGAGACCGAAAAATACTTCTATTGGAAGGGAAAGGCGGCGGAGCTGGAGGATCTGGGTGCCCAGGTACAGCTGGCCGCCGCATATATGGGCGAAAGCTACGATCCGGAGCTGGCCGGGGTAGAGATGGATCCGGAACGGGCACGGAAGTATATTGCCCTGGCCAAGGGGAATACCAAGGCCGATAAGGAATTGTATGAAAAATGGCGCCCCCTTTTGAAGCAGGCGGTGGAATGGGTGACCAAGGAAGAAAACAAGGCTGAAAAGCACTTCACCGCCAAGGAGGGCCGGGAACTGGTCAAGAAGATGGGCTCCACCGGGATCCTGGCGATCCCCGAAGGCTATACCCATATCGACAGCGGGGCCTTTTCCGGCCTGGATAAAAAGGTGGCAAAGGCCTGCAAGGAGGTATGGCTGCCGGAGACTGTCCGGGTCATCGAAAGCCATGCCTTCAGCGATACTTATAAGTTGGAAAAGGTGAAACTGCCCCAATCCCTGCGATTTGTGGGCGCCCGTGCCTTTGACACCGAGGATTACGTTTCCAAGGGCGGGTTCACCATGCTGCTGGTGCCGATGCACAAGTTGATCAAATCTCTGACCATTCCCGCCTATGCGGAACTGGAGATCACCCGGATGGACGGTAAGACCTATAACCCTCTGACCTCCGGTTTTTGCAGTATCGATAAGCTGACCTTTGAGGAGGGGCGTACCGAGATCTATTGGGATTATTTTAACGATATCTCCGTTTGGGATATGCTATATATCCCTGACAGCGTGCAGACCATTCGGTACTATTCGTCCGATATCAAGTTTAAGGCAAAGCACGTATCTATGCCGGCGCATTTGAAGGATCAGATCACAAAGCTTTCGGAATATGAAGCCGCCGGCTGTCAGTTTACGTTCAGGGGGGAAAAATAATGGCAAATTTGGAACATACGTTATTAAGTCAACAGGATACCTCCGCCGCCACCGGCTTTGACGCCCTTTTGGAGCAGGGGAACGCCCATCTGGCAAAGGGCGATTACCAACAGGCGGCGGAATGCTTTGAAAAGGCCCGCAAGGCCGACCTGGTGCGGGAAAACGAAGTGATGGAGGGCTTGGCCAAGGCCTACCGGGGCTGTGGCGACGGGATCCGCGCCCTTTATTGGCTGGTCTGTGCTGCTGAGGAAGTCGGCGATCAACGCTACGAGCAGGAGATCATGGAGCTGTACATGACCGGCGTGGCCGGCGCTGCCCTGAAGGAGGAGGCCGAGGCGTATTTTAATGAATTGGCCAAGGCCGAGGAACGGCGCATCAAAGAGGAACGTAAGGCCGAGATCCTGAAGAATATGGGGCCACGGAAGGAAGCGTTCCCTCAAAGCTTTATGGAAAAACTTCAAAAGCTGATCGACTTCGAGGAGATCTGTATCTGTAGCAAATACGAGACGGACCGCAAATTACGACCGCAGTATCGGCATAACGATAACCGCACCTTTGCAGAAAAGACAGCGGAGGAAGAGCGGATCATTCACGCAGACGAGGAGATCGTAAAGCAGTATGCCGCTATGCTGGTGGAATGTAGGGAGGAAAAGGAGCGGCTCGGGATCAAGGGCACCTACTTCTTCGATAGCCCGGTCAAAAGATTGAACCAATTGGATGAAATGCGCAATTTCCGTCAAAAAGGCGGGTATTCCCTTTATAACGAATACGGTAAAAGTGATGCGGAGCATTATTATACAGAGCAGCAAGGGTATGATATCCGTTCCTACGAGATGCGCGCAACCGTGGATCACATTCACGTGCCGGATACCGTTTTGGAGGGTGAGGTGGACTTCTTCTTCCTGGATCGGCAGAATCGGCATATTCCCAGAGAAATGAAGGATATGGACGTATCCGATGCAGTCTTATATACCAACTGGGATTATCAGGGCAAGCTGATCGGGACCCTGGACTTTTTGGCACCCTTCCTGGTGGATGACCGCTACGTGACCTTATATGCCGATTGGGCGTATATGCGGGAGCATAAGGAAGAAAAATACGAGATCAGCTATCTTTGGGATACGGACGTGCTTATTGCTTGCAGGTATAAGGACGTGGACGATATCGTAACCAGCTGGAACGACCCGCTGGAAAGTCTGCAGACCTACTACGATGCTTCGAAGGATCTGACGGCGATGTATCTGCCCATCGGAGAAAATCAAACCTTTAGTAATATGAAGGAATACGTGATCGGCTGGGGCTATGATTCCCATAATATGCGGGAGAACGGCGATGCCTATGACGTGCGCTATATGAAAAAAGCGATCGTGTTGCTGCACGGCGGGATGATCCGGGCTATCGTTCTTCCCAGGAAAACTTCGGATATCATTAAGATCCACGGTCATTTTTGCCCGATGGGTGAGAGCAGCCTGTCAAAGGGCTATGACCGCATCGAATCCATCCGGCGGGAGCCCGGCCCCAACTGGGAATATTTCGTTGCAACGACCATGAACCATATTGCCAAAAAATTGGGGGATCAGTTGAAGCCTTTGGACCTGACCGAGGAACGGCCGGAGGGCTTGCCGGCCGATCTATGGCGTTTTTGGATCAAATGCCGCTATAATCAACAGAAAAAGAACGGTTGAGATTAAATGGCTATGGAACAATTATTTGAAAAATACGGAATTTCCCCCGCCTTATCCAACGACCAAAAACTGGCGGCTTTGGAAAAGGAAAAACTAAAGGTTCTCCGCAAATTAAACCACGTTTTCGGTAATCCGGAGAAAGAGGCGGTTTTAAACGGAGAACTGGAAGCCCTGGAACAGGCCATGGCCGGTCTGGAGGAGACCGGCGGCAGGCTTTCCCTGGACGATATCGTGCTGGAAAGCCGTGGGCTGACCCAAACCCGGGTGGAGGCCGGGCAGACCGACGACCTTTCCGTTCGGGAAATGGAGCGGATGATCAAGGCCGAAGGCACCGACCCGGACGAGGTCGTGGAGCTGTTATACGACGTGATCGTTGCCCATTTGAAGGCACGCTCCTTTGAGGAATATGAATATTGGCTGCTCTACGGTGCCCGGATGGGGATCGGCTTTTGTATGAACCTGTTGAGCGACTTTTATGCAAAGGATCTTTACCCCAAGGAGGGCTCCCCGGAGGAAAATGAAAAAAGAGCCCTCCATTGGCTGAAAAAGGGCGTGGAGGCCGGGGATAAAGATTGCCTGGAGAAGATGGGCCTTTATTATGCGGATCCCGAGACCGAGCGCTACGACCCGGAGCGGGCGGCGATCTATTTCGTTAAGGCCGCCGATGCAGATCACCCCAATTCCTATATTTTCGCCTTCCAACTGTTCCACCGGCAGGGGGATTACCAAAAGGCGGAAACCTGCCTGAGAGCGGCGGATGCCATGGAGGTGCAGAGCGCCGCCCATTGGTTTGCGGTGCTTTATACCAACGGAGAAAACAGCGAGGGCAAGGTGGATCGCCGGCTGGCTCAACAATGGCTGGAAAAGGAATACCGGCGGTACCCCAACGGCGCCGTCTGTTTCGACCTGGGGCAAGCCTGCCTGGATAACGGCGATCGGGAGCGGGGGCTGGAGGTCTTCCGCCGGGGTGCCGAGGAATTTAATTCCGAGGTCTGCCGGGAAGCCTTAAATGGGCAATAATTCTTATATTTCCCGCTTTATTCCTTGACAACGGCAAAGGGAATATGATAGAATTTCAGTAAGAATGGGGTATTTTGGAATACCCCGAAAAAACAAAACCAAAGGAAGGAAATTCCGGAAAGATAAAGGTTCCGGAAGTGGTGCTGAACCATGGCAAAGAAACTGAGAGTAGGTATCGTTGGTGCCGGTAACATTTGTTGCTCCTCCCATCTGCCCGCATACGAAAAGCTCGCCGATCGGGTTGAGGTCGTTGCGATCGCAGATATCGTTGTAGAGCGTGCAAAGAAGGCTGCAGAAAAGTGGAACATTCCCAATTATTTTGCATCCGTTGAAGAACTGCTGGAAAAGGTAGACGTTGATTACATCGACATCTGTACTTATACCGCTGCTCACGCTCCCGTTTGTATTGCTGCCGCCAAGGCCGGCAAGGATATCCTTTGCGAAAAGCCCCTGGCTGCTAATCTGGAACAGGGCTTGGCAATGGAAAAGGCTGTGAAGGAAGCAGGCGTTCAGTTTATGCTGGCCGTTGTGACCCGTTACGGTGCTGAACAGCAACGCTACCGTGAACTGTTTGAAAAGGGTGTATTTGGTGAGATCTATGCCGCCAAGACCCAGTACGTTCGCCGCAGAGGAACTCCCAGCGGTTGGTTCACCGATAAGGAACTGGCCGGCGGCGGCCCCGTTCTGGATATCGGCGTTCACGCCATCGACAGAACCTGGTACCTGATGGATCGGCCCAAGCCCGTATCCGTCTCTGCCGAGACCTCCTATCGCATCGGCGATTTCAAGACCAAAGGTGTGGAACGTTGGGCTCCCTACGAGCAGGGCCGCGGCGTATTCGATACCGAGGATTCCGCAATGGTGCTCTTCCGCTTTGAAGGCGGCAAGACCATGTTTGCCGAGATCGCCTGGGCTATCAACGGTCCCGAAGTGACCGGCACCCAGCTTTATGGCGATAAGGCCGGCTGTACCTTCGATCCCCTGACCATCTACGCCGAGGACGAGGCCGGCTACCTGACCGATATCAGCCCCGTGAAGGAAAAGAAGAACTTCTTCGTGGAAGAGATCGCACACTTTATTGATTGCGTTAACAACAATAAGACCCCCATCTCCCCCATGGAAGATGCTGTGACCATCCAGAAGATGCTGGACGGTATCTACAGAAGTGCGGCTGAGCATAAGGAAGTTACCATCGACTGATTATAATCAACAAGGAAAAAGAGATTTCTTCTCTTTTTCCTTGTTTTTTTTATGGCACCGTGATATACTTTCCCTAAGAAAAAAGGAGGGGATATTGAATGAAAAAGATCGTTTTATTGGGCGATTCCATCCGAATGGGCTATGATAAATACGTCAAAGAGGCTCTGGAGGACGTGGCCGAGGTTTATTATCCCAAGGAGAATTGCCAATTCACCCTGCGGCTGATGCGGTATATTAAGGGTTGGAAGAAGGATTGGCCGGAGGATATCGATCTGGTCCATTGGAATGTAGGCCTTTGGGACATTCTGGAACTGGACGAGGAAGGCCCCCTGACCCCCATTGAATTTTACGAATATAACATCGGTCGGATCGACCGTTATTTGAGAACGCTGTTTCCCGGCGCCAAGATGGTGTTTGCCACCAGCACCGGGGTGGATGAGGCGGGCAACGGACCCGGTCATACCCGCCGGAATTCTACTATCGAGGCTTATAACGCCGCCGCTCTGCGGGCCTTGGCGGATACGGATACGGTAATCAACGATCTGAACGCCCTGAGCCGGCAGGCCACCCCCGAATGGCGGAGCGACCGCACCCATTATGCCACGCCCAAAGGCTTGGAAATGTTAGGCGGTCAGGTGATCGAGACCCTTTGCCGGGAACTGGATCTTACCGCTAAAGAGGTGGATCTTTTGAAGTTCCTGCCGGAAAAATACAGTAAGGAAAATATCGGATCTTAACTATGAACAAAGCAAAAAAGGCGACCCTCTATATTATTTTGGCCTCGGTTCTTTGGGGAACCTCCGGCCTGTTTGTGAATACCTTGGCCAAATTCGGCTTCAGTTCCCTGCAGTTGATGACCGCCCGGGGGCTGATCTCGGCTCTGGCCATGGGGGTCTACGTGCTGATCAAGGATCGCTCCGCCTTTAAGACCAATTGGAAGGACCTTTTGATCTTTATCGCCATCGGGGTGTGCTTGTTCGGCACCGGTACCGCCTATTTTATTGCGCTGCAGGTGACCTCTGTTTCCACAGCAGTGGTGCTGATGTATACGGCGCCCATCTACGTGCTGATCTTTTCGGTGCTGTTCCTGGGCGAAAAGCTCTCCCTGCCCAAGGGTCTTGCGGTGGCGGGGATGCTGGTGGGTTGCTGCCTGGTCTCCGGTATCATCGGGGGGTTGAAGCTCAGCTGGTACGGTTTTCTGATGGGTATTTTGTCCGGCCTGGCCTATGGGGGCTATAATATCCTGACCAAGATCGAAATGCGCCGCAAGATCAACCCCCTTTCGGTGACCTTTTACAGCTTTATTACCCTGACGGTGATCGCTTTGGCAGCCTCCGCTCCCGGCGAGATGATTCGCTTGGCGGCGCAAAAACCCTTGGTAACGGTGCCTTTGCTGATCGGCATCGGGATCGTAACCTTTGTTTTGCCCTATTTTCTGTATACGTTGGGCTTGCGGGATCTGCCCGCTGGGACTGCTTCGGCTCTGGGGATCATTGAGCCTATGGCGGCCACCGTTTTCAGCGTGGTGATTCTGAAGGAGACTTTGACCTTGATCCCTTTTATGGGCATTCTTCTGATCCTGGCCTCGGTTTTTTTGCTGAGCAAAAGCGAGGATTAAGAAATGCTGGATTACGAACATTGTACCCTCTGTCCCCGCCAATGCGGGGTGGATCGGCTGGTGCGGCGGGGCGCTTGCGGAGAGACTGCCGAAGTGCGGATCGCCCGGGCGGCCTTGCATTTTTGGGAAGAACCGCCCATCTCCGGGCAACGGGGTAGCGGAACAGTCTTTTTTACCGGCTGTAATTTAGGCTGTGTCTATTGTCAGAACCGCACCATCAGCCGGGCAGGGGAGACGGCCGGTGCATCGGTTACACCCGCCCAACTGGCGGAGGAGTTCTTTCGTCTGGAGGAGCAGGGCGCCCATAATATTAACCTGGTGACCCCCACTCATTTTTCTCCCTCTATTTACCAGGCGGTGATGCTATACCGGGCCCGGGGCGGAAAACTGCCCATCGTTTATAACACCGGTGGCTACGAGCGGCCGGAGATCATCGAGGAACTGCAGGATACGGTGGATATTTACCTGACCGACCTGAAGTATGCAGAGAGCGCATCTGCCCAAAAGTACAGCAATGCGCCCGATTACCCGACGGTTGCCCGCCGTGCCCTGGAGAAAATGGTGGAAACGGTGGGCGAGCCCCGATACGATGATGAGGGGATGCTGCAAAAGGGCGTTGTGGTGCGGCTTTTGGTCCTTCCGGGACTGGAGGTGGAGGCGATGCTGAACCTGAAGTACCTGTGGCAAACCTTTGGGGATCGGGTGATCGTCAGTCTGATGAATCAATATACCCCGGTGGGGGAGGATCTGCCCTTGGAACTAAGGCAACCCTTGCCGAAGGCTTCCTACCAAACGGTGGTGAACTATGCTCTGAGGTTGGGGTACGCCAAGGCTTTTATCCAGGCCGACGAAACGGCAGAAGAAAGCTTTATTCCCGCTTTTGGGGAAGGAGAGATCATACGATGAAATTGCTTTGCCTGGGAGACGTGGTCTCCCAATTGGGGGTAGAGGCGGTGGAAGAGGTTCTGCCCCGATTAAAACGGCAATATCGCCCGGATGCGGTGATCGTGAACGGCGAAAACAGCGCTATCGGTAACGGCATCGACGCTCATAGCGCAGAACGGATTTTTGATGCCGGTGCAGACGTGATAACCGGCGGAAACCATTCCTTCCAGCGCAAGGGGAGCGAGGAATTCCACGAGGAAACCCGGGCTCTTCTGCGCCCGGCCAATTGGTGCGGGGATCCCTTCGGAACCGGGGAATACCGGCTGGATCTGGGCTCCTATGACCTGAGGGTGATTTCCCTGCAGGGAACCCTCTATATGAATAAATGCGAAAACCCCTTTACTTATTTGGATGAACTTTTGAAAAAGGGTACGCCCCGGGACGTGACGGTGGTGGATTTCCACGCCGAGGCCACGGCCGAAAAACAGGCCCTGGCCTGGCATTGTGACGGACGGATCGCCCTGCTTTTCGGTACCCATACCCACGTGCAGACCAACGATGCCCGGGTGCTGCCTAAGGGCACCGGGTATTTAACGGATATCGGAATGTGCGGTGCCCGGGATAGCATTTTGGGCAAAAAACTGGAGCCCTGTATCCATAACTTTTTGGAGCCGGAGAACCGGATGAAGATCGAGGATGGGGAAGGGGCGGCCATGATCAACGGTCTTTTGGCAGAAATCGACGAAAAAACCAAACGTTGCACCCGGATGGAACTGATAAATATTCCCGAAATGAATTGACAAACGGGTGATTTTATGCTAAAATCGTTATCACGCTGGTGTGGCGGAACTGGCAGACGCCCGGGACTTAAAATCCCGTGAGTGAATAACTCGTACCGGTTCGATCCCGGTCACCAGCACCAAAAAAGAGGCAGGCCCAAAGGGCTCT
>JAZQAR010000153.1:0-10562 GCA_045545315.1 Eubacteriales bacterium | reverse complement strand
CTTTGGCCCGTGGCCTTGCCGCTTATGAGGCAGAAGACATTCCGGTGCACGGCTTTGTCTGCGACGTCACCGACGAGGCGGCAGTGGCGGCGTTTATCGCCCGTGTAGAGCGGGAGGTCGGAGCGGGGGATATTCTGGTGAACAATGCCGGCATCATCAAGCGGATCCCTATGCATGAAATGAGTGCCGAGGAATTTCGCCGTGTGGTGGATGTGGACCTGACCGGTGCTTTCATTATGGCGAAGGCGGTGATCCCCGCAATGATCCGTAAAGGGCACGGCAAGATCATCAATATTTGTTCTATGATGAGCGAGTTGGGGCGTGAAACCGTCAGTGCCTATGCCAGCGCCAAAGGCGGTCTTAAGATGTTGACTAAAAACATCGCTTCGGAGTACGGTTCGTACAATATTCAGTGCAATGGCATCGGCCCGGGTTACATTGCCACCGCCCAGACCGCTCCTTTGCGGGAGGAACAGCCCGATGGCAGCCGGCATCCCTTTGACCGTTTTATCCTTTCAAAAACGCCTGCCGGACGCTGGGGCACCACCGAGGATCTTGCCGGGCCTGCTGTGTTCCTTGCCTCAGATGCTTCTGACTTTATCAACGGACATATTCTTTATGTAGATGGCGGTATTCTGGCCTATATTGGCCGTCAGCCATAAGGAGGACAATATGAATGTTAAAGACTATATGAACCAAACCGTGCTGTATCACAAGGATGCAGAACCCGTCAACGCCGCCGAAGGTGTGACCCGCCGTGTGCTTTCCTACGATGACCGGGTTATGTGTGTGGAAAATACGTTTCAAACCGGCGCAGTGGGGGCCCTTCACAGTCATCCGCATACCCAGCTCACTTACATCGTGTCCGGGCGTTTTCGCTTTACCGTCGGGGAGGAAACGGTGGAAGTCGCCGCAGGGGACACGCTCTTGAAGAAAAACGGCATTCCTCACGGATGCGTGGCCTTGGAGGGCGGCGTGATGCTGGATTTCTTTCATCCTATGAGAAAGGATTTTGTGGAATAAAAATATGGATCAAACCGAACGTTATTTTCCTATCAACACGCTTGCTCCGATGGATGAAGAACGGATCACTGTGTTTTTTAAAAAGTATGCGGGTTCCAAATCCGATGGTTTTGTCGTGGTTGACAACGGAAAGGTCTTTGTGATCGATATCGGCAAGAAGGATGATACGGAGTTGATTCAGTTTCTGGCTGCTCTGCGTGAGAACTGGCTTGGCGAAGGGAACCTTTCAGATGGGGATGCCGCTAAGCTTGAACTTACTTTGATCATATCCCATTCACATTCCGATCACATAGGAGCACTTCCCCATCTTATCAGCGACGAGCGCTTTTGCATAACGGATATTTATGCGCCCCAGCGCCCATACCTGAGCCTTGACGTGCCGGGAGCACTTCCGCCTCTCGTAGAAAACGAGGATAGACTTGAGAGCATCTGCGAAGATCTTGCCCAAAAAGGGCACACAGCAAAGGGCATCACCCGAATTCCTTTCGGCAGGGGATGCACCATTCCATCCGGAAGTGCCGACTGCGTTTTGAAAATATACCCTGCGCATATTGACTGGTCGGAAGATCGTTCTTGCGATCAAGAGGGCTTCCGCTTTCTTCTTGCCAATAATCCGGCCACCTATCAGGATATCCCTATACTGGGCTATACCAACGGAATTCTCAACGGAAATTCACTTTGGATCAAGGTGATCAAGGGAGAGAAGTCTGTACTCATTACGGGGGATCAGAGGGATCGTGACGAGATGCTTGGGGCGATGATCCGCTATTACGGGGAGAATGAATTTGCGTGCGACGTGCTTAAAATTCCGCATCACGGCCAAAAAAATTACTCACCGCATCTGCTCAGCGTAGCCAATCCTCAATTTGCAGTGTTCACCAGTCCTTTGGAAAAGGCAACGCCTGATACGGTGAAGCTTTGTGAGAAAATGGGCTGTGTCAACTACTACACCGGTGACGGAAATCTTTTCTTTGAAATGAGCGACAAAGAAATCAAAGCATACGGTATCGATCCTCGCTAACCGAAACATAATTGACAGAATTTGATCGTTCACTATGAACAAATCTATACTTTTTGAAATTTTAAAGGAGTGAACATATGAAAATTGCATTGATTAATGAGAACAGTCAGGCAGCGAAAAACGAACTGATCCTGACAACGCTGAAATCCGTGGTAGAGCCTATGGGACACACGGTGGATAACTACGGGATGTATGCCGCCGACGATGCGGCGCAACTCACCTACGTGCAAGTGGGCATTTTGGGCGCAATTCTGCTCGGTAGCGGTGCCGCCGACTACGTGGTAACAGGTTGTGGAACGGGCGAGGGTGCAATGCTTGCAATGAACAGCTTTCCCGGCGTGATCTGCGGCCACGTGGAGGATCCCGTGGATGCTTATACCTTCGCCCACGTCAACGACGGTAACGCCGTTTCGCTCCCCTTTGCCAAGGGTTTTGGCTGGGGCGGGGAACTGAATCTCGCCTATATTTTTGAAAAACTGTTCGGCTTCGGTCACGGAGAGGGCTACCCCAAGGAGCGTGTTATCCCTGAGCAACGGAATAAACGCATTTTAGACGCCGTGCGTGCCGAAACCCTGCGGCCCCTTACGGAATGTCTGGATCGTATCGATCAAGATCTTTTGCGCGGAGCGATCGCCGGTGAGCGCTTCCGGGAACTTTTCTTTGCAAATTGCAAGGACGAAAAAATTGCCGCATATATCAAAGATTTGCTTTAAAAAACGGGATAAGAAAACCGGTAACCTTGAGGTTACCGGTTTTTTTCAGCGTGTCAAAAAACTCTGTTTTTTGACACGCTGGGAAACGAACAGCTCCGCTGCGCTACTGCATAAGTTCCACTAACCAAATCAAAGATTTGGGGTGTCACTTATTTACACAAGGGAGGCGGAATTGCTATCCCATCCGTTTTTTTCTTTTTTTCTGCGGTCGGTGCCTTTTTTGACAGTCTGAAGGCAGCCGGCCGAAGGGCTGACTGCCTTGTGTGGATGCGGATCATTTCAAAAATACTTCAATGACCGGCACGAGAATATCGGGTTTCTTTATGGGCAAAAGGAAGGTGTTTTGCATCTTTGAGCAAACGAATCCGTTGCTGGGATCGTATTTTACTTCACTGGCATCGTGCAAGAACTGCGCATACTCGATCCTTTCCGCCAGACAGGGCATATATAAGGTCTGATAAGGATACTCCAGCAGGTGAATATAGAGCCGCTTTCCGTCCTCACTTTGGGTAAGACGGCATCCGTTGGGGGTAATGAATTCCGGCTCTGCCATGGTACATCCGTAAATGGAACGGGCGTTATACTTCATCCATTCTCCGAAGGCATCCAGTGCCCGGTCAGCCCTTTTATCAAAGCAGCCTCTGGCTGTTGGGCCGACGTTCATCAAAAGATTTCCGCCCAAGGCCACTGTCTTGATCAGCATCGCGATCAGCTGTTCCGGGGACTTCCAGGTTTGCTCATCACGGTAATAGCCCCAGCTCCCGGAAAAAGTCTGGCATGCTTCCCAGGTGACAAGTTCGCCGGTTTCTTTATGTTTGGGCCACTCTTCCACCTGCAGCTGCTCCGGTGTCCAAATATCCTGGTCGATGTCAGCACGGTTATCGATAATGATTCCCGGCTGCAGCCTACGGGCGATCTCGATCAGCTTTTCCGATTCCCAATCATCTTTTCCCTTGCCTTGCATCCAGTCCGGAGATCCCGGTGCTTTTTTATAGGAAAAGTCAAACCAAAGGATGTCGATTCTCCCATAGTTCGTAAGCAGCTCGGTCACTTGGTTGCGCATGTACTCTGCATATTTTTTCATATCCCGTTTGGCGCTTATTGCCTCAGCATCCGGAAGATTTCTCATAGGATGATGGTGGTCAATGGTAAATTCGGGATGATGCCAATCGATCAGAGAATAGTAGAAGCCCACCTTCAGCCCCTCTGCCCGAAACGCTTCGACATATTCCTTAATAAGATCACGCCCAAATTGCGTATTGGTGATCTTATAGTCGGTATACCGGCTATCAAAAAGGCAGAAGCCCTCGTGATGCTTGGATGTCAGCACCGCGTACTTCATTCCTGCGGCCTTTGCTTTTCTTGCCCATTCCTTTGCATCAAACAGGTCCGGATTGAAATGGTCAAAGTATTTCTTATAGTCCTCCGGTTGAATTTGCTCACGGCATTGGATCCATTCGTGCCGTGCCGGTGCGGCATACAGGCCGAAATGAATAAACATACCGAAACGGTCGTGTACAAACCATTCGGTATCGCCGGGGGTGGCTCTGCGTTTATAACTTGACATACGATTCCCTCCACTTTATAATTTATGTGTATTTTAAGAAAAGTCTATCAAATAACTTTAGTAAATACAATGGATTTTTGCGTTATTAATATGGAGATTTTAGTATGCTTATTCAACACAACCACAAACTGTGCTCGCAGTCGGAGAATATGACGCTTTCTATTGTCGCTGAAGGAAATGCCTTTTGTGATACAGATTGGCACGCAAGGAATCTCACACCCCCCTACACCCGGCTCTATTATATTATCGATGGTGCGGCAGAAATTGAAACGGAGCAGGGGATCCTGTGTCTTACCGCGGGGAAGCTTTATCTTTTGCCGGCAGGGTATTCCTTTTCCCATCGGTGTGACAGCAGCATGCATCAACTCTATTTTCACGTAAATCTTTTCAACGCCTACGGGACGGACGTTTTGCGGGGAATTCATAGAGTTCTTTGTAAGGAAGTTTCACCGCTGCATCTAAATACACTCCTGTCCCTGTTTGGTCAAGATAACACCATAAGCAGAGGATATCTGAAATCCATTTTGCAAGCAGATATTTTTGCGCTTCTTACAGAATACCAAATCGATATCAAAAGCGAACAATACTCTGAAATGGTTCGAAAAGCGCTGGTTTTTATTGATGCAAATCTTTCCATATCCCTTACTGTCAAAAAGATCTCTGAGGAGATCTGTGTTTCCCCAACCACGCTGTCACACGGATTCAAGACAGAGCTTGGTGTCCCCATCGGGAAATACATTGACGGGCTCGTTATGTATCGGGCGGAAAACCTGCTGATCAGTACCGGGCTGCCGCTTTCCCATATCAGCGATGCCCTCGGCTTCTGCGATCAATTCTATTTTTCCCGCCGTTTTAAAGAAAAGTATAAAATCCCTCCCTTGGAATATCGAAAACTGCATCGGTTTCATTAATCTTATCGTTGATTTGACGGTATAGGTGTCCTCCCGTTTCTTCCCATCGAATATACCTCACCGTTACGAAAGAAACGCTAAGATCTGCCTGATATTCTTCTTGCCAAAAGACACTTCCCCATCGCAGGTATCTGTTTTGGTTGCGGAGGGAGGACTTGTGAGGCAGGGGAGTCCTTACAATCGTGTTAAGCGAGATTGCAGTTCGGTCACCAGCTTGCGGTGACCCGAAATTTTCAGGCGGTCGGCGGGGCGCCCACCCAAAATTTCGACCGCTGCGCCAGCCCCCGTTCTCCTTCATCCGCACTTAGGCGGCGGAGAACGGGCGCTGCCAACGAGCCACGCTCGTCGGCCTCATAACCCGACGATCGGTGGTGCAGACCACTTCTTCCAAAACGCAAAAAACACAGCCACCGAAGGGTCGCCCAATGGTGACTGTGTTTTTCAGTGGCGAGTTGCACCGATTTAGATACCAAGATATTGATGCACGATCGGCCACGCGTCATCTGCGTAAAATCTATGCCCGCCGTTCCCTTTAACGAGAGTACAACGGGATCCCGCATTCAATGCGTCATACACGCGTTTGCCGCTGTCAAAAACCTTTTCGGCAGCAACCAGCGGGAAAATATTATCCTCTTTGCCGGACACCTGAATGAAATATTTAGGATATGCCATAGCGACAAGATCATCCATATCAAAGTATTCAGCGATATGAGGAACAAAATTACAAGAACAGTGCGGCATAGCTCCAATAGAGTCCTTGTACGTGCACATAGCACACGAAGGCATAGCAAGAACGATTCTATCTTCAAGAGCCGCAACGTATGCAGTCGCGGTGCCTCCGCCTGAATTGCCCATACAGCAAATTAGATCGGCGTTTACAACATCCTTAAATTGGGCTTCGATGACGTCTATAAGTCTGGAAACGTCCCACACGCGCTCACCGATTGTGGTGCGCCCCATCATAAGCGCCACCATACTTGAGTAAAGACATCGGGGGCCGTTTTCGTCCCCGCCACATTCACCGAAGTTTCTTTGCTCCAAAGCAATGGCGGCAAACCCTTCTTTTACGGCACGCACACAAAAATCCCGATCGCCGCCGCGGATGATGTCTTCATCACCTTTGAATTTAGGTCTGCCCAAGGAAATATGCATTCCTTTCGAGTGTCCCTGCAAGCAGATCATCACCGGGGGTTTTTCAATTCCGTCGGGAAGCAGCATATGACAAGGGACACGGTAGCCCGCTTCACTTTGATAGGTAAAACGAATTTCGGTAACACCTTCGCTTTTTTCTTGATATTCTATCTTGAAATCCAAATCAACCTTATTAAACTTATCCAACCCCAAAAGCTGTGAAAGTTTATTTCTGGCGGAAATCTGCCACTCCTCAAAGGCGGAAATATCACAAGACATAGAGGGAGTGACCTTTTGCATTAACGCTTTGTTATTATCATAAGCGGTCTTCATTTTTAGGCTTCCTTTCAAACAAATTGTTTTCAGACGAATTATAATGCGGGAGTGACCTGTTGCCAAGTTACAAGCGTGCTGTTTGATGGTTCAAGTCCTTTCAGAAAACAAATTTCCCTTACAGCAGACGCAGAAAAGTGGGGCGGATGCCCAGACAAGGACGTTACCACAACAAATACACTTGACATTCCCCTTGGGGCATAGTTTATAATACAACAGAAGGTGATTGATATGAAAATCATCGATGTAGAAAAAAGAGCGGGATTAAGCGCCGAAGCTTAAATCGGTTCGCAATGTTGGCAAGTTGCACCGATTTAGATATCAACTTCATTTGTCTTGTTATATGTTGGGAAAAGTTCACGCCAAACATCTGTATGTGCTTCACAATCCAAATAATGTGCAAATAAAGCATTGTTGCGTTCAATGGAATCTTCATTGCAAGCATTTTTTATTGCATTTATGTAACCGCACGAAACCTTTTCACAAAAAGCATGCCAACCTTTTTTCCATTCACCATTTTGCAGCTCTTCATTTCGTGCAGCAAAGTCTTGCATAATAGATTTATATTTCTCACCTTTAGCAAGAGTGATTCCTTTTTCCTGATTAATTATAGGAATAAATTCAATTTCATTTGTAGACGTATCATATTTAACCGCCAATAAACTATTCCATGTCTTTGGTAGATTGGACATAGGCAACCCTACAAAATGGAAGTTTCCTTGTCCATAAAGTATGTGGCAATCGTTATATTTTTCATAGCAACCGATACAATGCGTATGCTGACAAAGAACTACATCGGCGCCGCTTTTTGCCATTGCCCTACATGTTTTATAAAGTCGGGGAGATGGGTAGAGACAATGCTCTTTGCCACCGTGATATAAGACAATAACGCGGTCATTTTCCATTTTTGCCTTTCTGATATCCTCCAATGTATCGTATTCATCAAATGGGCGGCTTCCCATTCTGTTTTCAAGAGCGTATGAATACTCGTGTTCACACACAGCAATAAGACATACTTTTTCACCGTTTTTTTCAACGATCAGATTCTTTCTTGAATCTTTATAATCATTACCAAAACCAGTATAAGATATTCCGACTTTACGCAGAGCCTCCATAGAATCCAAAGCGCCTTTAACGCCAAAGTCAAAAATATGATTGTTGCTGAGACCTACATAATTTACACCTATTTTTCTTAAAACCGCAGCGGTATTTGAAGTAGCGGCAAGATTTGGCCCAAACTTTTTTATAGGTGATGTGCTATCTGTTAAAGCACATTCCAAATTTACAAAATTCAAATCATTACCTTTGAACAATTCTAATGTATCGGTAAACAAAGTGTTGATATCGCCGGTTTCAAAAAGCGGATTTGTTACCTGTGTAGGACAAACATCGCCTAAAAGCAGAGCTTTCATAAAACTACCTCCAACTACTATAATATTAATATTGACTAAGGCCATCTAATTGTATATAATTGTATAAAAAATACGATAAATCCGCAATTAACTATATTAATTTATAATATTGTAAACCGCACTATATTAATATTTTTTGAGGCGTATGTTATGAACCAATATATTGTCAAGGAAATTTTTCATTACTGCAATGTTTCGTTAGGTAAAAGCTCATATATCCCTGAAATTAGAATAGACTATTATGATTTTACTTTTGTATTGAGTGGAACAATGAAATATATGGCTAGCGGAGAAACCATAGTGTTAAACAAGAATGATGCCATTTTGTTGAAACCGGGCACTATAAGGTCAAGAATTGCTGTGGATGAGCCTGTAAAATATGTCAGCTTTAATTTTTCTGTCACACCTGACGTTGAACTACCGTCAGAAAATTATCTGCAGAATTGTATTACTCAAGATATCAAAAAAATAGTATCGGTTTTTTCACAATCCCATCTCACACCGTATTATCATTCGAAAGAAAAGGTTGCAAATTTGCTGAACTTAATTCTTTTCGAACTTATGGATATGATCGCTCTAAAATCAACCAATCCGCACGTACTTAAAATTGTGAGATATATTGATGAGCATATAACCGAAAAAATGTCCTTAAAAAGCATCAGTAATGAAATAGGTCTTACAAAAGAGTACACGGCGTATATATTCAAAAAGCAAACGAACAAGACTATTACCAATTATATAAATGAAAGAAAAATGTTATTAGCCAAGGAACTGATGCTTCGCAATAAGGTGAGTCTCAATGATTTATCCGCATATCTAGGATATGAAAACTATAATTATTTTTCCAGACTTTTTAAGCGGCATTTCGATATCACACCTACGAATTTTAGAATCAAAAATTAAGATAACTATGGTCTTTGGGTTTCGTATAACGGGACTTGAACCTGTTCGCGCGGTGCTTCGTTTTGCTAACTGTTTCTCGCACCGCTAACGCTCGCAACCTCACCCGTCGGTTGCAGGTTTGACATCTTATCTCGAAATAAAAAATGAAAGCACCACAAAAGTGGTGCTTTCATTTTTGGCTGCGGAGGGAGGACTTGTGAGGCAGGGGAGTCCTTACAATTGTTTTAAGCGAGATTGCAGTTCGGTCACGGTCGGCAAGTTGCATCGAAAAAGATATCGGTATAATCAACTATTTTACATAGAATGCTTTGATATCCGTTATTCTATGTTCACCGTCAGAAGCGTTTATTACAACCTCGTATTTTGTGGCACGAATCGGACTGAATTTACAGAACACCTTGTGTCCAACGGTTTTTCCCTCAAATACCTGTATTTTTTTCTTCTTGTAGTGGGGAAGATATGCATATACGGAGAAAGAGGAGATCTTCTGACCGTTGGTAAGGTCTTCGCTGATAACAATGGTATTGGAAAGATGATTCTCGGTGGGCATTTCCCAGGAGGGCTCGTCCATTTCCTTGTGAGTGATGATGTAAGTATCGCCTTCTTTTACGGGAGCGGAGAAATCCAGCGGTTGGCCGTAAGAAGCTCTGATCCGTTTACCAAGTGCAAGGAAGCGCTCTGCATCTGCCTCCGGAAGAAGCCCCCGGTTGTCCGGCCCGATGTTCAAAAGAAAGTTAGAACCGTGTCCCACCGACATTTCGTACATACCAAAAAGTTCATCCACCGATTTGAGCGTTTCCTCGTTGTCATCATAGAACCAAGTCTTGCGTATTTTACAGTCGCACTCTGCAGGCAGAAACATAGCTGAAGACAATTTTTGTTCCTCCGTTGCAAGCTCGGAAAAATCCGTTTTGCACACAACGAGGGGGTTGACTAAGGAAGCATAGCCATCCTCGTTGCCAATCCAGCGCACTCCCGGGCTCCATTCCGGATCGCAGAAGGTGAGAATATCAGGCTGATATTCATTGATTGCCTTAACTATGCGAGCTTTATCGTATTCGTGCCCTTCAGAACCACAACCATCAAACCAAAGATAGTCTATCTTACCGTATCCGGTAAGAAGCTCTCGAATCTGGTTTATAAAATATTCGTCGTATTCTTCAGCGTTTTTGAAGCTGATAGCATATTTTCCCCATTGCGCAGGAGAATAGTATAGCCCTACTTTCAACCCTACCTTGCGACAGGCATCAACAAATTCACGGACAACGTCACCCTTGCCATCTTTCCAACGTGATCCTGCAACGCTGTATTCAGAGTACTTGGTAGGCCAAAGAGCAAAGCCGTCGTGGTGCTTGCAGGTCAGAATGGCATAGGTTGCGCCGCCTGCTTTTGCCGTTTTAATCCAACTTTCACAGTCAAGCTCGGTGGGATTGAATGCTTCCATAGGCATCTCTTTTCCGTCCCAATCCTTGTGACCGGGGAAAAATGAGCGGATTCCAAAATGAAAGAACACGCCAAATTCCCAATCCAAAAATTCAAGTTTCTTTT
>JAZQAR010000152.1:0-5384 GCA_045545315.1 Eubacteriales bacterium | reverse complement strand
CCTTTATCGGCCATTGTAAGGAGAGCGTTTGGACGTACAAGGGAATGTGGGAGGATTTTTCCCGCACCGTTGGCTTTGGGGCCGATATGGACGATCCCTACGTAACCTATCACAACAATTTTATCGAATCCGAATGGTGGGCCTTGAAGCAGATCTTTGATAAAGAGCTGCTCTACAAGGGCTTTAACATCGTGCACTATTGCCCCCGTTGCGGTACTCCCCTCTCCTCCCACGAGGTGGCCCAGGGCTACAAGAACGTGAAGGAGCGGAGTGCGGTGGTGCGCTTTAAGGTGGTGGGCGAGGATGCCTACTTCCTGGCCTGGACCACCACTCCCTGGACCCTGCCCAGCAACGTGGCCCTCTGTGTGAACCCCGAGGAGGCCTATTGCAAGGTGAAGGCCGCCGACGGCTACACCTATTATATGGCAGAGGCCCTTTTAGATCGGGTTTTGGGCAAGCTGGCCGAAGAGGGCAAGGATGCCTACACCGTTCTGGAGACCTACTGCGGTAAGGATCTGGAATACAAGGAATACGAGCCTCTCTTCGATTTTGTGAAGCCCGTTTGCGAAAAGCAGAATAAAAAGGGTCATTACGTGACCTGCGATAATTACGTTACCATGACCGACGGTACCGGTATCGTACATATTGCTCCCGCCTTCGGTGAAGACGACGCCAACGTGGGCCGCAAATATGATCTGCCCTTCGTTCAGTTAGTGGACGGCAAGGGTGAGCTGACCGCAGAGACTCCCTACGCCGGGATCTTTGTGAAGAAGGCCGATCCCCTGGTGCTGACCGATCTGGACAAGGCCGGCCTGCTCTTTGACGCCCCCAAGTTTGAACATGATTATCCCTTCTGCTGGCGGTGCGATACCCCGCTGATCTATTATGCAAGAGAATCCTGGTTCATTAAGATGACCCAGGTACGGGACAATCTGATCCGCAACAACAACACCATCAACTGGATCCCCGAATCCATCGGAAAGGGTCGGTTCGGCGATTGGTTGGAAAACGTGCAGGATTGGGGTCTTTCCCGGAACCGTTACTGGGGTACTCCCCTGAACATCTGGACCTGTGAATGCGGACATCTGCATTCCATCGGCAGTATCGAAGAACTGAAGAGCATGAGCAACAATTGCCCCGAAGACATTGAGCTCCATCGCCCGTTCATCGATGCGGTAACCATTACCTGCCCCCATTGCGGCAAGGAAATGCACCGGGTACCCGAAGTGATCGACTGCTGGTTCGATTCCGGCTCTATGCCCTTTGCTCAGCATCATTATCCCTTTGAAAACAAGGAACTCTTTGAATCCCAGTTCCCCGCCGACTTTATCTGCGAGGGTGTGGATCAGACCCGGGGTTGGTTCTATTCCCTTTTGGCCATCTCCACCCTGATCTTTGATCAGGCTCCTTACAAAAACGTAATCGTTTTGGGCCACGTTCAGGATAAGGACGGCCAGAAGATGAGCAAATCCAAGGGCAATGCGGTGGATCCCTTCGAGGCTTTGGAAAAGCACGGCGCCGATGCTATCCGCTGGTACTTCTACACCAATTCCGCCCCCTGGCTGCCCAACCGGTTCCACGACAAGGCGGTGACCGAGGGTCAGCGGAAGTTTATGGGTACCCTTTGGAACACCTATGCCTTCTTTACTCTTTATGCCAACATTGACAACTTTGATGCCACCAAATATAACTTGGAGGATTGCGCCCTGACCGTTATGGATCGCTGGGTACTTTCCAAACTGAACACCATGGTCAAGACCGTGGACGACAACCTGGCCAACTATCGGGTGCCCGAGGCCGCCCGGGCTTTGGATGAGTTCGTGGACGAGCTGAGCAACTGGTACGTACGCCGTGGCCGTGAGCGCTACTGGGCACCGGGTATGGAGGCGGATAAGATCGCCGCTTATATGACCCTCTATCACGCTCTGGTCACCGTTACCAAAGCTGCCGCTCCTATGGTTCCCTTTATGACCGAGAATATCTACCAGAATCTGGTACGCTCCATCGACAAGACTGCTCCCGAAAGCGTTCATCTTTGCGACTTCCCCGCCGTGGACGAAAGCCGCATCGACGTGAATCTGGAATACAATATGGAACAGCTTTTGAACGTGGTGGTGCTGGGTCGTGCCGCCCGGAACGGCTCCGGTCGCAAGAACCGCCAGCCCCTGGCCGCTATGTACGTGGAGAGCGAGAAAGCCCTGGACGAAGAGTTCACCGCCATTATCCTGGACGAGCTGAACGTGAAGAGCGTTGTTTACAAGACCGATCTTTCCGAGTTCCTCAGCTATGAATTCAAGCCCCAGTTGAAGACCGTTGGCCCCAAATACGGCAAGCAACTCAACGAGATCCGCACCGCCCTGGCTCAGTTGGACGGCTCCGCCGCCAAGGCTGAACTGGACGGCAAGGGCGTTTTGACCCTGGATCTGCCCGGCGGTACCGTGGAGCTCCTGACCGAGGATCTGTTGATCAGCGTTGCCCAAAAGGAAGGCTTCCATACCGTGAAGGACAAGGGCTACACCGTTGTTCTGGACATTAACCTGACCGATGCATTGATTCGGGAAGGCTTTGTACGGGAGCTGATCTCCAAGATCCAGACCATGCGGAAGGATTCCGGCTTTGAAGTGACCGACCACATTAAGGTCTATGCGGCCGGCAACGACAAGCTGTTGGCGCTGATGAAGGAAGAATTCCAAGAGATCGCCGACAACACCCTCTCCGATGAGCTGGCCGCCGATGCAACCGCTCCTGAATTTTCCAAGGAATGGGATATCAACGGCGAAAAGATCACCCTGGGTGTGGAAAAACTGTAAAAACGAAGAGCTATAAGGACCTTTTTGAAAAAAGGTCCTTATGATCCCCAAAAACTTTCATTCCGGCGGTTTGAAAGTTTTCGCGGTGGGTTTTAAAGGGAGGCGCCTTTTTCAAAAGGCACCTCCCTTTTTGCTTGAAAGATAAAAAAAAGTATGGTATACTTGGTTTATTATTAATTAAGGGGGACCACCAATGCAAAACAAGATCTCACCATCCATGATGTGCGCTGATTATGCCAATTTAGCGGGCACCCTGCGGCAGCTGGAGGAGGCAAAAATCGAATATCTGCATATCGACGTAATGGACGGTCAGTTTGTGCCAAATTTTACCCTTGGAACCGATTATTGCCGGTTTTTAAAAAGCCACTCCTCTATCCCTTTGGATTATCATTTGATGATTACCGAGCCGGAAAACAAACTGGATTGGTTCCCCATCGGGGAGGGTGATTACGTTTCGGTTCACACCGAAAGCACCCGGCATTTACAGCGGGTTTTAACCAGGATCCGGGAAAAGGGTGCCAAGCCCATGGTGGCAATTAACCCCGCCACGCCCCTTTCGGCCATTGAAGAGGTTTTAGCCGACATCGACGGCGTATTGGTGATGACGGTGAACCCGGGTTTTGCCGGGCAAAAGCTGATCCCCGCCACCCTGGATAAGATCAAACGTTTACGGGCGCTCCTGGACGAAAAGGGGTACCCCCACGTTGAGATCGAGGTGGACGGAAACGTGAATTTCCCCAATGCCAAACGAATGAAGGAAGCCGGTGCTAATATTTTTGTGGCCGGCAGTTCCAGCATCTTTCAACAAAATGCCTCTATGGAAGAGAACATCAAGGCGCTGCGTGCTACTATTCAATAAAGGAGAAGGATTATGAAAGATTACTATCAAGGTGAAGATCCCTTTTTCTTCCGGTTCCCCATCGAAGGGGATTGCCTGAATGCCAACGACGGCGAAGAAACCGCCCGGGGCTTGAAAATTGAAGTTGCCATCTGCGGCCGGCCCGACGGGGATATTTTAATCAACGGCAAGCCCGCCACCAAAAACGGCAGTTTTTACCTTTGCCCGGTGCGCTTAAAGTGGGGCAAGAATATTCTTTCTTTGCAGGATCTGAACAGCGGGTTCCGCACCGAGATCGCCGTTTACCGCCTGCGGAACGCTATGGGGCGTTACCGCATCTCCAGCGACGATAATATTCTGTTTTTAAAGGATATTACCGATCACGCCGAGGAATACACCTCCATCTTTGATAACCCCTATCTGGCGGTTTATAAGAAGGCTCACGACCTTTACGGTGCCAAGGTACACCTGAACATTTACTATCGCTTCACCGAGGAGGAAATGGCGGATTTTGCCGAACACAAGGAATATTTTGATCTTTCCATGATGACGGACAAGTTCAAATCCGAATGGCAGGCCAACGCCCATTGGCTGAAGCTTTCCTTCCACGCCGACCGCAACTATCCGGATGCCCCCTATAAAAACGCAACTGCAGACCAAGTAACCCGGGATATGGAGCGGGTGCACAAAGAGATCCTGCGCTTTGCAGGGCCGGACACCCTTTCCGTTGCCACTACCCTGCACTATGGCGCCGCCAATGAAGACGTAACCAAAGCATTGCGCTATGCGGGATATCGGGCTTTGGCCGGATACTTCACCTTTACGAAAAAGGGCGAGCCCTCCGTTTCCTATCATTACCCCAAGGAGATGGTGGCCCACATCGGTCAGCGGGATTTTTGGTACGACGAGCAGGAAAACATTCTGTTCGTCTGCATTGACCAGGTACTGAACCTGGAAAAGGAGCCGGAACGACTGATCGAAAAACTGGAAAATATCAAAAAGGATCCCCTGCGCAGCGGCTTTATTTCCATTATGATGCACGAAGAATATTTTTATCCCGATTATAAAAAACATCGGCCGAAATTTGAGGAATTAGTGCTGGAGCCCGCAAAATGGTGCTACGAGAACGGATACCGGGGCTGTTTTTTGAGCGAGGTTTTGCCGGATGATTAATCATCCCTTTCCGCCCCTCTTTGACGAGGCGAGCGAAATTTTGATCTTAGGCAGTTTTCCCTCGGTGAAATCCCGGGAGCAAGCCTTCTTTTACGGCCACCCGCAAAACCGATTTTGGAAGGTTTTAGCGGGGGTTTTACAGCAGAAAGTCCCCCAAACCATTGAGGAAAAGCGTACATTTTTACATCGCAATCACATTGCCCTTTGGGACGTGATCGCCGCCTGCAACATTACCGGCAGCAGCGATAGCTCCATTAAAAACGCCCGCCCCAATGATCTGCGCCCCATTTTAGAGGGAGCGCCCATCCGCAGGATCTTCACCAACGGGCAGACCGCCCACAAGGCCTATTGCCGATGGCAGGAGCCGATCTTAGGCATCAAGGCCATCTGCCTGCCCTCCACCTCCCCAGCCAATGCGGCTTGGAGTTTAGAACGGTTGGTGGAGGAATGGGGGAGAATCATCAAATGACCCCTCATCCACCACAAGCGTCCCCAAGGGGGAGGCAAATAAAAATGATAAAAGGAGGCCTGCCATGCCCGCCGGGCTGGTTTGTTTTGTGATT
>JAZQAR010000151.1:0-4920 GCA_045545315.1 Eubacteriales bacterium | reverse complement strand
ACGGATACCGGGATATTTTTCATCCAGGTGCTCTTCACGATAGGGGTTCACACCGGTAGGAAGCTCAAAGGGCTGGTTCGGCAAGGACCAACTCTTCTTTTTATAGAAGGGATTATGGAACTTGTTCTCGATCCGATCGGTCTTTTCCAGCATATTCATACAGGCACGGATACAACCCTTGGCGCCGCAAATGGCAAAGTATCCGGTGTGATCTTTGATGTACTTATAATATTCTTGAGCAACGCCGCCGGGCTTCCGCTTCCACTTAGCATCCGCCATGGAATAGCAGAGGATGTAGGCTTCTTCTTCGGTCATTTCAGAATTCCGCACGTCAAAGGCCATATTGGGGAACTCTTTTTTGTGGAAGGGGGAGCATTCGTTGTTGAAACCATGGTGGGAAAGGGTGCAGCGGCCCATATGGACGTCACCGTACCAGATGGATTTTTCTCCGAAATCCACGTTCAGGTACCGCTCGTCCTTAATGGGCGGTACTGCATTGCCCGGGCACTCCCGCACACAGGCGCCGCAATGAAGACAAATGTCACCGGTGTCCAAAATGGGATCGGGCTCCAATTCACAGTCGGTGAAGATCAACTCAAGCCGTACACGGGGGCCGAACTTTTTGGTCAAAAAGACTTTGGAATAGCCCACCTCACCCAAACCGCAGCCGGCGGCGATCAACCGCACACTGCAGATCACGTTGGGGGGAACCTTTCCTTCGGCAACGGGCTCTTTGGCACCCTGACCTTCGGGAACGGCAGGGTAATGAGCCACCGCTTCCCATCCGTGATCTTCAATAAAGCAACAAAGATTATAGGTTTTTATGGGGCGGAAAAAGGTGTTTAATTTGTTGTAGGAATAAAAGGTGTAATTGTGCCAATGGGTGCCTTCCTCAATGCCGCGATAGGTACCCCGAGGGATCCGCATGGCAAGGGCGATCACTGATTTGGCACCGGGGAAATAGGTGCTGGGATTCATCAGTTTGGGTGCATTGGCAAAACGCTCAATATTCCCAATGGCAATGCAATCGATACCAAGCTCGGCTGCCTTGTCCTTGATCATTTGAGAGGTCAATTTCATAGGAGTCACTCCTCTCTGCCGATGGACCAGGCTTCAGAGGAACGGAACTGCCGTTCAAAACGGTTGTTGATCAGTTCTTTTTCTTCCAGCTCGCATAAGCAGGTGCGGTTACAAAGGGCGGCGATCCGATCAGGGGTGGCGCTGGGAGCCAGCCGGTTGACCAAAGCACCGTTTTTGCATTTTTTGCAAAGCTCCTTGTTTACCTTGGCAACCACCATCTTCTTGCCGCAGATCTCGATCTCTTCGGTTTCATCCTTGCTGATGGCGCCCAGGGGGCAAACGTCAGCACACTTACCGCAACGGTTGCAAACGGATTCGGTCAGCAGGGGAGTAGACTCCAGCTCTGCGTCGGTAATGATCATATGGAACCGCTGGCGGGAGCCGAATTCCTTGGAGAGCAGAATACCGCTGTATCCGATCTCACAAAGACCGCAGGCTACCGCTGCATAATCAAAATCGGGGAATACGTTGGGGGCAGGCTTGCCCGGCTCAACGGAAACACCGGTGGCGCTGATCTCGGTGGGGTTGGGGAAGAGGGGAACGGCTTCCCAGCCTTCATCCTCCAGCACGTTGGTCATATTGTAGCAGGCCAAGGCCAGGAACTCATCCTCCAACCAACTTCTTCCAAAATGGTTGTAATCGTCGAAGTTGGTGCCTTCTTCAACACCGCGCAGGGAGCCGCGGCAGATCCGCTTGCCCACCATGATCACAGTCTTACCTTCAGGAAAAACTGTGAAAGGGTTCTTGCGGGGGTCCAAGCCCTCGAACCGTTCCTTGGATGCAAACCCGATCAGGTCAATGCCTTCTTTTTTGACCGCTGCTTCGATCTTTGCTTTTAAATCGCTCATTTTATTATACCTCCAAAAGGATTTTATACTTTAATTATATAATCACGCTTTGTCTCTTTCAATCATAAATAACGCTATAAACTTTAGGAAAACGGAACTTGTAATTATTCTTAAACTATGGTAAAATCAATTCAAAAGGGGGTGCATAGTTTTGTTTTTCGGCGAAAATGCATTAGTGACGTCGCTTGTTTGCCATCAGGTTTTCTATACACAAAAAAATGCTCTTGACGTACCGGGCAGAGCCCACCATAGCCTTTCTTACCGCTTTTCCGGACAAACGGTACTGGAATTTGGGGGTGAACGTTTGGTTTCTGTGCCCGGCACTTTGACCTATGTGCCGAAGGGCTTGGACTATATAACGGAGATCCCAGAGGCTGGAGAGATGATTGTGGCTCATTTTGATCTGATGGATGAGGATGCTCCTGCCGTGCCCATGGTGATCACTCCAACTGATCCTACGTTATTTGCAGAAGAATTCGTGTCCTTGAGCCATCGTATCAACCGGGGGCGTGATCCCAAAAGCCTTTCGATCTTTTATGGGATCCTTGCGGCCTTAAATCAGGATCAGCCCTCCCTGGGCAATACTTCCCCCCGTGCGCTGGCTATTAAGGAGTATATCGATCGCCGTTTGAACCGGTCAGAGTTAGGCGTATCTGCCGTGGCAGAGCGGTTCGGGGTCAGCGATTCCTATTTGCGTCGTTTCTTCCGTTCCGCATTTGGCATCTCTCCCGGTGCTTATATCAAAAAAAGCCGGATCGAAAATGCAAAGATCCTCCTTCAAACAGGGTACTATACCATCGGCCAGGTGGCCAGTCAATGCGGGTTTGAAAGCCTCAGCTATTTTTCCGCAGAATTCCACCGTTCCGTAGGCTGCTCTCCCCGGGAATATATGAATAAAAAATAAGGTGTTGCTTTTGCAACACCTTATTTTTTATTCAACGACCAATTCTGCAATGGTATTCACGTTTCCGGCGCCCATCAGGATCGCCATATCGCCGGGCTTCAGCTCCTTTTTCAGGTATTCTGCAATGTCCTCAAATTTGCTGATATAAATGGCACCGGGTATGGCGTTCTTCAGATCCACGATATTTACACCCACTTTGTTGATTTCGCGGGCGGCATAAATGTCTGTCAGCACTGCCTGATCGGCAATGGCCAGCATTTCGGCAAATTCCTTCATTAAATAATAGGTGCGGGTAAAGGTGTGGGGCTGGAAGATCACGTATACCTTTCCCCGGCAAACCTCCTTGGCGCTCTTCAGGGTGGCCTGGATCTCGGTGGGGTGATGGGCGTAATCGTCAATGATAAAAGCGCCGTTGCAGGTGCCCTTTACTTCAAAGCGGCGGTCCGCACCGGTAAAGGATTCTAAGCCTGCTTTAACGGACTTTGCATCCACTCCGTAACGGAAGGCGGTGCAGGCGGAGGCTAAAGCGTTTAAAATATTGTGCCGTCCGGGAATCTTTAATTCCACACGGGTACAATAACTTCCTTTATAATAAATATCAAATTGGGGATAGCCGGAGATCAACTGAATGTTCTTTGCCTGGCAATCATTTTCGGCTCCCAACCCAAAGGTCAAGGTCTCACCCTTGTAATATTTACGTACCGATAAACAGTTCTCGTCGTCCCCGTTTACCACCATAAAGCCGTCTTCGGTAAAGTTTTCGGTAAAGCGACAGAAGGAGGCCTTGATGGCATCCAGATCCTTAAAGAAGTCCAGGTGATCCTCGTCGATATTCAGGATCACACCGCAATGGGGATAAAAATGATGGAAGGAATTCACGTATTCGCAGGCTTCGTAAACAGCAAAATCACTTTGCCCCAGGCAATAATTTCCGCCAATGGCCTTCAGATTGGCGCCTACCAGAACGGTGGGATCCAATTCTGCGGTCTTTAAGATGCAGGAGATCAGGGAGGTTACGGTGGTCTTGCCGTGGGTGCCGGAGACTGCGATGGAGTTTTTAAACTCTGCGGTCATATAACCTAACAGTACGGCACGCTCCATCATGGGAATATTATTCTCTCTTGCAAAAACCAACTCGGGATTGTTGTCCGAAACTGCGGCAGTATAAACCAGCAGATCACAACCCACCGCATTGTCTGCATCGTGGGTAGGGTAGACGATGATCCCGGAATCGATCAATTTTTTAATAGTAGGGTTTTTACCGGTGTCAGACCCGGTTACGGTTTTACCCTGCTGCTTCAGGATCAAAGCCAGGGAGGACATGGATACCCCGCCGATCCCTACGAAATGGATATGAGAAAACTTCTTGTATTGGTCAAAATCTTGTGATATAATACTCAATTAGAACACCCCTTACTATGGTTTACTATCATTATAATATATTTATTTCAAAAAATAAACACATTTTTCAAGAAAGGGTAAAATAATGAGCTATCAGGAATTTCAAAAACAGGAAAAAGGCGGTTTCTGGAATCAGTATAAGATTCTGATCTTGGGGATCCTGGGCGCCCTTCTGCTGGTATGTACCCTCAGTACCCAAAACGTCATCGTATCCTATCAACCCACCGAAGGAGAGACCTACGTGGTAAAACTGGATTATTCCAGCTTCGGTTTTTGCCTGCGCTGTATGCCCGGCAGTAAAAACAGCGCAGATGTGATCGAAAAAGAAGTGTTCTTTTTAGAGGATAAAAAACAGTCGGTGGAAAATGCGGCCTCTGCACTGCAGCAGGTAGCCGGAACCGAGGAGGGCAGCTTTAAGATCCAAGCCAGCGGCTTGCTCAGTAACAGCGATAAAACCACCAAAGAATTGATCCAATATCTGAACGAAAAGGGCTATCCCACCACAGCAATTAAAGAAGAATAAAAAATTGATTTTTTTTAATAATAATGCTTGACAAATCCTTTTAATAGTGTTATCATATTCAGGCACCTGCGAAAAAGAGCAGGGAAGCAGCGGACTTTGAAAATTAAACAGCATCATAAAAGAAGGACCCGTTAATTGTATTTTTTGAGGAGTATAGTAAAACT
>JAZQAR010000150.1:0-5458 GCA_045545315.1 Eubacteriales bacterium | reverse complement strand
TCACCATCGTATCCACCACCACCTTTGATGATGCTACCAAGACCGACTTCTCCGTTCAGGTTGCAGCCGCTAAGGATGCAGGCGCTGAACTGGTGTACCTGCCCATGTATTATGAATCCGCTGCTCTGATCCTGAAGGAAGCCAAGGACACCGGCTTTCCTCCCAAGTTCTTTGGTGTAGACGGTATGGACGGTATCGTGGGTCTGGAAGGCTTCGATACCCCCCTGGCCGAAGGCGTTATGCTGCTGACCCCCTTCAACGCTGACGCTACCGATGCCAAGACCACTGCTTTCGTTGCTAAGTATAAGGAAAAGCACGGCGAAGTTCCCAACCAGTTCGCTGCTGACGCTTACGACTGTATCTATGCCATTTACCAGGCTCTGGACAATGGCGAAGCTCTGAAGAACGAAGACGGCACCTTCAACTATGCCATCTCCGCTTCCGATCTGTGCGACCAGCTGAAGGCTAAGTTCACCTCCGCCGAATTCGTATTCGACGGCTTGACCGGTGAGCAGATGACCTGGGCTACCGACGGTACCGTTTCCAAGACCCCCAAGGGTATGGTGATCCAGAACGGTGCTTACGTTGGTATGTAATTTGCTGTCCGACTAAGTAATTGAATATTGAGGGCTGCCGGTCCGGCAGCCCTCAATTGAGTTTTTAAAATAAAAAGTTTTGAGGTGAAAACGTGCTTACCTTTTTGAACCATTTCATCAATGGCATCAGTCTGGGCAGCATCTACGCCATTATCGCCCTGGGTTATACCATGGTTTACGGCATCGCCAAGATGCTGAACTTTGCCCACGGCGACGTTATTATGGTGGGCGCCTACGTCTGCTTTTTTGCCATCGCCAAATTCAACCTGCCCCCGGTGGTAGGTCTGCTGCTGGCCATCGTGATCTGTACCCTGCTGGGTATCATCATCGAGCGGCTGGCCTATAAACCCTTGCGCCAGGCCACTTCTCTGGCCGTTCTGATCACCGCCATCGGTGTCAGCTACTTTTTGCAAAATGCGGCCCAGCTGCTCTGGACCTCCAACCCCAAGATCTTCCCCGACCTGTTCGGCGGCGCCAAGATCACCCTCTTCGGCGGTGACCTGATCATCCCCGTGGGGACCCTGATCACCATTGCAGCCTGCGTGGTCATTATGATCGCTTTGACCTTCTTTACCAATAATACAAAAATGGGCAAGGCTATGCGTGCCTGCTCCGAGGATAAGGGTGCGGCCCAGCTGATGGGTATCAACGTGAACCGCACCATCTCCGTAACCTTTGCCATCGGCGCCGCTCTGGCGGCCATCGCCGGTGTTCTGCTTTGCTCCGCTTATCCTTCCCTGGTGCCCACCACCGGCTCTATGCCCGGTATCAAGGCCTTTACCGCCGCCGTGTTCGGTGGGATCGGCTCCATCCCCGGCGCATTGCTGGGCGGCGTGTTGCTGGGCGTGATCGAAATTTTTGCCGGCGCATATATCTCTACTCAGCTTTCCAACGCCATCGTATTCCTGGTGTTGATCCTGGTGCTGCTGATCAAGCCCACCGGCCTGCTGGGTAAAAAGATCAGCGAGAAAGTGTAAGGTGAGCGCAATGAAGAAACTGAATTTAAAAGGCTCCCTTAGTAACTGGCTTACTTATGCCGGCGTGATCATTGCCTTTGTGATCCTGCAATTGCTGGCTTCCACCGGCGGGATCTCTTCTACTCTGAGGGGTCAGCTGGTTCCCGTTTGTGCCTACGTGGTGATGGCTCTTTCCTTGAACCTGACCGTCGGCGTGCTGGGCGAACTGAGCCTGGGCCACGCCGGGTTTATGAGCGTAGGCGCCTTCTCCGGCGCGGTGGCTGCCGCCGCCTTGAGCAGCTCCATCCCCAACGACGGTCTGCGACTGATGATCGGTATGATCATCGGTGCTCTGTTGGCCGCTGTAGCCGGTGTCATCGTCGGTGTGCCCGTTCTGCGCCTGCAGGGCGACTACCTGGCCATTGTGACCCTGGCCTTCGGCGAGATCATCAAGTCCATCGTCACCAACCTGTATATCGGTGTGGATGCCAAGGGCTTGCACGTCAGCTTTTTGAAAAATACTCTGCAAATGGATGGCGGCAAAATGATTATGAACGGCCCCATGGGCGTTCCCGCCAACACCAAAATTTCCACCTTCCTGGCGGGCTTTATCCTCATTATGATCACTCTGGTAGTGATCTTCAATCTGGTGAAAAGCCGCTCCGGCCGTGCCATTATGGCCCTGCGGGATAACCGGATCGCCGCCGAAAGCGTGGGTATCAACGTAACCAAGTATAAATTGATGGCCTTCGTGATCTCTGCCTCCTTGGCCGGTGCCGCCGGTGCCCTCTTCGGGCTGAGCCAGAACACCATCGTTGCCACCAAGTTTGATTTCAATACCTCTATCCTGGTGCTGGTATTCGTGGTACTGGGCGGTCTTGGCCGGATGTGGGGCTCCATTATTGCCGCTGCCGCCTTGACCATCCTGCCCGAAATGCTCCGTGAATTCTCTGAATACCGGATGCTGATCTATGCCATCGTTTTGATCCTCGTAATGCTGGCTACCAATAATCCTACTCTGAAAAACTTCTTCGGTAAGCTCTTCAGAAAAATCACCCGGAAAGGAGCGGAAGAAGAATGAATCCTTTTGTAAAAGAAAAAACCAAAATGGTCCCCGTTCCCAGCCACTCCATCATCCCCGAGCGTGACCTGGGTAAGGATCCCATCCTGGAATGCCGCCACCTGGGCATCGACTTCGGCGGTCTGCACGCCGTCAGCGACCTGAACCTGACCATCGGCCGTACCGAGATCGCCGGGCTGATCGGCCCCAACGGCGCCGGTAAGACTACTGTTTTTAACCTACTGACCAAGGTGTACCAGCCCACTCGGGGTACCATCCTGCTGGATGGGATGGATACCTCCGGCAAGACCACCGTACAGATCAATAAAATGGGCATCGCCCGTACTTTCCAAAATATCCGCCTCTTCTCGAATTTGAGCGTGGAGGATAACGTAAAGATCGGTCTGCATAATCAAGAGGCCTACTCCACCGTTTCCGGTATCCTACGCCTGCCCTCCTATTGGAAGAAGGAAAAGGAAGCCCACGAGCGTGCGTTGGAACTGCTCTCCATCTTCGATATGCAGGATATGGCCGATATGAAGGCCGGCAGCCTGCCCTACGGTGCTCAGCGCCGGTTGGAGATCGTCCGTGCCCTGGCCACCAACCCCAGCCTCTTGCTGTTGGATGAGCCTGCCGCCGGTATGAACCCCTCCGAGACTGCTGAACTGATGGAAAATATCGTAAAGATCCGGGATACCTTCCAGATCGCCGTTCTGCTGATCGAGCATGATATGAATTTGGTGATGAATATCTGCGAGGGTATCTGCGTGCTGAACTTCGGTGAAGTGATCGCCAAGGGTACCGCCGCCGAGATCCAGGCCAACCCCGCTGTGATCGAAGCCTACCTGGGCAAACGGAAGGAGGGCTAAACGATGCTGAAAGTCAATGATATTAATGTTTACTATGGGAGCATCCACGCCATTAAGGATATTTCCTTCGAGGTGCATCCCGGCGAGATCGTTACCCTGATCGGTGCTAACGGTGCCGGTAAGAGTACCACCCTGCAGACCGTTTCCGGCCTGCTCCGCTCCAAGACCGGATCCATCGAGTTTTTGGATCAGGATATCTCTAATATTGCCCCCCATACCATCGTGACCAAGGGCCTGGCCCACGTGCCCGAAGGCCGCCGAGTCTTCCTGCAGATGACCGTTGAGGATAACCTGGAGATGGGCGCTTTCACCCGCCCCAACAGCGAAATTGCCGCCGGCCTGGCCGACGTTTACGAACGCTTCCCCCGCTTGAAGGAACGCCGTAAGCAGATCGCCGGCACCCTTTCCGGCGGTGAACAGCAGATGCTGGCTATGGGCCGTGCGCTGATGAGCCGCCCCAAGCTCTTGATGCTGGATGAGCCCTCTATGGGTCTTGCACCTATCTTAGTGCAGCAGATCTTTGATATCATCAAGGAACTTCACGAGGCAGGCACCACCATCCTTTTGGTGGAGCAGAATGCCCAGATGGCTCTTTCCGTTGCCGACCGTGCGTATGTATTGGAGTCCGGCAAGGTAGTTCTTTCCGGAACCGGCGCGGAACTGATTGAAAGTGATCAGATCAAAAAAGCCTACCTCGGCGGTTAAAAAGCGCAGATTGACAAAAAATCCCCTCGTTTGAGGGGATTTTTTAATGAAGGATGAAGAATGAATATTGAATAATTATAGGTTCTTTTCAATCTCCCGTCGCAGGCGGGAGATAATTTTTTTCTCCAGGCGAGAGATGTAGGATTGCGAAATTCCGAGTACATCGGCCACTTCTTTTTGGGTCATTTCCCGATAACCGCCCAGACCGAAGCGCATCTCCATGATCATGCGTTCCCGCAGGGGAATTTTTTCAAGAGCATTATGGAGGATCTGCTTTTCGATATCTTCTTCTAAGTTTTTGGAAACGCTATCGGAATCGGTGCCTAAGATATCAGAGAGCAGCAGTTCATTGCCGTCCCAGTCGATGTTTAAGGGCTCATCCAAGGAGACTTCGATTTTTTGGTTATGGTTTTTCCGCAGGAACATTAAGATTTCATTTTCTATACAGCGGGAAGCATAGGTGGCCAGCTTAATGTTCTTATCGGAACGGAAGGTATTGATGGCTTTGATCAAACCGATGGAGCCGATGGAAATGAGATCCTCGCTGGCGATGCCGGTGTTTTCAAAGCGTTTGGCGATGTAGACTACTAAGCGGAGATTATGTTCAATGAGTTTTTGCACCGCATATTGCTCGCCTTGATCCAAAGCACGGATATAGACCTGCTCCTCCTCCGGTTTCAGGGGCGGTGGAAGGGTTACATGGCCATTGGCATAATGGACTTTTCCGGCGAGTTTTCGCAGTAGTTTGGCAAGAGCGGGGTGGTAAAGAAGATAATAGCGAATGATGTTCATAGGTTGCTCCAATCTCGATGTAATAGTGCCTGAAAACGGCGGTCGGGGGAGAGGTTTTGAAGGGTCAGGGCAATGAGCGCTGTCCGCTCCTGTCCGTCAATTTTCAATTCTTTAGGCTTAAAGGCATAAAGCAACGTCCGGGCACCGGTGGCGTCGGTATAGGGGAGGAGCCGCAGATGCAGATGGGGAAACCGGCCCAGAAGGTCGGGTAAGACGGCGGCATCCTGATGAAGCACCGCCCGCAGCAGTTCCTCCGGCAGGGGCAACGCGTCCCATTCACAGAGTACCACCGGTAAAAGGGAGATGGGATCGTAAAGGGAATTGCCGGTATCCAAAAGGGCTAAAAGTTCGGTGCCGTCTACGGTGAGGGTATGTAAATAGCTTTTTTCCTTTCGCCGGTCCAAAAGATGAAAAAAGCCTCGGGTCAAAGCGTAAAACCCGAAGGAAAGCAAAAGAAGAAGCCATAAGGGCAGATCCATG
>JAZQAR010000149.1:0-5806 GCA_045545315.1 Eubacteriales bacterium | reverse complement strand
TTTAATTGTTTGACCCCACCCGTATCTATTTAAAAGTGTGGGAAATCAAAGAAAATTTCAAAAAAGAGTGGGAAATCGGGTGGGAAAATCAAAAGAGATATGCGATTAAGCATATCCCTTTTGTTATTCATTATCGCTCCATTGATATAAGAAATCGCTTGGAGTATAACCAACCGTTTTTCGAAAAACGACACTAAAGTATTTGGGGTCAGAAAAGCCGGACTGTTCTGCTACCTGTTGTACGGATAAATAGCCGCTTTCTAAAAGGGATGCGGCATAGGCGATCCGCTTGCCGGAAAGGTATTGACGTGGAGATAGGCCGGTGGTCTGCTTAAATAGCTTTCTAAAGTAGACTTCACTAATGTTAGCAGCTTTTGCCAGGGCTGCAACCGTAAGGTCCGGATTTGTAAACCTTTCGTTCAGTAACTGTAAAGAAGGTTGCAGTTGTTTCGGAAATTCTTCTTTGAATTCCTTGGTTGCCTCTTTACGGATGAGTGAAAGTATTTGATAAAAGCAAGCGGTTGCTTCGTAATAATATCCCGGCTTTTTTTGATTCCAGGCCTCCAATGCTTTCTCATAAAGAGCACAGATCGGTTTGGGGTCAGCAGTATGAAATAATTCAATAGATCCGGAAAAATAGTTTTCCGTGTCAAAATGTATGACGATCATTCGATCCCGTACGGATTGTCGACGATAGGGTAAGTTTGCCGGAAAATAGGCAATGGAACCGTTCCCTGCGTGGATCGTTCGGTCATGGAAGGATAAACGGGTATCAGCCTCCAATCGAAAGGTTAAAGCGTGGTATCCTCTTTTTTTGTTAAAGGTATCGATCTCACCTTGATCCAAAGAGACCACGTCTAAAATACGAACCGTTAATTCGTCCTGATCAAAAAACATCATACTCACCTCGGCATAATTATAATGGTATTTGTTTCGAAAATCAAACCTTTTTTATCAAATCTTCGGTTGTATGTGCCGAATTTATTTATTATAATGGAGAAAAAACATTAGTGAGGTTTTCATATGAGTACAATACGTGAAGGCTTGGAAGAGCGGATCAATCTTTGTTCCTCTCCCAGTGAATTGAAAATCACCGATATTCGGGTGGCTCAGATCAATGGCGCACCTAAACACTGCCCCTTGATTAAAATTTATACCAACCAGGGTCTTGTTGGTTATGGCGAGGTGCGGGATGCTTCCAGCGCCACTTATGCCTTAATGCTTAAGAGCCGCCTGGTGGGTGAAAATCCCTGCAACGTGGATAAGCTGTTCCGTCGGATCCGTCAGTTTGGCGGGCCTTCCCGCCAGGGCGGTGGTGTTTCCGGTATCGAGATCGCTTTGTGGGACCTGGCCGGCAAAGCTTGGGGTGTGCCACTTTGGCAGCTGCTGGGTGGTAAATTCCGTGATGAGGTGCGGATGTATTGTGATACCGACGTAGACGGTAAGCATACCGGAACCGATATGGGTCACGCATTGAAAAAACGCTTGGAACAGGGCTTTACCTTCCTGAAAATGGACCTGGGCATCGAACTTTTACTGGATGAGCCCGGCTGTCTTTGTGCCCCGGCCGGCTTTTTAGAGAATATTAAAAAGTATTCTATGAAGACGATCCTGCATCAAAGCGGTTCCGTTGATCGGGATATGATGCTGGGTAAAAACTATGAAATCTTCACCATTCCTCACCACGCTACCGGCATTCAGGTGACCGAAAAGGGGTTGGATTGGATCGAACAGTACGTAAAAGAGATCCGCAATGTGATCGGTTACGAGGCGCCCATCGCCATTGACCATTTAGGACATATCGGTACGGGTAGTGTGATTCAGATCGCCAAACGGCTGGAAAAATATAATATCGCCTGGTTGGAGGACGTTGCACCCTGGTGCTATACCGATCAGTACGTCAAAATCGCCAAGGAAACTACAATTCCCATCTGTACCGGCGAGGATATTTATTTGGCCGAAAACTTTGAGCCTTTGATGAAGGCTGGCGGTGTTTCGGTGATCCATCCCGATATGCTGACCATTGGCGGCGCCCTGGAAATGAAAAAAGTGGGTGATCTTTGTGAAAAATACGGCGTATCTATGGCGATCCATATGGCGGAAAGCCCCATCGCCTGTATGGCGGCTATTCACGCAGCTGCCGCAGTTCAGAACGTTCTTGCAGTAGAATTCCATTCGGTAGACGTGCCCTGGTGGGCAGATCTTGCAAACGGTTTGGATAAACCGTTGATGAAGGACGGCTTTATCAAAGTGCCCAATAAGCCTGGCTTGGGTATTGAGTCTTTAAACGAAGAATTGATTGCTGAGCATCTGCACGAAAAATATCCCGGTTTGTGGGAGCCCACAACCCAATGGGATAACGAATGGTCCAACGACCGGGAGTGGAGCTGATCATGAAGATGTTTGATTTAACGGGTAAAAAAGCCCTTGTCACCGGTGCGACTCAAGGGATCGGCTTTGCCATTGCCAAACTGCTGGCGGATGCCGGTGCCGTTGTATACGTGAACGGTGCATCCAGTGAAGAAAAATGTATTGCCGCTGCAGAAAAAATCAAAAATGCCATCCCCGTGCGGGCAAATCTGATGAACCCGGAGGGGGCCGAGGAACTTTTTGAAAAAACGGGTCCTGTGGATATTTTGGTGCTGAATGCTTCCGTTCAATACCGCAAAAAGTGGAATCAGATTACCGCTGATGAGCTGGAAGATCAGCTGCAACTGAATTTTAAAACCTCCCTGCGGTTGATTCAACTGAACGGCGGGTATATGAAGGAACAACGGTGGGGTCGGATCGTTACCGTAGGCAGCGTTCAGCAGTATAAGCCCCATCCCGATATGGCGGTATATGCCGCCACAAAAGCGGCACAGATGAACCTGGTTCAAAATCTTGCGGCGCAGCTTGCCCCCTTTGGGATTACGGTAAACAATATGGCGCCCGGTGTGATCGATACCCCCAGAAACGACACTGCTTTGAACGACCCGGAATATGCACCTAAGGTGTTGGCTAAAATTCCTGCGGGCTATGCCGGAACAAGCGAAGACTGTGCGGCAGGCGTACTGTTGCTTTGTTCTAATGAGGGCAGATATATTACAGGTATTGATTTAGTGATTGACGGAGGTATGCACCTATGAGATTTAATTGTAAGGAAGATATTATCGCATTGACCCCTGAATGGAAGGGTGAGCGTTTGCCCGACGGCAGACCCAAGGTGGAGGAAAAATACTTAAAGGCTTTGCGTAACTTGACTCTGGAGGAGGTCTGGAAACCGATCTTTGTGAAAGGCTATGAAAGCCAGTTTGAGGGCCGCCTGCACACCATGCATGATGATGGACGTAAATTGATCGGTCGTGCGGTTACTGCCACTTATTGCCCTTATCGTCCTGATCTGGATGCGGTTACTAAAGAGATTGGCCGTCGCGAGGGAAGAACCGGCACCTATAATCAATGGGTGATTGATAATTTGATGGAATATGATGTGCCGGTCATCGATATGTATGATAAGATCTATAAGGGTACGTTTCTCGGCGGAAATCTTACTACTGCCTTGAAAAATAAAACCAGAAACGAAAACGGTGGTGCTGTGATTTGGGGCGGCATCCGTGATACTGAGCAGATGAAGAAGGTGGAACATACACAGGTGTACTACCGTGGTATTGATCCCACTCCTATCCGCGACTTTATTATGACCGCCTATAATACCCCCACACGAATTGGAAACGCCATTTGTCTTCCCGGAGACGTGGTCTTCGGTGCAGGCGGCGGTGTGCTGTTTATCCCCTCTCATTTGGTTGCCGAGGTGGTGGGCGGTGCAGCTAAAACACAGGTGAAAGATCTGTTTGGTTTTGAAATGATTGCACAGAATAAATTCACCACCGCCCAGATTGATAAAAATACCTGGACCGAAGAGATGCTGGATCTTTTGATTGAATTTATCAAAAGCGATGAACGAGCGGCAGAATATCGGGATCTGGATTGGAGCGAGGAATATCGCCTTGCCCGGGAAGGGGATCCCAACGATACACAGTCTGCATTATAATGAGGAGAAGTACGTTATGAACGAGAGAGCAGAGAAAATCTTAAGACCATTTCGCGAGAATAAAGCCTACATGGAGGACCGTGTCCAAAGCGGGATCGAGGCGAACCGAAAAGGTTTTGCGAAAATCAGCGTTGTAGATGAAGAGGGAAACCCGGTACAGAACGTTTCTATTAAGCTTCATCAGAAAACACATGACTTCAAGTTTGGCGCCAATATTTTCATGATCGATGAATTGGAGACCAAAGAAAAGAACGATATTTATAAAGAGCAGTTTGCTCGTTTGTTTAACCTGGCAACCGTTCCCTTTTACTGGACTGATTTGGAGCCGGTAAAGGGCAACCCCCGTTTTGATAAAAACAGTCCTAAGGTTTATCGGCGTCCTGCTCCGGATTTATGTCTTGAGTATTGTGCGGAGCATCAAATTGAACCTAAATTACACTGCTTGGTTTATGATCAGTTTACTCCTATGTGGTTATCTAATGACGTTCCTACGGTGAAAAAGTATCTGGACAAGCGCATTGCCGAGATCGCAGACCGGTATGCAGAAAAGATTCCCTCAATGGAGGTTATTAACGAAACGCAGTGTGGAGAAAAGGACGAGGATTACCGTCACAGCACCCGGTTTTTCCGTGAACCGGATATTGTGGAGTGGAGCTTTGAGCATGCCAGAAAATACCTTCCCGCAAACGAATTGATTATAAATGAGGCAACCGGTTTTTGTTGGACGAATGGATTTAAATTCAACCGCAGTGCCTATTATATGCAGATCGAGCGTGCTTTATTTAAGGGAGCTTCCATCGATGCTATCGGCATGCAGTTCCATGCATTTTATAAGCGTGAAGACGAGGAAGAAAAAACAAAACTTCTGTATGATCCCAAACAGCTTTATAGTGTGATGGATCGGTATTCTGACTTTGGAAAACCGCTTCAAGTTACCGAAGTGACGATCCCTGCTTATTCTTGGGCGGAAGAGGATGAACAGATTCAGGCAGAAATTCTTACTAATTTATATAAGATCTGGTTCAGCCACCCTAATATGGAAGCAATTATTTATTGGAACCTTGTTGACGGCTATGCCTTCAGAGCGGAGCAAGGGGATATGACCTGTGGCGAAAACTATTACCACGGCGGTTTGCTACGGTATGATATGAGCACCAAGCCGGCTTTTGAGGCGTTGAATGAATTGATCAATAAGACCTGGCGCACCAACCTTACAGCAACGGCTGAGAACGGGATTCTTGAAACAAAGGGCTTCTACGGTACCTACGACGTGGAAATTACTGCAGGCGGTAAGTCTTTGAAAACATCCATTCATTTAGAAAAGAATATGGATAATCAATTCAAAATCGTGCTGTAAGTTAGCGTGTTATAGCCGGGATTTGCACCAAAAATGCAAATCCCGGTTAACATCTTTGTGAGTTTTTGTGCGAATGATATAAAAATTAAAAAAACAAAAAAATCGGTTGACAAAAAACGCGTAAAGTGTTATCATATTCAGGCACCTGCGAAAAAGAGCAGGGAAGCAGCGGACTTTGAAAATTAAACAGCATCATAAAAGAAGGACCCGTTAATTGTATTTTTTGAGGAGTATAGTAAAACTCCGGAAAGCGATTAACAGAACTTAAAAGCCAGTTTTTTAAGAGAAGTTATGAGCTGGATAAACTTTTTGAATTCATTTTTTTAGAGAGTTTGATCCTGGCTCAGGACGAACGCTGGCGGCGTGCCTAACACATGCAAGTCGAACGGAGCGCTTCGAATGAAGTTTTCGGACGG
>JAZQAR010000148.1:0-10384 GCA_045545315.1 Eubacteriales bacterium | reverse complement strand
CAGACCGATAAACAGCCAGCCGTTCCCGTAATCAAAGCCACCGGCCGGCAGGAACAACAGCGCCCCCACCAGCAGGAGCCCCGTCGCAAATTTTGTCAATGCCTGTAATAACAATTTCATTTTTTCAGTTCCTTCCCGTCGGAAAAGGCATTGCCCACCTTTTCGCCCAGTTTCAGGTAGGTATGATGCACCGGATCATAGGTAATGGCACCCAATTTGGCGGGGTCGATCAGGCCGTCCTCGCCCAGAACCGCCGGAACGGCGCTGACGTTGACGATCTTACCGATACAGATGCCGTCTTCATTGAATTTGATCAGTTCACATTCCACCGTCATGGGAAATTCATTGATGATTGGTGCATTCACGTGGGCGGAGGGCACCGTAGTCAGCCCGGCCTTTTCCATTTTATCCGTTTCCTTGTTGCCGCTGACGATCCCCACGTAGTCCGCTTCTACCACGTGGGCGGCATCGGCAATGCTGACGGTAAAGGCCTTGCTTTCCAAAATATTTTTAGTGGTCTTATGATCGTCGGCCAGGCAGACCATCACCTGATCGGTATCGTAGATCCCCGCCCAGGCGGCGTTCATACAATTGGCCTTGCCCACTTTATCATAAGCCGCCACAATAAATACAGGCATGGGATAAACCCAGGTTTTTGCTCCGAAATCTTTACGCATTTTCAAATTCCTCTCTTTTCTCCATTGTTCTGCGGTCAATAAAGACACGTGGCCGGTGCGGGTTTCCTTCAACAAAGGAACCTCGACCCCTTGGGTCGTGAACTGATAAACAAAGCCCAGTTTTTCCTGCACCCGGCGGGATTTGGCGTTGCCATCGTAATAGCCGCACCAGACCGCCCGCATCTTCAGATCCTCAAAGGCGTGGTGCAGAAGTTCCTCTGCGGCCTCGGGCATATAGCCCTTGCCCCAATGGGGCTTACCCAGCCAATAGCCCAGTTCACATTCGTCGGCCCGCTCGGTCAGATCGGTCTGCGTTCCCATTTTTAAGCCGATGGAGCCGATGGGCTCTCCCTCCAAACAGATGGCATAGGTTTCCGGCGCCGACAACACATCTTGAATGATCCGGCGGCTATCCTCCGTGCTTTTATGAGGCGGCCAGCCGGCAACGGGCCCTACGTCGGGGTCCTTTGCATAATGATATAAGTGTTCGGCATCTTCTTCCCGCCAAGGGCGCAGGGTCAGTCGTTCGGTTTTAAATATCATTGAGATTCTCCTGTTTTCTTTTTCATGGCCCGGGCGTGACCCAAGGTCTGTTTTAAAGCCTCTGCCTTTTCCACCCCTGCCAGCCGTAATTTATGGGCATAGGCCAGGTAATCGGAAAATTCCGGGCAGGGCTTCAAGCCCGCTTCGATCAGATCCTTGCCCATCACGTAGGGGCGAGACATATAATCCCGGTACAAAGCCAGCCGTTCCGTCAGGAAGGTCTCTTCCTCCAGCCGCTCCTCAAAGAAGGTCTTGCCCCGCTTATCGGCGGCGGCCAAGGCCAAAAGCCCATCGGGATCCACCGATCGATCAAAAAGCTTATTGGTGGATCTGACCGAGGCTCCCGCCCCGGCCAGCACGTTGGGCTTCATATGAAATTCCGTTAAATTCAGTACGTAGCGGATCAGCTCGGTCTCGTTGGTCAGCCGTTTCATAAAGGTGCGCACCAGAGGCAAGCCCTTGACCTCGTGGCCGTAGGCGTGGATCACGCCCTTCACGGTCTCGGTAGCCACCGCCTTGCCGAAATCGTGGCAGAGGGCGGCCAGCATCAGTCCCAACGGATTCGCCGCCCGATCCCGCAGGCGGGCCGCCTGATCCAGCACCAGCATAGTATGGTTCCAAACGTCCCCTTCCGGATGGTGCTTGGGGTTTTGTTCCACCCCGATCAGGGCCATCAGTTCCGGGAACCAAAGTTCCAATTGCCCGGTTTTCCGCAAAATTTCAAAGAATACCGAGGGCCGGTCCGCCTTCAAAAGGGCCTTTTCCAGTTCCCCCAGGATCCGTTCCCGAGGCAAGGCCTCCAAACTCATTTTTTTAAAAATCTCCGCCGTTTCGGGAGCCAGACGAAAGCCAAAACGGGCGGCAAACTGCGCCCCCCGCAAAACCCGCAAAGGATCCTCGGCAAAGGTTTGATCGTTCACATGGCGCAGGATCCCCTGCTCCAGATCCCGGCGTCCGTTGAATTCATCCACGATCCGCCCGCTCAGCACTTCTTCCATTATAGCGTTGACGGTGAAATCCCGCCGTTCCGCCGCCTTGCGGGTGCCGATAAAGGGATCCACGAATACCTCGAAATCCCGGTGTCCCTTGCCCCGGTTTTCTTCCTTCCGGGGCATGGCAATATCCAAAGAATAGCCCTTCAGTCCATAGATGCCGAAGCTTTCGCCCACGGCGATCCGCTGACCCAAAGTATCCAGAATTTCTTCCAATTGGGCGGGGGTCAGGCCGTGAACCTCCACGTCCAGATCCTTGGTGGCTGCGCCCCGCAGACGATCTCGTACACAGCCGCCCACGTAGTAGGCCACACCGCCGGCCCTTTCCACAGCCAAGGCCAATTTTTGCGCCATTATTCTATCTTTTTCAAAGGCTTCCACAGTCTTTCCCCCTCCTTTCTGCCCCTATTATAACATATTTTTCGAAAAAATACGAAAAAGTTTCGTTCCTAAATTGATTGACAGTTTTTTAATTCTTTTTTATACTGAAATCAGAACCTTGAAAACTCCAAAAAAGGATGTGTGCACAATGAGTAAATTATTGATCGGTTGGGCCGAGGAGAGCCTGGTGCCCAACAAAAAAGTAAACATTTTAGGCCAGTTCTACGAGCGGATCTCCGATCACGTGGAGACCCCCGTGACCGCCACCGCCATGGCGATCTGCAAAGGGGATCAAAAGGCCATTATCGTTTCCTGCGATTTAACGTCTATTAAACCCTTTCTTTTAAGCGAAGTGCGCAGAGAACTGAAGGAACTCCTGCCCGATTTCCCCGTAGAATGTCTGATCGTGGGCGCCACCCACACCCACACCTCCGTGGGTTATTCCGCCCCCGGCCCCATCGACAACACTAAGAATATTCTAAATGAGTTTTTACCCCCCGAGCGGCAATACACCCCTCTGGTGACCGCCGACGAAACGGTGATGGACGGGGTGGATGCCCTGCACTTCTTGACCAAACGCATCGCCAAGGCCGCCAAGGCTGCTTGGGACAATCTGGAGGAAGGCTCCTTTGTTAACGCCTTTGGCCGTGCGGTAGTGGGCTTCTGCCGCCGGGTCTGCTATAATGACGGCAGTGCCCAGATGTGGGGCGACACCAACACCGCCACCTTCACCCACCTGGAGGGCGGCAACGATTCCGGTATTGAATTGTTATACGTATACGGCCCGGAGAAAAAACTGAAGGGTATTGTGGCCAACATCGCCTGCCCCAGTCAGATTTTAGAACACCGCAGCTTTATCTCTGCCGACTATTGGGGCGAGGTAAGAGAAAATCTGCGCAAGGAGCTGGGGGACGATCTGTTCCTCTTGCCCATGTGCGGTGCCGGCGGGGATCAATGCCCCCGGGATCTGGTACGCTGGGTGCAACCCGAGACCCCCATCAACGACCCCAACATCAAGCGCCCCGACGTGATCGATCGGGTGGCGGATCCCTCTATGTTCGATCTTTCCGGCTGTCGCCGGGTGGGCAAGCGGATCAGCCACGAGATTCTGGACGTTCTGGAAGAACTGGGCAAGCCCCAGGCCGATCCCATCTTTGAGCACGAAGTGCTGACCCTGGATCTGCCCCTGCGGAAAGCCACCATCAGCCAGTATAACGAGGCTGTCCGGGAACTGGAATACTACGTACAAAAGAACAGCGACAAAGAAGTTTTCAATTATGAGGACAATGCCGCTATGTATATCTATGCCGGCACCATCGCCCGCTATCGGGAACAGCAGCATAAGGAGACCGAGCCGGTAGAGGTGCATATTATCCGCCTTGGCGATATCGCCATTGCCACCAATCCCTTTGAGCTCTTCTTGGACTACGGCAACCGGATGAAAGCCCGGGCCCGTGCCAAGCAGACCTTCGTTATGCAATTGACCGGCGGTGCCCAGGGCTATCTGCCCACCGAAAAGGCAGAAAAGGGCGGTCATTACAGCGCCTATATCACCAGTGGTCGCTTTGACCACGTGGGCGGCGATCTTCTGACCCGAAAGACCATTACCGAGATCAATAAACTGTTTGAGAAAGGAAAGAACTAATATGAGAGCAGCATTCGTCGGATTCGGCGAAGTCAACACCCCCGCCGAGATCATCTTAAAAAAATGTAAGGACGCCGAGGCCGGCCTGAAGGCCGAGGGTCTGGATCTGTTGAGCGTTTACCCTGTAACCGATGATTATGAAGAAAAGGACATCAAAAAAGCCGTTGCCGCTTTGGAAAACCAGAGCTTTGACGTTCTGATCCTCTGCATTGCCGGCTGGATCCCCACCCACGCCGTGGTGAAGGTGACCGAGCATTTCCGCCATAAGCCCATGGTGCTTTGGGGCCTTTGCGGCTGGATGGAAGAAGGACGCCTGGTGACCACTGCCGATCAAGCCGGTACCACCGCCCTCAGAAAGACCTTCTACGATCTGGGCTACGATTTTAAGTATATCTACGATATCATCGGCCTGCCCTCCAAGACCAAGGCTGTTTATCACTATGCTGTGGCCGCCGGTGCTGCCGCCAAGCTGCGCCACGCCCGGGGCGGGATGGCCGGCTATCGGGATATGAACCTCTATGGCACCCTTTATGATGGCGGTTCCCTGAAGCGGGAGATCGGCCCCGAGATCGAGACCTTCGAGATGCTGGAGATCCAGCAACGCTACGAAAAACTGGATCCTGCCGAGGTACAAAAGGTCATCGACGGCCCCATGTCCAAATGGAACTTTTTGAAGCCCGCCGACCCCGAAGGGTTGAAAAAGGCCGCCGGTTATTACCTGGCCATCAAGTCTATCTGTGACGAGCGGGGCTATGAAGCCATCTCTCTGAAGGACGTGGACGGGATGAAGAAACTGCTGGGCTTCCCCCCTGCTCCCATCCTCATGCTCCTTTCCGATGAGGCAAAACTCTGCACCACCCCGGAAAACGATTCTTTGGGCAATATCACCCAGCTGATGGTGAAATATCTGACCGGCCAATGCGCTTATTATTTGGAGTTCTATGAATTCTTCACCGACCGTGTTCTGGCCGGCGTGCCCGACTACATCCCCGCCGAAGCCGCCGATGGCGATGTGACGGTAATGCCCGCTGCCTTCGGTGAACTTTCCGAAGGGATCCTGAACGTCAGCAAAGTGAAGCCCGGTCAGGTGACCATGTGCCGACTGACCTGCATCGACAGTCAATATTATATGCATATGGTGGTGGGCGAAGGCATCACTCCCCGCAAGTGGGAAGAGGCCGGCTGGACCCAGCCTGCGCCCCAACTCCCCGGCTTGGAGATTCTTTTGGACGACGTGGAAGACTTCGCCCAAAAGGTGATGTGCCAGCACTACATCATCTCCTACGGCGATAACCGTGAGCTGATGCAAAACCTCTGCGATATCCTGGGTATTCAGGTGATCTGAAACAACTAAATCATATAAAAAATGACACTTTCGGCTTCCCGAAAGTGTCATTTTATTTTTCATTACCCAACAGCCAATCGACCGATACCTTTAATACCTTCGCCAAAGCATTTAACTCCATGTCCGAAACCGGCCGTTTTTGCCCTTCTAACAACGAAAGAGCGGGTGTGCTTATTTCAATTCCCTCAAGCTGCAATTTGGCAAGCAGTTCGATCTGCTTCATTCCAAGATTTTTGCGGGCCTCGGTCACTCTGGCTCCAACTATATTTCTGTTTCCAAGTTCCAGTTTTCTCGGTTTCAAACTGCTCACCTCTTTATAAGTCTATTATGTGTTTAGAAAAGATTGACTTATTTCGTAATGCGTCAAATCATCAAGACTCAATAACCCACTTCCCGCACAAGTGGTCGGGGGTCATCACCAGCAACAGGGTGCCCTTTAAAAAGCGGCGAAGTTCATCCTGAATATATTCTTCGTCTTGGGTGAATTTATGGCTGAGGCGGGTGGTATATTCCACGATGGTCTCTTCATCATCGCAGATCTCGATCTTGCCGAAAGCAATGACGCTTTTAAATTTCAGCCCCCATTCGCCTTCCACCTGTTCGCCTCCGTTCATCACGCAAAAAGAGGCCTTATTGCATTTTTGCAACGATTCCAGCCGGTGGCCCAGTTTATTGCAATGGAAATAAAGTTTTTGGGTTTCGGGATCAAAATAATAGTTCATCGGCATCCCGTAGGGGTAGCCTTCATCCCCGATTACCGATAACACGCCCCGCTTTTCCGCTTGCAGAATGGCGGCGCATTCCTCCTTGGTCAATTCCCTGTTTTTGCGTCTTAATTCTCTGAACATATCATATCCTCCGAATTCTGTATCATCATTTTTTTGATCGTACCGTTCTGCTCCCAAAGGGGTGCCGTTGCCCCTTCCCCTAAGGTTTGAACCACGTTATCCAGCAAAAGCCGCTCTACCGTGCAACTATCTGCAAAACTAAAGAGGGGGCTTTGGGTGGATTTTTCCTGATGGCGGTGGATGTTGCGGAAGGTCATATTGCCGCAGACCGCACCCCGCCCCAGGCAGAAAAAGGCGTGCTTATCGGCAGATTTTTCCCATTTTAAGTGGCAGCCGGGACCCAGGGGGGTATCGCTCTTGCAGGCGTAGACGTTTTCGATGACGATATCGTCGAACCATACCTTGCCGGGGCGCAGATTATGATTGGAGATCACCACCGCGTGGTGGCGGTAGGTGCCGTAAAGACCGTCGATCCGCACGTTTCTCAAGGGATAGTTTTCGCCGGAGAGCAGCCGCACCCCGGAATAGCCGTTACGGGCGGTCAGGTTCCGGATCACCACGTTTTCGATGGGGCCCAGGGTCACCTCGGCATGGGGCTCGTCGTAGGTGGTCAGGGAGACCAGGTCGTCGTTGGTGGTGCCGCCCAGGTTTTCAATCACTCCGTCATGGGCGGGGCCGTTGATATGTACGCCGTCGGTGGTGCCGAAATGCCAGTTATAATCAAAGAACAGATCCCGCACCACAAAGGCGTAAACGTCGGCGATCTGAATACCGTAGCTCACCGGGTTGCGCACCGTCATCCCCTGCAGAGTAATACGGTCGATATGGGCAAAGCGGATCAGCTTGCCCTTAAAGAGCTTGGGATCGTAGGGATCATTCAGCCGATTGGCAGATTCTTCTTCGGCGATCAGCCCCATTTCGTCGCAGTTGCCATCCCATACGCCGCCGAAAATGCTGATGTTTTCATCCCGGCCACCCCCGACAAAATGCTCGTTTTCCAAAAGGGCACAGCGGGAAAAAGGCGCCGCCAAAAGGGTCACCCCCGCACCCAGGATCAAACGGGTGTTGGAATAGATGATCAGGGTTTTACTGATCAGGTAAGTACCGGGTTTCTCCAGCCGCACCGTCCCCCGGGCGTTCAGCAGTTCCTGCAACGCCAAGGTATCGTCGTGGAGCCCATCGCCATATAGCATAAGTTCAAACCTCCAAGGTGATTTTGGAACAGTATAACACAAGTTTCGCAAAAAATAAAGAGGGCAGCTGCCCTCTTTATTTCAGTTTTTTCGTCATTTTTTTGCCGGTGTTTTTAACAATCAAATAAACGGTCATCCACACCGCAAAATAGATCGCCAGAAAAATGCCGGTGAAGATCAACAGCACCGTCGGTTCAAAGGGGATCCAGGTATTGGCCAGGTAGCAAAGGCTATAGGCCAGATAAAGACTACCCAGATGAAAAAACAGGGATTTGGGCAAGGGCCACTCTTCAATTTGATTAAAAATCGATGCCCCCGCATGCACAAAGGCCAGAAGATAGGTGGAGGCGATCCCCAGCAAAACCTCCCCGCCCTTCAGGCTGAAGCCCGGCGCCGTTCGTTGCAAAATGGCATAAATGATTCCAAGGATCACCGGCCCAAACCCGGCGAACAGCATCCCTCGGTGTAAGAATTCTTTTAAATATCGGTTCATAACCCCAACCTCTCTTTCACTTGTTTTAACTGCCGGCGGGAAACGTAATCCACCCGCCCGTTTTTGAAGGTCACCCGCAGGGTGCCCGCCAAAGAGCCATCGAACCGCTCCACCTTTTTCAGGTTGGCGATACAGGATTGATGCAGCTTTACAAAGGACGGAGGCAGCATCGGTTCCAGTTGATAAAGCCGCTGTTTCACCAGCCATTTTTCCGCCCCGGCGATGGCAAAAACCCGATTGTTTTCTACGATAAAACAACAAATCTCTTCCGGTTCCAGAGGAACGAATTCCTTTTCCTGCCAGCCCAAAAGGGGCTCCCGTTCCCCTTCCGCCAGGCGGCGCATCGCCTCGGTGAGGGGGGTTTCCCGATGGGCGTAGACCAGGACCTCTTCCTCTCGGGTCTGATCAATGAACAGCTTGAATCTCATTGCTTATTCCTCCTTCCGGCATTATGATACACGAAATTTTTCTGTCCTTCAAGGGCTTGGCGGTATGCGGTCATTTTAAGAAACCAAGCGGCAAAAAAGCGGCATTTTGCCGCTTTATTGAAGGTCTATGAATTTTTCCAGTTCCTCAAAGCCGCCCTGTGGGATCTCGGAGATATCAACGTTTTCTTTATTGATCAGGTGGTCGGTCAGCAGGAACACCGACATCCCCAAAGCGGCGGCCGCCAGGTCGTCCTTGGTATCGTTGCCCACCATCAAACATTCCTCCGGCTTCAGGTCAAGGCGCGCCAAAAGTTCCTCATAATAATAGGGGTTGGGCTTACAACTACCGCTGTTTTCATAGGTGGTGATCCAATCAAAATCCGCCGGCTCCAGCCCTGCCCAACGGGTGCGGCTCTCCGTTGCGATCCGGGGAAAAACCGGGTTGGTTGCCAGGATCAAGGGATAGCCTTTTGCCTTTAATTTTTGAACAAGTTTGTTGGCCGCCGGGTTGGGCTGAACGATCTGACGGATCTCCTGAAACTCCTTATGGTAAAAGGCCTCGAAGTAAGGTTCATCTGCCCGGGCCTTTTCGCCAAATATCCCGCAGAAAACCTGCCAAAAAACGACTTCGTTTGTCGCCTGACCCCGGTTATTGATCATAGCCATGATCCCCGCCCAGATCCCCCTGATCAAGGCCTCCGGCTCATATCCCAAGGGGCAGATCTTTTGGCAGATACCTTTAAAATAATAACGGTTAAATTCCTCTTGATCCATGGACAGAAGAGTGCCGTCCAGATCAAATAAAATAGCTTTATAATTCATCATCTTCTCCCAACTTGTTGCTTTGACAACATTAAAATTTTATCATAAACGTCTTGCCTTGTCAATCGGCGGGATATATAATGAAATCAACAGAATAATCCAGTTTTCCGCAAGAAAAATGCATGGACATCTCCCCCCGCCCTTTGATATACTTGAGGAAACGAAGGAGGATTGAAAATGAAAGCAAAGATGCAAGCCCTTTGGGACTACGTTTTCAACGTTTTATTTGATGAAAAAACCAATCTGATCTATGATCAGCGCACCACCTATGAAAAAGACGGGCAGATCGCCCATTTACCCACCCCGGAGGAGATCGCCCTGCAGGTGCCTAACCCCTGCAGCTGGGGTTCCGGCATGGAGGATTCCATGATCCACGGCGGGTTGATGCTGGATACGGTCTTGAACCGCTATGAGGCCACCGGGGAACCGGAAATGGCAGAATATGCCGAAAAATTGCTGAAGGGCATTTTTCTTTGTGCCGAGATCTCCGGGCGGCGGGGCTTTTTGGCCCGGAGCGTTTCGCCCTGCGACGGCAAAAGCTTTTTCCTGAACACCTCCCGGGATCAATACACCCACGTCATTTACAGTCTGTTACGCTATATGAATTCCTCCCTTTGCAGCGCCGAATACAAGGCTCGGATCAAGGATACCCTTTTGGCCTTTGCGGAACGGGTGGAAGCGGATGCCACTTTGGAAAACGATTATCAGTTGATGCGGGCGGACGGCAAGCGGGGGTTGGTTTGCCGGATGTGGAAAGTTTTACCCCACGAAGCCTTGCGCCTCCCGATGTTTTATTTGGCAGCCTGGGCCGCCGGGAACGGGGATCATTGGTTAGAGCTTTATCGCCATTGGCGGGAACCCGCCATCGCCCGCACCCTGGAGGGCCACAGCGCCGGCAATCAATTTATTCTGATCCAGGAGCAGTTTTCTGCCCGGCTTCTTTACGATTATGATCCCGACCCGGAATATAAGGAGCGCCACCTTGCGGTCTTACGGTACGTTGCAGAGCAAGCCCTTTCCTTCCAAATGAAGGTGACCCAAGGGTCAAAAGAGATCAACGGCCTTGCTACCCAATGG
>JAZQAR010000147.1:0-7596 GCA_045545315.1 Eubacteriales bacterium | reverse complement strand
CTACAGTTGCTTTGCCCCCAAGCCCTTGCTGTTGGAAAGCGGCACTTACGATCACTTGATACCCTTGGATCTGGCACACCGCAACGCCCGCAAGGTGGCGTATAGTTATTTTCGACAGGATGCGGAGGAACAATTTGAATTTGTCTTAGAAGAAACCCGCCATTCTTGGGAACCGGCGGATATCAATCGGATCGGCGGCTTTTTAGCTAAGTACCTTTTGGGTAAAGAGCCCGCACCGGCAGAGGAACTTTTTGCAGTTGAAAGCATCGAACCCTTTCGGGTACCGATGCCTCCGATGCCGGGCACCGAAGAATTGACACAGCGGCTCACCGGTGTCCAAATGCCCGGCGGCACTACCTTGCAGGATATCTACGTTCCTCAATGGAAGGGTGACCCGGTAGATCCGGCGGAGATTTTGCCCGATCTGGGGCGTGGATCGGTCATGCGGGTCTTTGCCCAAATGGAATGTGCCTTGCAAAAATAATTGACTTTTACGGCAGAAAAGGATATACTATAAGAAGTTTTATTATAGCAAAGGAAGTGTTTTTAAAATGGGTTGTACACACGATTGCAGCACTTGCAGCTCCAAGTGCTCCGATAAAGAAAAGGATAGCCTTTTAGAAAAGCCCCATGAATTAAGCAATATCAAAAAGGTCATTGCCGTGGTCAGCGGCAAGGGCGGAGTAGGCAAAAGTATGGTGACCTCTCTGGCCGCCGTTGCGATGCAGCGCAGAGGGTATCAAACCGCCGTTCTGGATGCGGATATTACCGGTCCCTCTATCCCCAAGGCCTTTGGATTGAAGGAAAAGGCCACTTCTGATGGGGAAGCCCTTTATCCCGTGGTATCGAAAATGGGCACCAAGGTAATGTCTGTGAACCTGCTTTTGGAGGATGAGGAATCCCCTGTGGTATGGCGTGGCCCGATCATCGCCGGCAGCGTCAAGCAGTTCTGGACCGACGTAATCTGGAACGACGTGGACTATATGTTCGTAGATATGCCTCCCGGCACCGGCGACGTGCCTTTAACGGTGTTCCAATCCCTGCCGGTGGATGGGATCATCGTGGTCACCTCTCCCCAGGATCTGGTGTCTATGATCGTGGCCAAGGCCGTTAAGATGGCTAAGATGATGAATATTCCCGTATTGGGTGTGGTAGAAAACTATAGCTACCTCAAGTGCCCCGATTGCGGCAAGGAAATCTCTGTTTTTGGCGAAAGTAAACTGGAAGAAGTGGCCGCTAAGCATGAATTGCCGATCCTGGCAAAACTGCCCATCGACCCTGAACTGGCTTCCCTCTGCGATAAGGGTATGATCGAACTTTACGAAGGCGATTATGCTGAACCCATCGCCGACCGTCTGGACGTTCAATAATTCAAAAATACGCTTTCTTCGGAAAGCGTATTTTTTTTTGTCCTTTGCATACCCTTTTTAAAAAGGAGTGATTGCAAATGATGATGCCCCGGGATCTGATGATCGATCAGTTGGAAATGGCTGAAATGCCCTTACCTAAGGGCGTGGAGCAACAAATTGAAGAAAAAGAATTTTGTACGGTGACTGCCGTGACGGTGAAGGATGACGAGGGTGCCCGCTTTTTGGGGCGGGAGCGGGGAATCTATATTACCGTTGAGACCGAAAAGACCTATGAGATCGGAGAGCCCGCCTTTGAGGAGATCGCCGATGAATTGGCAGAGCGGCTGCGGCAGTTGATCGGCGGTCGGCAAAAATTGTTGGTTTTGGGGATCGGTAACCCGGAGATCACCCCGGATAGCCTGGGCTCCAAGGCCATCCGCCGACTGATGGTTACCCGCCCCCTGGAGGAGCGACCCCAAGGCTGGCGCAAGGTCGCCGCTATGGAAGCTCCGGTCTTTGGGATCAGCGGGGTAGAGAGCCGGGAACTGGCCAAGGGGCTGGTAGAGTCGGTCAAGCCGGAGGCGGTGATCTTGATCGATGCATTAGCCACCGGGCGGCTGGAGCGGCTCTGTAAGACTGTCCAATTGGCCGATTGCGGGCTGATCCCCGGGGGCGGGGTAGAAAACGCCCGGCAGGAGATCAGCCGCCGTACCCTTGGGGTACCGGTCATCTCCATTGGGATGCCCACGGTGGTGGATTGCAGAGCCTTGCTTCGCTACGTTTTAGGGGAGGAAGGGGAGGCCTATGAGGAAAAACTGCACCCCTATGAAGAAAGCCTGCTGGCCACCCCACGGCTGATGGGGCTGGCCACGGATATGGGCGCCCGGATCATTGCCTTTGCTTTGAACAAGGCCTTCCACGGGGACCTTTCCACCGAGGAGATCTTAAAATATCTATATTAAAATTCCCTGTCCCTTCATAAAATAGGATGAAAGGATGTGGAGAAATAAGATGCGAAAATGGTTGGCGGGTCTTTTGGGATTGGTGTTATTGATCCCGGCGGTGATCTTTTGGGAGCACTGGCTCCCCGGGGTGGCGGATTTTACCCTTGGAATGCATCGGGGGATCACCGCCCGTCAGATCGGCATTCTGTTGTTGAAATATACCGATCCCCGGATGAATCAAATCGGGGCGTACCTGACCCCGGAGTGGACCTTTGCGGGGGACGAGCATTTTTTATATTTCACCAAGCCGGAGGCTGCCGACCCGCCGACTGTACCGGAGGATCCGGCCATCAAGGCCGCCAATCTTTCGGCCCTGTCGGGTACATACTCCCAGATCAAGGGCACGGCGCTGATCAACAATACCGATTACGGGGTGGAGGAGCTTTTGAACAAGACCGTCTCTATGCCCCAATTTGAAGAGCAGGGGCCGGCGGTGCTGATCTACCATACCCACACCACTGAGGCTTATCGGGATGCGGGGGTGGAAAATAGCCGGGATCCCACCCAAAACGTGGTGGCGGTGGGGGCGGCCATGGCCGAAGAATTCCGGGCGGCAGGCTACGAGACCATCCACCTGACTCAGATCTTCAACGATGATTTCAGCCAGGCCTACGCCCATTCCCGGGCGGCGGTGGAGCAGGTCTTAAAGGAAAACCCAAGCATCAAGGTGGTGCTGGACGTCCATCGGGACGCCATCTCCGGCAACGGGGTGGATTATTACCCGGTCACCAAGGCAGAAGGCAAAGAGGCTGCCCAGGTGATGCTGGTCTGCGGTACCGATTCCAAGGGCCTGCCCCACGAGGGCTGGCGGGATAACCTGGTCTATGCTCTGACCCTTTCCCGCAAGATGGGCAATCTTTACGGTCAGCTTTCCCGGCCGGTGAATCTGCGGCGGGATCGGTTTAATACCCATTTCACGCCCCATACTCTGCTTTTGGAGGTGGGGAGCGCCGCCAATACCCTGGATCAGGCTCTGTGGGGCGGACGGCTGACCGCCCGGTCGATGATCGCCCTTTGGCAGGAAAATGCTTGATTATGGAAAAAAATTATTATATAATATACTGTAAAGATCAATTATAGGAGATTCGAAGATGATCTATTTGGATAACAGCGCCACCACCCGCCCCTATGAGGAGGTCACGGCGCTGATCGCCCGGGAGGAGCAGGAGCATTTTGCCAACGCCTCCTCCCTCTATAAGATCGGGCTGGATGCGGAAAACGGTATCCTGGCCGCCAAAAGGGAGATCGCCTCGGTGCTGCATTGTACCCCTAACGAGATGCATATCACCTCCGGTGGAACCTACGGCAACAATTTGGCGGTGATCGGCAGCGCCCTGGCCCGCAAGCGGATGGGCAATCGGGTGGTGCTGACCAAGGTGGAGCACCCCAGCGTCTATGCCTGCGGTGCCTATCTGGAGGCCGAGGGCTTCCAGGTGGTGTATGCGGATCCCACGGTGGAGGGGCTGGAGCAGGCCATCAACGAAAAGACCGTCACCGTGGCGGTGATGCTGGTCAATAACGAGACCGGCCAACGGCTTCCGGTGGAGGAGGTGGGGCGCATCATCCGTGAAAAGGGCGCTCCCGCCCATTTTCATATCGATGCCGTCCAGGCCTTTTGTAAACTGCCCATCTACGTAAATCGGCTCAAATGCGATACCCTGACCGTCTCTGCCCATAAGGTCAAGGGTCCCAAGGGCATCGGCGCCATTTATATCAGAAAAGGAACCCGCCTGAAAAACCTGACCGTGGGCGGTCAGCAGGAGGGGGGCTTGATCCCCGGTACCTATAACAGCCCTGCCGCCGCCGGATTTGCAGAGGCGGTGCGGCGGTATCAAAAGGAGGATCTTTCTCATTTCGAGTCTTTACGTAACCGCTTTTTGGAGCGGGCTAAGGAACTGCCCTTCCTGCAGATCAACTCCCCGGCGGATGGGGTTCCCTACATCCTTAATTGCTCGGTGTTGGGTTATCTGGGCGAAAACGTACTGCACTTTTTGGAAATGCAGGAAATCTACGTTTCCCAGGGCTCTGCCTGCTCCTCCAAAAAGAGCAGGAGTGAATCGGTGCTGGGGCGGCTGGGCGCATCGGAGCCCACGGTAATGGGCGCTTTGCGGATCAGCTTCGGTATCGAAAACACCTTGGAAGAGGTGGATGCGTTGATGGATGCATTGACTGAGGTTCCGGCAAAAATTCAAAGAAAGTATAAGGTCGTATAAAATGGAACAAATGATTTTGGCAAAATGCGGCGAGATCGTGCTGAAGGGGCTGAATCGCCACCAGTTCGATCAGATGCTGATGAAAAACTTAAAGGCCTCCCTGAAGGATCTGGGCGAATTCGATCTGCAGATGGCTCAATCCACCGTGTATATCCGTGCCCTGGACGGCGCTGATATGGACGAGGTCTATGACCAGGTCAAGCGGGTGTTTGGCTTTGCGGCGGTCTGCCGAGCCTATTGCTGCGAGAAGAATATGGAGTCCATCTCTGCTTTGGCAAAAGAATGTTTGGGCGAAGCCCTGGCAGAGGCGAAAACCTTTAAGGTGGAGGCCAAGCGCAGCGATAAGCGGTTCCCGCTGAACTCTCCGGAGATCAGCCGGGAGATCGGCGGCGTAATCCTGAGCCGTTACCCCCGCCTGAAGGTGGACGTGCATAACCCGGACGTTACCGTTACCGTGGAGGTGCGGGACTTCGGCGCCTATATCCACGCCGTGCGGGAGCCCGGTGCGGGCGGTATGCCCTATGGCTCCAACGGGCGGGCCTGCCTGCTGCTTTCCGGCGGGATCGATAGCCCCGTGGCGGGCTATATGATCGCCAAACGGGGCGTTAAGCTCACCGGTATCCACTTTTTCAGCCCGCCCTATACCGGGGAACGGGCCAAGCAAAAGGTGCTGACCTTGGCAGAGATTTTGCGAAACTATTGCCCGGGGATGAAGGTACTGGTGGTGCATTTCACCGAGGTGCAGGAGGCTATCCGGGATCATTGTGCCGAGGAATATTTCACCGTAATTATGCGGCGGTTTATGATGCGGGTAGCCTACCGGCTGGCGGCCAAGACCCGCAGCGGGGCACTGATCACCGGTGAAAGCCTGGGCCAGGTAGCCAGCCAGACTATGGATGCCCTGCGGCTGACCGACGGAGTCACTGATGCTTTGGTGCTGCGCCCTCTGATCGGGATGGACAAGGAGGAGATCGTGCAGATCAGCCGAAAGATCGGCACCTTCGAAACCTCCATCGAGCCCTATGAGGATTGCTGTACCGTCTTCACGCCAAAGCATCCCAAAACCAAGCCCCGGAAGTATGATATTGAGGCCGAGGAAGCCAAGCTGGATATTGAAGGCCTGGTGGACCGTGCCGTAGAAAATGTAGAATGGATCGAGGGTTAAAATGAAAAAACATTTATTTGCAATTATTGCCACCCTGTTGGTGGGTGCCGGCTATTACTATGTGGTACTTCCGGCTTTGAATATTCACGACGGCGGATTGCTGTTCTTTGTGGCGCTGCTGTGTGTGGTTTACGGGGTCTGCTGGCTGCTGGCAGACGTCAAAAATCGGGTCACTATGGTGAATTTGAAGGAGGGTCACGCACAGTTGGGGCTCTTCAAATACGGCACCATTAAGGTGCTGGGGATCATCGTCGTTCTTTGTCTGCTGGTGGCGGTCATCGGTGGCTTGGTGGGAGCCAAGATCTTTAACGCTGCCCGCTATCGGGAACTTCTGACCGTAAAAGACGGCGATTTTACCAAGGACGTGGCCTCTATTTCCTATGATTCCATCCCTCGGCTGGATCGGGATTCCGCCTCCAAATTGGGGGATCGTAAGATGGGCGAACTTTCCGATATGGTCAGCCAGTTTTCCGTGATGGATAACTATACCCAGATCAACTACCGGGGCAAGCCGGTGCGGGTAACTCCCTTGGCCTATGCGGATCTCTTTAAGTGGATGTCCAACGTCAAGGAAGGCATCCCCGGCTACCTGATGATCGATATGGTCAGCCAGGAGGTCGAACTGGTCCGCCTGCCGGAGGGGATGAAGTATTCCACCGCCGAGCATTTCGGGCGGAATCTGCTCCGTCATCTGCGGTTCCAATATCCCACCAAGATCTTTGCCGATCAGACTTTTGAGGTCAACGAGGAGGGCACCCCCTATTGGATCTGCCCCACCTATGAATTCCGGATCGGGCTGTATAGCGGCCGGGATATCCAAGGTGCGGTGCTGGTCAACGCCATCACCGGTGAAAGCACCTATTACGACGTGGCTGATATTCCCAGCTGGGTGGATCGGGTATATAATGCAGAGCTGATCATCGAGCAATACGATTATTACGGCACCCTGGTCAACGGCTTCTGGAACTCTATCCTGGCGCAAAAGGATTGCCGGGTCACCACCGACGGTTATAACTATATGGCCCTGGGTGACGACGTATATATGTATACCGGGATCACCAGCGTGGCCGCCGACGAATCCAACGTGGGCTTTATCCTCTGTAACCAGCGTACCAAGGAGACCACCTTCTATCCGGTGCCCGGCGCCGAGGAATATTCGGCGATGCGCTCCGCCGAGGGTCAGGTGCAGGAGATGCGCTATAACGCCACCTTCCCCTTGCTGTTGAACGTGGCAGGGGAGCCCACCTATTTCATTTCCCTGAAGGATGCCAGCGAGCTGGTGAAGATGTATGCTATGGTCAACGTGAAGCAGTACCAGGTGGTGGTTGCGGCTACTACCGTGGAGGAATGCGAAAAGAACTACCTCCAGCGGCTGAATACCGTTGGCATTAAGGAAGAGGATCCCTCTGCCAACGTGCTGACCGACCTGGAGGGTGTGATCGCCACCGTGCGGTCCGCCGTGGTGAACGGGAACAGTTGCTACTATTACACCTTGGAGGGGAACCCCCAGGTTTATTCCCTGAGTGTGGCCACCGATGAGCGGGCGGCGATCCTGAACGTGGGTGATGCGGTGATCTTTCAAGTGAAGGCAGAAGCTACCGGTGAGATCATCCCGGTTCAAAAATTAGACCGTAAATAAGGCTATGAAACGGCGGAGCAGAATATTTTCTGCTCCGCCAAAATATTTTTAAAAAAGGCTTGACTTTTTAAAAGGGATGGTATATACTAATATGCGTCGCAGAAATGCGGGTGTAGCTCATCTGGTAGAGCGCAACCTTGCCAAGGTTGAGGTAGCGAGTTCGAGCCTCGTCACCCGCTCCAAAAAATCTCGTTCTTCGGAACGAGATTTTTTTATCCATTGCGAA
>JAZQAR010000146.1:0-8397 GCA_045545315.1 Eubacteriales bacterium | reverse complement strand
AGGTCAGAACCTCGCCCGGGGTAACCTTAATGAATTCGGTGGTGAAGTAGTTGGCGTCGGCGGTTTCAACACCGTCGGCGGTCACGTACTTCCCTTGGGCTTCCAGGATCCATACGTGGTTGTTGTAATAATCCATAAATTCTGCCATGGAGAAGGGGCGGTTCTTGGTGATGATAAAGAAATCATCGTTACCTTCATTCTGTTTATTCAGAATGGAAACCTTTCCGTTGCTGGGCGCAGTCCAAGCACCGATTTTAAAGGTGCCATTGGTGAAATTATCCAACCAAAGAAGGTTGGTATTGACTAACGTGGAGGCAGTCAATGCGGTGCCTTCTGGTGCCCAGTTGATGTTGGTCATATTATAGTAAGCGGCACCAAAATAGATTTGATCACCCTTCTTAACGTCGATCCATTCGCTGGAGTTATGGCCGGGGTTCTTACGGCCGCCGCCTTTTTCGTAGGCGCCGTTCCAGTAACTGGTACCTGCACCGTAGCGAGCTCCCCAGTTGCGGTTTTCGATAGTCCAGAGGTTGGCCTCTGCCAAGGGTACGGGCTCGTAAGCGGTAGCGCCACTTATGGGGGTAGCCTTTTTCATACCGTCGGCAATGATGGGGGCTAAAATTTCATAACCCATTGCATTGGGATGCAGGTTATCATCGGTCCCTTTTACAACTTTAACGATACCGTCAACACCGTTGAATCTGATTACGGTACAGAATTCATTCAGCACGGTTTCATTGGTAAGCAGGTCAATGCAGTTGACACCCCACTTAGCGCAAGCGGCTCTGGCAATCTCGGCGCAGGCGGCTGCATAAGCGGTGTCGTTCAGGGTTGCAATACTGTATTCCAGAACCTTGGGATGAATAATGTAGGAAATTGCAGCATTGCCGTAAAGCTCGATGGCCTTGGCAAAGGTGGCTTCCAAAGCGCCGGCATAGGAGGTCTGATCAAAGCCGGTCTTTACGTCGGGTGCAGTCAAAGTTCCAACGGCAACGTTATCCCACATATCGTTTACACCGCCGCCCAAAACGACGTAATCATAGTCCACGCCGGCGGACAGAGCGTTGTTCAGCTGATCGATGATGGTGCCGGTTTTGCCGTCGCCGGTCCGGCTGGTAGAAAGAGAAGAAGAGGTATAACCGTAGTTATAAACCAACATATCGTTGGCATCAGCAATTCTGCCGGCCCAACCGCGATAGTCTATTCCTTCCTCTGCCCACTTATAGTCGCGGGTAGCGTGGGTAACGGAGTCGCCCACGAACAAAGCGGTCTTTCCGGTCAGAGGATTATTGGCATCAATGCCTTCAATAGCTTTATAAGCAGCCATATCCATCTTGCCGCGAACTACCATGGCTTTGGCTCTTACAGCATTATCGAAGGTGACGCGGATGTAGCTCACGCCTTCAGGAACAACGCAGGAATAGAAGGCGGCAGTCTCGTCGATCACATAGCTCATCCCCTTATTGGGGCCGGCCTTGCCGGAGCCCATATGAGCATAATAACCGATGGTATAATCAAAATCATCCACCTTGGTCAGCATCGCTTTGGTGATGGGGGCCAATGCAACCTTGGATGCATTATAGGCATAACCAAAGTGTGCCTGATTGGCGGTAACGGGACCCATGGTCAGAGTCTCGCCGGGGGTAACCTTAATATAAGCAGTGGTGTTGTAGTTTGCATCGGCAACTTCGGTAGCGGTATCATCCAACCGATAGCCGTTTTTGTTAAAAAGATATACGTTATTATTATAATGGTCGAAATATCCTTTACAGTCAAAGTCCTGATTCTTGGTGAACAGGTTAAAAGCATCGCCAACCTCATTGTTGTTGGCAATAGCGATCGCACCGTCACAGGGCATGGTAAAGGAACGGATCGTCCAACCGTTATCAAAAGTATCAACAACTACGTTGTCGTCCTTTTTCGCCCAAGAGAAGGTGTTAGTGCTGAGTTGTGCCGTAGTTTTGTAGGCAGCGTATACACCTTGATCTGCGCAGGGGCCAAAATAGAAAACGTCGCCCTGCTTGGCTGCAATAAACTCCGAGGAGTTATGCCCGGGATTGCTGCGAGAAGTGCCGCCCTTACCGTTATTGGTATCATAGTCGGCCTTTCCGTTTTGATGCAATCCCCAGGAACGGTTTTCAGCCGTCCAGAGATTGACCAATTCGCTGGGTTTTGCGGTGGCAACTTCTGCACTTGCAACGATACCCGGTGCAATGGGTAACGAAAGCAGCATTGCCAGAACGCAAAGGATTGAAAGTATGCGTTTCATAGGGTTTTCCTCCTAATAAAAATACTATATTTATATTTTAAATAATGTTAATAAAAAAGTCAATTGATTGTGAAAAAATATACAGCACATTATACGACTTGTTTTTACCGCAATGTTGTATATTTAAAAAGATTGCAAATCTGCTTTTCTTCCTTTATAATAACAATATAAAAGAAAAGGAGGGGTCAATATGAAGGTTGCGGTGATCGGCTCCCGGGATCTGACGGTGCCGGATTTGGGGAAATACCTGCCCGAGGATACCACCGAGCTGGTGTCCGGCGGGGCCCGGGGGGTGGATACCTCTGCCCGGGAATATGCGGAAGCCCACGGGCTGAAGATCACGGAATTTTTACCGGAATATGAGGTTTATGGCCGCCGTGCGCCCCTCCGCCGGAATTGCGAGATCATCGATTATGCGGATCTGGTGCTGGCCTTTTGGGACGGCGAAAGCCGGGGCACCGCCTTTGTGATCAAGCGTTGCCGGGAATTGGGAAAACCGGTTCGGGTCTATAGCACCGGCCGGAATTGGTTCAAACAGCTTTCCTTCTCCGAAATGCTGAAGGAAACGGAAGATCTCCTGACCGATATCGATGAAGAATTTTTTGATCAGGAATGAAGAAATGCTGAAACGAAAAAAACTGCGCCTAAAGGAATATGATTATAACACCCCGGGCGCATATTTCATAACCATCTGCACGATAGAGCGCAGAAATCTATTAAGCACCATTGTAGGGGACGATGCCCACATCGTCCCGTTGGAATATGGCAAAATCGCAGAAAAATATATTTGTTCCATTCCCGGCATCGATCGATACGTAATCATGCCAAATCATATACATATGATCATTCGTATTGGATCCGGGACGATGTGGGCATCGTCCCCTACAGCCTCTGTTCCGCAGTTGGTGCGTTCTTTTAAAACCCTGGTCACCAAGGAAATTGGCGAACGGATTTTCCAACGGTCTTTTTATGATCATATCATTCGTGATGAAGCGGACTATTTGAAGATTGCCGCTTATATCGAACAAAATCCCATCAAATGGAGTGAAGATCGCTTTTATATCCCATAAAAATACCCCTCCCTTGTAGGGGACGATGCCCACATCGTCCCGCGGGAATAATAAGGGGGAGGACCTTTTTCAAAAGGTCCTCCCCCTGTTCTTTACGCATTTTTTAATTTGTTCCAAAGGTCGTTGTAGTAGACCAGGATATCCTGGGGCAGGTTGGTGTAGACCTCGGTTTTGGCGATGATATCCTCGTCCGGGTAGGCGATCTTGTTATTTTTGATCTCCTCCGGCAGGGCATCCTTCACCTGTTGCTGAGGGGTGGAATAGCAGGTAAAATCCCGGTTCAGCTCGGCAATATCCTGCCGGCAGAGGAAGTTCAGGTATTTTTCTGCATTTTCCTTATTAGGCGCATCCTTCACGATGCAGGCGCAGTCCACGAACCGGTTGGTGCCTTCCTCCGGCACCACGTAGGCCAGATCCGGGTTTTCTTCGATCATGGTGATGGCATCGCCGCTGTAAACGGGGCAGATGGCGGCAAAGCCGCTTTCCATAAAGCTGAAGATATCGTCGGAAACGTAGGCTAAAAGCTCGGGCTTTTGTTTGATCAACTCGTTGCAGGCAGCCCGCAACTGTGCTTTATTGGTGGTATTCATTGAATATCCCAGCCGCAAAAGGGCAATGCCCAAAGTATCCCGGGAGTTATTGTACATCAGGCTCTTGCCCCGGTAAGCGGAATCCCAAAGGGCATCCCAGCTGGTGGGGGTCTCGGTCACGTATTGGGTGTTATAGAGCAGCCCTACCGTTCCCCAGGTATAGGGGACGGAATAGCGGTTTTCCGGGTCGTACTCCAAATTCTTAAAGCTATCCATAATATGCTCAAAATTCGGTACGTTATCAAAGTTGATCTCCTCCAGCATCCCTTCGGCGATCAACCGTCCCACCATATAATCGGAAGGGAAGACCACATCGTAAACACCGGGAGAATTTTTCAGCACCGCATACATGGATTCGTTATTGTCGTAGACCTTATAGACCACCTTGATGCCGGTCTCTTCCTCAAACTGCTCGTTGATGGATTCATCCATATATTCGCCCCAGTTGTAAACGTACAGCACCTGGCCGCTTTCGCTTTTGTTACAGCCGCAACACAACAACAGAAGGACCAGGATCAAAGCAACTGCAAAATAACGTTTCATCTGCTTCATTTACCGATCCTCCTTTGCTTTTTTCTCGTTTTTGGAGGGCAGGTTGGCCAGGATCAACACGATCAGCACCACCACGACCATCACCCCGCAAAGGGCGTTCATGGAAAGGTTGATGCGGGTCTTGGTGTTGGTATAGATAATGGTGGCCAGGGTCTCCACCTCGATCCCCCGCAGGAAGAAGGTGATGATAAAATCGTCCACCGAAAGGGTCAGCGCCATCAAAAAGCCGGAGATAATGCCGGGCACGATCTGGGGCATAATGGTCTGCCGGAAGGCCCGGGTGGGGGAGGCCCCTAAATCCTGGGCCGCCTCGTAGATGGAATAATCCACCTGCCGCAGCTTGGGCATCACCGCCAGGATCACGTAGGGAATATTAAAGGTAATGTGGGCCAACAGCACCGTGCCGAAGCCCAGCTTGATCCCTACCAGGGAGAAAAACAGCATCAGCGAAACACCGGTGATGATATCCGGGTTCAATACCGGCAGGTAGGTCACGTTCATCACCGCATTCCGTTGCCAACGGCGCAGCCGCTGGATGCCAAAGGCGGCCATGGTGCCGATAACGGTGGAAACCACCGCAGAGATCCCCGCAATGATCAGGGTATTCCCCAGGGCGCTCATAACCTGCTCGTCCTTGAATAGGTTTACATAATTTTCAAAGGTGAATCCGCTAAAGACCACCCGGCTCCTGCCGCTGTTAAAGGAAAACAGCACCAGGTAAGCAATGGGCATATATAAAAATAGGAAGACAAGGGCCATATAGCTCTTTTGCAAGGTTTTGATCATAGCAAGCCCTCCTTGGTCTCATCGTCCAAAAAGCTGAAGATGACCAGCACAAAGAGGATCAGCACCATCATCACCAGGCTGATGGCTGCACCCACGTTGGGGTTATAAACGCTCAGGAACTGCTCCTGGATCACGTTGCCGATCAGGTTGAACTTGGCACCGCTCAGTTTTTCAGAGATCACGAAGGTGGAGATGGTGGGCACAAAGACCATAATGATGCCGCTGCCGATGCCGGGCATAGTCAGGGGCAGGATCACCTTTTGGAACACCCGGAACCGGTTGGCGCCTAAATCCTCAGCGGCCTCCACGATGCGGTAATCCAGCTTTTCCAGGGAGGTATAGATGGGCAATACCATAAAGGGCAGGTAGTTATAGATCAAGCCCAATACTACCGCAAAGCCGGAACTGACCAACTGGAACTTAAAGCCTGCATCGTCCAGGCGGCTCTGCAGCATCATCAAGATATCCTGCATAGCCTGAGTGCGAAGCACGAAGTTGATCCACATAGGCAGCATCAGCAGGATCATCAAAAAGTTTTTGGTGCGCTCGCTCTGCCGGGCCATAATATAGGCCAGGAAATAGCCGATCACCAGGCAAAAGGCGGTGGCGATCAGGGCGTAATAGACCGAACGGAGCAATACCTGCCAATAGCGGCCGATCTGCGCCACGTTTTCAAGGGTGAAGGCGCCGCTGCTGTTGGTAAAGGCGCTGTAGGCGATCATCAAAAGGGGTGCAACGATGAATAGGATCGCCCAGATATAATAAGGAACTGCGATCAGATGCTTTTTCAATTAGCGGTACCTGCCTCCTTTTTCATAATATGGATATATTCGGGGATGATCTCCATCCCGATGCGGGAGCCGGGCTCCTTGCAGGTGATGGAATGGATCTTCCAAAGATAGTTTGCGCTGCGGACCATCATTTCATAATGAACGCCCTTAAAGGTCACCGATTCCACCGTGCCGCAGAGCATTCCGTCCTTGGGCTCCCGGATCTCGATATCCTCCGGCCGCACCACCACGTCCACGGCCACGTTTTCACCAAAGCCGCTGTCCACACAGGGGAATTCCACCCCTTCGAACCGCACCAGCAGATCCTTGATCATAGTGCCTTCGATGATGTTGCTCTCGCCGATAAAATCCGCTACGAAGGGATTGATGGGCTCGTTGTAGATATCCTCGGGGGTGCCGATCTGCTGGATCAGCCCGTCCTTCATGACCACAACGGTATCGCTCATGGTCAGGGCTTCCTCCTGATCGTGGGTCACGTAAATAAAGGTGGTCCCCATCTGCCGTTGGATCCGCTTCAGTTCGTTCTGCATCCCCTTGCGGAGCTTCAGATCCAATGCACCCAGGGGTTCGTCCAACAGCAGGACCTTGGGGTTGTTGATCAGCGCCCGGGCAATGGCCACCCGCTGCTGCTGACCGCCGGAAAGGCTGGTCACGTTCCGTTTGTCAAAGCCCTTCAGGTTCACCAGCTCCAGCATTTCCTTTACCCGGGTCTTGATCTCCTCCTCCGGGGTCTTGGAGATCCGAAGCCCAAAGGCGATGTTATCGTATACGTTTAAATGGGGGAACAGAGCGTATCGCTGAAAAACCGTATTGACCTGGCGCTTATGGGGCGGCAGGTCGGTGATATCCTGGCCTTCAAACAGCACCTTGCCCTCCTGGGGCTGAACAAAGCCCGCTATGGCGCGCAGAGTGGTGGTCTTACCGCAACCGGAAGGCCCTAAAAAGGTCACAAACTCCTTATCCTTAATATTCAAGTTGAAATGGTCCAGAATTACCTCATCGTCAAACGAAACGTGGATATCCTTCAGTTCAATGATGTTTTTCAACGCAGGTGGCTCCTCCTATAGGTGATAATAATATTATGACATTTTATAATATAATCATTTGAAAACCGTTTGTCAATAAAAATCCTCAAAAAAAGACAGTTTTTTTCAATGAATTTCCACCAGAACCTGCAAAAGCCTCGCGTGTTTTTCAACTTTTCTTTCAAAAACTCTATTTTACTTCTTTTTACTGCGAAATGCTCACTTTTTCATATCATCATAAATTTTGGATGGAAATGTGTTAACACTTTAATGCGCTAAAAACCTAATGAAATGAATTTTTTTTAAAAACTGTATTGACATCTCAAAATCTATATGGTAGAATTATTCACATAATTTTAATCGCTTTTTCACAAAAGGCGTTAAAAAATGTAAGAAAAAAGAGGTAAAGAACAATGAAAAGAATGATCAAGTTTTCCTGTCTGATCGTTGCACTGGTAATGGTTCTGGCCTGCTTCGCCGGTTGCGGCAAGAAGGAAGATGCCACTGCTCTGAAGATCGGTATCACCGGCCCCCTGACCGGCGGTGCTGCAATCTACGGTAACGCTGTGAACAACGCTGCCAAGATCGCCGTTGAAGAGATTAACGCCTTGGGCGGCATCCAGTTCGAGTTCCTGTGTGAAGACGATGTGCACGATGCTGAAAAAGCCGTGAATGCGTATAACACCCTGAAAGACTGGGGTATGCAGATTTCTCTGGGCTCCGTAACTTCTGCCCCCGGTACTGCTACCTCTGCCGAAGCCAAGAATGATAACATCTTCTTCTTGACTCCTTCCGCTTCCTCCACCGACGTTCTGGGCGGTGTTGCCAACGCCATTACCGGCGCTGTGGATATTGACCGTAAGGATAACGTATTCCAGATGTGCTTCATGGATCCCAACCAGGGTGAAGCTTCCGCTCAGTATATCGCAGACCAGAAGCTGGGCACCAAGATCGCCGTGATCTATAAGAACGACGATAACTATTCTACCGGTATCTATAATAGCTTTAAGGTAAAGGCTGACGAACTGAAACTGAACATCGTTTCCACCACCACCTTTACTGACGATACCAAGACTGACTTCTCCGTTCAGGTTGCTGCTGCTAAGGATGCCGGCGCTGATCTGGTATTCCTGCCCATGTATTATGAATCCGCTGCCCTGATCCTGAAGGAAGCCAAGGACACCGGCTTTGCTCCCAAGTTCTTTGGTGTAGACGGTATGGACGGTATCCTGGGTCTGGAAGGCTTCGATACCTCCCTGGCCGAAGGCGTTATGCTGCTGACCCCCTTCAACGCTGACGCTACCGATGCCAAGA
>JAZQAR010000145.1:0-9996 GCA_045545315.1 Eubacteriales bacterium | reverse complement strand
CAACGGCTATGACCTGAGCCCGGCAGGGGATCGCCCCCTTTTAGTGGGCGGCGGTGTTGGCGTTCCGCCTCTGTATCTTTTGGCGAAGGAGCTGGTAAAAGCCGGCAAAAAAGTCTCGGTCATCCTGGGCTTTAATACTGCCGACGAAGTCTTTTATGAAGAGGAATTCAAAACTTTGGGTTGCGAAGTGGCGGTAACGACCGTGGATGGCTCCAAGGGTGTGAAAGGCTTTGTGACCAACGCCATGGAAGATCTGGACTATACTTATTTCTTCACTTGTGGGCCCGAACCGATGCTGAAGGCTTTGTATAACGCCGCCAAGACCTCCGGTCAGTTGAGCTTTGAGGAACGGATGGGTTGTGGGTTTGGCGCCTGTATGGGTTGCTCCTGCAAGACCATCTACGGAAATAAACGGATCTGTAAAGAAGGCCCGGTGCTGAAGAAGGAGGAGATCCTGTGGGAAAACTGAACGTAAATCTTTGTGGGATCGAACTGGATAATCCCATTATCCCCGCCAGCGGGACCTTTGGCTACGGTTATGAATTTGCCGAGCTTTACGATATCAATATGCTGGGTACCTTTTCCTTTAAGGGAACCACCAAGGATCCCCGCTTTGGGAATCCTACTCCTCGGATCGCTGAATGTACTGCAGGGATGATCAATGCAGTAGGACTGCAGAATCCCGGTGTAGAAAAGGTCATCAGCGAGGAACTGCCCCGCCTGGCCAAATGCTTTGATAAAAAGGTAATGGCCAACGTCAGCGGTTTTGCCATTGAAGATTATGCTTATACCTGCGAAAAGCTGGATCAATGCGATCAGGTGGGCTGGCTGGAGGTCAACGTCAGCTGTCCCAACGTCCACGGCGGCGGTATGAGCTTTGGAACTGATCCTGCTGCGGCGGCAGAGGTGACCAAGGCGGTTAAAAAGGTAACCACCAAGCCGGTGATCGTGAAACTTTCCCCCAACGTCACCGATATTGTGTCCATTGCAAAGGCCTGCGAGGATGCGGGCGCAGACGGTATCAGTCTGATCAACACCCTTTTGGGGATGCGGATCGATCTGCGCACCAAAAAGCCGGTGATCGCCAATAAGATGGGTGGTTTTTCCGGTAGTGCCATCTTCCCGGTGGCAGTTCGTATGGTCTACCAGGTTGCCAATGCCGTTAGGGTGCCCGTTATTGGGATGGGCGGTGTTTCAACGGCAGAAGACGTGGTTGAAATGATGTTGGCCGGTGCTACTGCTGTGCAGGTGGGTGCCGCCAATCTGGTGGATCCCTATGTATGTAAAACCATTATCGAGGATCTTCCTATGGTAATGGAGAAATATAATATCGAAAATCTGAAGGACATTATAGGAGGAGTAAAATAATGGGAAAAGACGTTATCATTGCTTGCGATTTCGCTTCAGCGGAGCAGGCCTTCAAGTTTTTGGATCAGTTTACCGAGCAGAAGCCTTTTGTCAAGATCGGTATGGAGTTGTTTTATGCAGAGGGACCCTCTATCGTGAAGGAACTGAAAAAGCGGGGTCATAAGATCTTTTTGGATCTAAAACTGCACGATATCCCCAATACTGTTAAAAAGTCTATGGCTGTTTTGTCTTCCCTGGATGTGGATCTGACCAATTTGCACGCATCCGGTACCTGCCGGATGATGGAAGCCGCTCTGGAAGGTCTTACCCGCCCCGATGGTACCCGCCCCTTGCTGATCGCCGTTACCCAGCTGACCTCTACCGATCAGGAGAGTATGGAAAATGATCTGTGGATCAAGGAGCCTATCGATCAGGTGGTTATGCACTATGCTGCCAACGCTAAAAAGGCAGGCCTGGACGGCGTTGTTTGCTCCCCCCTGGAGGCCGGGAAGGTACACGATACCTGCGGTAAGGACTTTATCACCGTAACCCCCGGTGTTCGCTTTGCCGATGGGGATGTCGGTGACCAAAAGCGGGTTATGACCCCCGCCGAAGCCAAGAAGATCGGCTCTGACTATATCGTTGTGGGCCGTCCCATCACCGCTGCCGAGGATCCCGTTGCAGCCTATAACCGCTGCGTGGCAGAGTTCTGCGATTAATTTTATAGGAGGATTTGAAAATGGAAGGATATAAAAGAGAGTTTATTCAGTTTCTGGAAGGGGCCGGCGTGCTGAAATTTGGCGATTTTACTGCTAAAAGCGGCCGTAAGATCCCTTACTTTATCAATGCCGGTGATATTAAGACCGGCGAACAGATTGCAAAATTGGGCGAATTTTATGCTAAGGCTTATCTGGAAAAGGTAGGCAACAAGCGTACCGTTTTGTACGGCCCCGCTTATAAGGGAATCTCCATCGCCGTTTCCTCCTCCATCGCTTTGTCTAAGGAAGGGCTGGACGTTCCTTTCTTCTTTAACCGTAAGGAAGCCAAAGATCACGGTGAAGGTGGTGTGTTTGTTGGTTACGTACCTAAGGCCGGGGAAGAGGTTGTGATCGTGGAAGACGTGATCACCGCCGGCACCGCCATTCGTGAGAGTATGGCCATCCTGGGTAACCTGGAAGACGTTAAAGTACGTGCAACTTTCGTGATGGTTGACCGCAAGGAAAAGGGTAAGACCGAAAAATCCGCTATGGCTGAGGTCGAGGAAGAGTTTGGTTTCCCTGTATACTCCGTTGTGGACGTATATGATATCATCGAATACCTGGAAGAAGACGAAAAGAATGCCGAAAACGTAGAGCGGATCAAGAATTATCTGGCTGTAAACGGTGCAAAAGCATGAGAAGCTTGATTGATATTTTGGATTTTTCCGTAGAAGAGATCGATGAGGTCATTGCTGTTGCTAATGATATCATTGATCATCCGGAAGCCTATGCGGAAAGATGTAAAGGTAAAAAACTTGCCACATTGTTCTTTGAGCCTTCTACCCGCACCCGCTTGAGTTTCGAGGCGGCAATGCTGGATCTGGGCGGTAGTGTGCTGGGTTTTTCCGAAGCAAACAGCTCCTCCGCCGCCAAAGGCGAAAGTGTGGCCGATACTGCTAAGACCATCAGTTGCTATGCGGATATTATTGCTATGCGGCACCCCAAGGAAGGCGCGCCTTACGTGGCGGCGCAAAACGCCAGCATTCCTGTGATCAACGCCGGCGATGGCGGCCATAACCATCCTACTCAAACGCTAACCGATCTTTTAACCATCCAACGGGAAAAGGGAAGATTTGAGAATCTGACGGTTGGTTTTTGCGGAGATCTGAAATTTGGCCGTACCGTTCATTCATTGATCACCGCCCTTTCCCGCTATGCGGGGATCAAGGTGGTTTTGATCTCGCCCGAAGAATTAAAGCTTCCCAGCTACGTTAAAAAAGATGTGCTGGCCAAATGTGGAATTCCCTATACCCAAACCACCAGCCTGGAGGATGCCCTTCCGGAACTGGATATCCTGTATATGACCCGTGTTCAGCGTGAGCGCTTCTTTAATGAGGAAGACTATCTCCGCTTAAAAGATAGTTATATTTTGGATACTCAAAAACTAAAAAAAGCCAAAAAGGATCTGTGCATTATGCATCCATTGCCCCGTGTTAACGAGATCAGCGTTGCAGTGGACGATGATCCCCGGGCTTGTTATTTTAAACAGGTGCTGAACGGCAAGTTCGTTCGTTCCGCATTGATCCTAAAGTTATTGGAGGAGGCAAAAGCATGAAGATCGATTCCATTCAAAACGGCTTTGTCATCGACCATATCTCTGCAGGGAATGGCATGAAGCTTTATGACCTGTTGGGGTTGGATCAGTTGGAATGCTCTGTGGCCATCATCCGTAACGTGAACAGTAAAAAGATGGGAAAGAAGGATATCATCAAGGTGGATGCCGCGATCTCTTTGAACCTGGACGTGATCGGTTATGTGGATCCATCTGTCACCGTTAACGTGATCAAGGACGGTGTTCTGGTGGAGAAAAAGACCATCGAACGACCTGAACTTCTCACCAACGTGATCAAGTGCAAAAACCCCCGTTGTATCACCTCGGTGGAGCAGGAACTAAAGCATATCTTTAAACTGACCGACCGAGAACATAACGTTTACCGCTGTCTCTACTGCGAGACCAAAGCAAACTAAAGATCAACAGCCCATCGGAAAAAACCCCGATGGGCTGTTCGTTTTATAACCGCATCAAAAAACTGCTCATTAAAAATGCTCATTTTCCAACATTTCCACCACCGTTGATTTTTTAAGAATAGGATTTTATAATGAACTTATCTATTCTTTGATCATTTAAAGGAGGAATTTGAAAAATGAAAGCAAAAGCACGCATTTTGTCAGCATTACTATCGATCTGTATGCTGATCAGTATGCTCACCTGTTTTGCGGTGCCTGCTTCAGCAGAAAATGCAGAGATTAATGAACTCTTGAACCTGAAGCATACCCTACGGTTTGATGAAGACGGCAACTTTAAAGTGCTGACTTTGTCAGATATCCACGGTAAAGGCGGTTACGACAGTATTACCGACCAAAGTAAGGCGAATATCAAAACGCTGATCGACCGTGAGAATCCCGATCTGGTCATTTTGAACGGCGATACTGTTCAAATGTCGGAGAACGAAGAGGAATTCAGAAAGATCCTGGATTCCATCGTCGGGTATATTGAAGAACAAAAAATTCCTTGGGCCCATGTGTTCGGGAATCACGATGATGAACTGTATAGCGATATGGTTACCAACGTGACCAAGGAACAGCAACAGGCCATTTATGAAAGCTACGAGTACTGTGTATCCAAGGATGTGGATGGCCTTTACGGCGTAGGCAACTACGTACTTCCCGTTTTAGGCTCCGATAATAATATTGCCTTCAACGTATGGTGCCTGGATTCCAACACCTATCTTTCCGAAGCGGAGATGGAAGAATACGGCGCTACCTATATCTGCGATTTTATTCGTCAGGATCAGATCGACTGGTATACCGAAACCTCTTCTATGATAGAAGAATATTACGGCAAGAAGATCTACGGCGCAATGAACTTCCATATCCCTCTGCAAGAATATAACGATGCCTGGGCAGATCGGGCCAACTATAATTACACCGGATTAAAGCTTGAAAAAACTACGGCGTCCGATGTGAATTCCGGCTTGTTTGAAGTTGTTAAAAATCAAGGCGACGTAAAGGCGATCATTTCCGGCCACGATCATACCAATGACTTTATGGTGGACTATGAAGGTGTCAAGCTTTGCTATGCCGGCACCCCGAGCACGAACGGCTATTATCAGGAGGACCGTCTGGGCGCTCGGGTATACACCGTGAAGGAATCCGATCCTTCCAATGTAGATACCTATATGTCTTATATTAATACGCCCGTTCTGAACGAACCCTTCAATACCTTGACGCCCGGCGTTTATCAAGATTTCACCGACGAAAATGCTAATGTCAGAATCAGTAATCGGAACGATAATACCGCAGAAGCTCAAAACGTTGGTCAGATCACGGGTGAACTCGTAAGTAACCGCGGTTACGAAGGTTCCGCTGCCTACAGCTTCACCCGTAACTCCACCCCCGGTGAACCCGGCAGTAAATCCCGTGATATTGAACTGGAAATTGATTTCACCAGCTACGGAAAGCTGGGGAATAATAAGTATCTGCGGGTTTGGTTCGATTGGACCGGAAACGACGGCCAGACTCCCGTAGTTCCAATCTCTGCTTCTGCCGGTTTGATCTCGTCTTATAACTATACCAAAGAATTCAATACCGATCACGGCCCCGGAAAAACCGAGTTCTATTATCTTCCCGAAGGCGGCACAGAATGGAAGAGCTACACAATGAACACCGACGGTTGCTACGGCCGTGTTATGGGTCATGAAGAATTGCGTGGAGCCAAGGGCTGGTTTGCTTTCCCTGTCAGCGATATGTACCAGGAGGGGACCAAGGAGCATTTGAGTTCCGAAGAGATCATCACTGGTGCTTATATCTACTACAGTTTGTGTTATGACGAACCTGAAACCTACGGTCAATACGTTTATATCGACGAAGTTGCTCTGGTGGAAGATTACAGAGTGTTCGGTGATGAGATCCCGGAAGAAGATCCGGAAGAAGATGAAGTTGGAATTGATAGCCTTCTGAATCTGAAGCATGAACTGCGCTTTAACGAAAACGGCGATTTTAAGATTCTCTATCTTTCCGATCTCCATGGTCAGGGGACCAAAGGCGTTTTTTCCGAACAGACCAAGGAAAATATCAAGACCCTGGTGGAACGGGAAGATCCGGATCTTGTACTTCTGTTGGGTGATAACCAGCAGCGTTGCACCACCATCGAAGAATTTAAAACCTTGATGGATTCTGCGCTGAAGTATCTGGACGAGCAAAAGATTCCCTGGGCCCACGTTTTCGGGAACCACGATGAACAGAATTATTTCGGTACCGTTCCCAGCAACTCGGAACAGCAGGCTGTTTTTGAAGAATACGAGTATTGTATTTCCAAGGACGTTGCATCCCTTGACGGTGTAGGGAACTATCTGTTGCCCATCCTGTCTTCCAAAGATGAAAGCGTTGCTTTTAATCTGTGGTGTATGGATTACGATATTACTCAAAAAAATATTGATTGGTATATCAAAACGTCCAACCTTTTGCAAAGCGAGTATAATAAGAAAATCTATGGGATCTTTAACTCCCATATTCCTCTGCCTGAATTTGAAACGGCTTGGAGTGAGCGGGGAACCGACTATACGGGGATCCAAAACGAAGCTGTTTTGCATAATGGTTACAACAAGGGCGTGTTTGATCAGTTCCTGGCGCAAGGAGATCTGACCGCTATCGTTGCAGGCCACGATCATACCAACGACTATGCATTGGATTATAAGGGTATTAAGCTTTGTTATGCTGGTACCGCCAGTGTTGACGGTTACTCCTTACCCGGTCGTGAAGGGGCTCGTGTGATCACTCTGAATGAATCCGATCTTTCTGAGGTCAACACTTATATGTCTTATATCAAAACTCCCGTGATTAAAGACGGCCCCGTTGATCCTTTGTCCTCGGGCATTCATCAGGATTTCAGCGATCCCGATACCCATTATCTGATCAGTAGCTTCCAAAACAGAAATGAAGCTTTGGAACAACTGGATTCCAAAATCTTCAGTGATCGTGGGTATAACGGCTCCGCCGCCTTGGGCTTTACACGAAAATTGACCGAAGCCGGTGCTACCAATTCCACCCGTAATATCGAATTGGAGATCGACCTGGATCAATACGGTACGGTAGGCGATAATGCATATCTGCGGGTATGGATGGACTTTACGGGGAACAACGGAGATAAAGCATTGCTTCCGCTGACCGCTACCGCAGGTTTGATCACAAACTATGATTATGATCCTGCTAAAGACTATTGCACCGACAATAACGACGGAAAAAAAGATCTGGAGTTCTATTACCTGCCCGAAGGAAGCTCCACTTGGCAAACCTATAACTTTACCACCGACGGTTGCTACGGGATGGTAGGAAGCAAGCAAAATCTGGGTCACGAAGGTCTTCGCGGTGCGAAAGGCTGGTTTGCTTTCCCCATTAAGGATATGCGTTCTTCACAGCTTAAACGTGCTCCTGCTGCTGACGATATCGTTACCGGGGCTTATATCTACTATGCATTGGACTATTCTGCGCAGAATGATATAGACTGGGTTACCGGTAATGATAAGATTACCGCAGAAGACGATAACTACGGTGAATACATCTTTATTGACGATATCGCTCTGGTGAAGAATTATAAGCTTTTTGGCGAAGAATCCACTAAGGAATATACAGGCGAAGTTGTCAGCGCCACCGGCTTGGTAAATACCAAAGGTATGCCGGATATCAGAGAAGGTCTTGCGGATTCCTCGATTCGTAACTATAAAATTACCGATCGCGCCGGTATGGTAAAGTTGGCCGAGCTGGTGTTGGGTGGAAATGGATTCTTGGATAAAACCAATCCGTACACCTTCTACCTGGCCAATGATATTGATATGGAGTGGAAAAACTTTACCGGTATCGGGGATAAGACCAATACCTTCTATGCGAATTTCGAAGGAAACGGTTTCGTAATTGAAAATCTTTTGATGATCAATCCCTATACCGGCACCGCTCTGTTCCCTGAATACAGCTGGGGTACAATCAAAAATTTGGGGATTGCCAGCGGCTTCGTGATGGGCGGCGATTTAAGTGGAAGTAATGGCCGTGAAATGTCGGGGACGATCGTTGGCTACGCCACTTCTACCGCTTCTCTGCATAACTGCTGGTCTGCCGCTACCATTTGGGGCGAATGTAATACCGGTGGCGTTATTGGCTACGCAGGGAAAGAACTGATTAACAGTTATCAGTTGGGGTCCGTTTATACCACTTATACCGGTGGTGTGCTGTTCGGCGTAACAAACGGAGGAGTCAGCACGGTAAAAAACAGTTTCGCTTTCGGTGATTCTGTTTTCCAATTACCTCATAATAACAACAACTTGAAAAATCAAAATTCCCACGGTGCATTTGGTCGTACAAATCTGAGTGCCAATGCAATTATCAATCCTGCAAACAATGCTTACGTAAAGCAAAGCCAGGGTTGTGTTTCTGCCTATGAGGATGCGAGTGTTGCCGCAAACGACGAGGCTGTCGGTTACGACCGCAAAGGATTTGCCGCATCTGCAATTGGTCGTCTGAACACCGGTATTTCCCAGGTGGGTATCGACACCGAACAATATACGGTGGCTTATTCTGTGGTTGATGGCGTAGATTACCCGGTATTGACTTATTATGATAAGGCCGGGAAAGTTGTGGTGCGCCGCGTAGCTCATACCACCGATAACGTGGGTGAAAACACACTTGCTAAAGTATCTCCTCTCTTTGCTCATTATTCTGCCAACGTCAACGATTATTATAAGGGCGGTGACTATATGTTGGGCGAGGTTGAGATCACCAACGCCGCCGATCTGTTGGCACTTTCCTTGTTCTTTGCTCATAATGAAATGTTTGTGAAAGAAAACCCCGCTACTCGAATGGGGATCACCGGTGTTAAGTTCACCAACGATATTGATATGACAAATCTGGGGATCTTTGAAAATGAGGACGGTGTTTGTGCGTGGGATACCTTCCTTCCCATCGGTGCATCGTCCACATCCATGGATACTGATTACGGTACGGCAATGGCCTTCCCGGCCATAACGGTTGATGGGCAAGGTCACGTAATTAAAAGTTGGCAAACCCGCTTGTATTCTCATTCTTCCACCCGCGATCCCGTTGGTTCGCTCTTCACCAAAGCGGCAGGAACCAAAATTAAGAATTTGGGGATGGAAGATGCTTTGATTGTCTACGATAAGTGGAGAACGGCCGTGGGCACTAACCGCGCCGCCTTGATGGTCGGTAAGGTTACTTCAAAGGTGAGTGTATCTGATGAACTTGCTTCTTTGACCAACTGTTGGGCTACCGGTAAGATTATTATAAAAGAAATGTCCGGCCTGACTGCGGGTCTGGACGTGGTGGGTGGTCTCGTCGGTTGGGACGAAAGTTCTGCTGATGGATTTACAATGACCAACTGTTGGTCTGAGGTGGACTTGTACCATCAATATTCAAATTACAAAGATTACACGAAAGCCGGCGCTTTCGGAAAGTCTGATGGTAAGACTCCCAATTTCTCTAATGTGTATTACGTGGCAGGCACCAAGGATAAGGTTCTGTGCGCTTCTTCCGCTCTTCAAACCGCCATCATCACCGATGAAAAGGCCGAAGCTGCCTGGAAGCTGAATCAAAATCTGAACACCTATTGGACGCTCAATGCCCAAAATGGCATCACCAAGGGAACAGAAGCCACTCAGATCAGAAAACTTACACTCACCAATGGTGAAGAGGAATTTACTGTTTATGGCAAGAGCGGCGATACTGTTGACCTGGCAAAACTCTTGGAGGTAGAAAAGGCCGTATTCACTGCCGCTGCAGAAGAGGTAGGCTCCATCGATGGAATGACCTACTCCTTCGGTACCGGCGATGATGCCTATACCTTCACCACTAAAACGATGTTGGTGGCCGACGAAATGGTAGGGGA
>JAZQAR010000144.1:0-6024 GCA_045545315.1 Eubacteriales bacterium | reverse complement strand
GCTACCAACTGCTCTACCCCGCGATATCTGTTTGGTGCTTATATAGTATAGCAATCTTTGGGCGGTTTGTCAAGCCTTTTTTGAAAAAGAGTTTTTTCTAAAAAAACTTGCAAATAGAACCGGGGAATTCTATAATGTAAGGTAGTAATATTATATCCAATTTCCATTAAAAATATGCGGAGGTTTTTAAAAATGGCAACACGTACAAAACCCGAAAGACCCGAGATGGTCCCCTTCAAGATGGCCGGCAACTTATACTTTGTGGGTACCTATCCGGCTTCTTCCCACCTGATCGACACCGGCGACGGGCTGATTCTGATCGACGTGGGCTACGACTACACCGGCGATATCGTTTTAGAGAATATGAAGACCCTGGGCTTTGACCCCAAGGACGTAAAATACATTTTACTCTCCCACGGGCACTACGATCATTCCGACGGTGTGCCCAAGATTTTGGCCCACGCCGATGCCCAGGTTTTATTGGGTGAGGAAGACCTGCGTTACATCAAAGGCTTTACTCCCACCCGCTATTACAAGGACGGGGAAGTGATCGCCTTAGGGAACGTTTCCATTCAATGCAAGCATACCCCCGGCCACACCATGGGCACCTATTCCTTCTTCTGGGATATGGAGGTGGACGGCAAGACCGTTCGGGCAGGGATGTTCGGAGGGGCCGGCACCAATCAGTTGAAAAAATCCTATCTGGATCCCCGGGGGCTTTCCTATCAGCAACGTCGCCACTTCTTTGAGACCCTGGATCTGCTCCGGGGTGAAAAGGTGGAGCTGATGGTGGGCAACCATGCCTGGAACAACGATACCTACGGCAAGTATCTGCAGTTAGCCACCGCCGAGAGCAATCCCTTTGCGGATAACGGCGAGCAATTCCTGGCCTTTTTGGATCGGTGCGAGCAAAAGCTGATGGAGGTTTTTGCGGAAGAGCATAAAACGGAGTTCGTCAACTACGCCCATCGGGGCGCCAGCGAATATAACCCCGAAAACACGCTGCTTTCCTTCTACAATGGTATTTCTATGGGCGCTAACGGCATTGAAACAGACGTTCAGCGCACCAAAGACGGCAAGCTGGTGCTGTTCCACGACGATACCCTGCTTCGGGCAACCGGGCAGGAGGGGGCCATCGCCGATTATACCTTCGAAGAGTTGCAGGAATTCCGGGTTCGCCATGAAGGGTTGGAAGATAAGATCGTTTTATTTGAGGAATTTTTGCAAAAATTCGGCTGGCGGGATCTGACCTTTGCCATCGAGCTGAAGGTGGCCGGCTGCGAGGAAGACGTGGCCGATCTGATCCGCAAATACGATCTGGTGAACAAGGTGGTGGTCACCTCCTTTAAGTTTGATTATATTGCCGCCATCAAGGCCTATGCCCCCGAGCTGCGGGTGGGCTATCTGACCAAAGAAGATGGAGATGAGATCGTTGAAAAGCTGATCGCCATCGATGCTTCCGAGATCTGCCCGCTGGCTTCTCAGGTGACTGCCGAAAAGGTAGATCATTGGCACCGCAAGGGCCTTCGGGTCCGTGCCTGGGGCGTGACCCAGTCTAAATATATGAAGGGTGTTTACGATGCGGGGGCAGACGGGATGACCGTGAACTTCCCCGATTGGCTCACCCGCTATATCAGCCGTATTAAGGAGTAATTATGAAGCATTTGGATCAATGCCTGGTGGTGGGGGTCTCCTCCCGGGCGCTGTTTGACCTGGAGCGTGAAAACGCCATCTATGAGCAAGAGGGGGTGGAGGCCTACTCCGCCTACCAAAAGGAACACGAGCTGGAGATCTTACAGCCCGGTACCGCCTTCCAGCTGGTGAAGGCACTGTTGGCTTTGAATAAGCCCGGGGAGCCCCGTAAGACCGAGATCATTATTATGAGCCGCAACAGCGCCGATACCAGCCTGCGGATCTTTAATTCTTTGAAATACTATGGCTTAGACGTGACCCGCGCTGCTCTGGCAGGGGGACGGGGGCTGGCACCCTATCTGACTGCCTTTCAGACCGATCTGTTTTTATCCGCCGATCAGGGGGACGTACAGCAGGCGGTGGATGCCGGCGTGGCCGCTGCCCGGATCTATACCCAAAACATCCCGGCACCGGGCTGTGAGCTGGATCAGATCCGCATTGCCTTCGACGGGGATGCTGTTCTTTTCTCTGACGAATCGGAGCGGATCTATCAGGAGCAGGGCATCGATGCCTTCCAGCGGAACGAGGAACTCAATGCCCGCAATCCTTTGCCGGAGGGTCCCTTCGCTAAATTTTTAAAGACGATATCAAGCCTACAGCAGGAATACCCTGCCGACAGCAGCCCCATCCGTACCGCCCTGGTCACCGCCCGGGATGCGCCCGCCCATGAGCGGGTGATCCGCACGCTGCGGGCCTGGGACGTGCGGATCGACGAGGCTTTCTTTATGGGGGGAGTGCCCAAGACCGATATCCTGAAGGCCTTTGGCGCCCATATCTTCTTTGACGATCAGGCCTGCCATACGGATCCTGCGGCGCAGGTGGTTCCCTCCGCCCAGGTGCCCTATAAAAACCGATGATCCGGGTATATCTGACCACCGGTTTTCCGGCGGGGGAGGAGCATTCTGCAGCGTTGCATCTTCTGGAACAAGCCTATGGAAAACCGGTGAAAATCCAAAAAGACCCCGGAGGAAAGCCCCGGGGTGTGAATATTGCAGAAAAGTTCAACATTTCCCACACCCGCCATTGGGCTGGGGTGGCGATTGCGGAGCAGGAGATCGGCTTTGATATGGAGGAGCCCCGGGAACTGAAGCGCCTGGGCTTCGTTCTGCCCGAAGAAGAGGGGATCGACCCGCTGACTCTTTGGGTTATGAAAGAAAGTTTTGTAAAATATACCGGCAAGGGCGTGGTGCAGCTGCGCTCCACCCGGGTAAAACAAATCGAAAAAGATCTCTACGAGGCAGAGTGTGACGGTGCAAAGGCAATGGTTCGCACCTTTCGGATGGAGCCCCTGATCTGCGCCGTGGCCACCGCCGAACTGCAGGAGATCGAACTGATCAAGGAGTAAACGATGGAACTGAAACAATTTAACGGAATGGATTATTGGCTTTATACCCCCGAACAGCCCGGTGCCCATAAGCCCCTGGTGGTCTTTTTGCACGGTGCAGGGGAGCGGGGGCCGGAGCCCGAAAAAGTGTTCAATATTTCTCTGCCCAAGTGGCTGAAGGAAGGAAAGTGGGCGCCGGATGCCTACGTGCTTTGCCCTCAATGTCCGGCAGGGTTTGATTGGAACGCCAAGGTAGAACAGTTGAAGGCGGTGATCGATCATGAAGTGGAAGCTTTGAAGAGCGATCCTTCTCGCATCAGCATCACCGGTCTCTCCATGGGCGGGTTCGGTACCTGGGCCATGGGCATTACCTACCCGAACTTTTTCAGCGCCATTGCGCCCATTTGCGGGGGCGGCCTTTCCTGGCGCACTCCGAACCTGAAAAATATGCCTGTCTGGGCCTTTCACGGGGAGCAGGATCCCACCGTGCCCTTGCGCAATTCCGTCGAGATGGTGGATGGGGTCAACAAAAACGGGGGCAAGGCCCGGCTGACCATCTTCCATACCGTTGGGCACAATTGCTGGGATGAGGCATACGACACCACCACCGTGCTGAACTGGCTATTGGAACAGAAACGAACGGATTTCATTGATCCAAAAAAATAATATAAGGGGGAACCTTTTGAAAAAGGTTCCCCCTTTCGATCCCCCTCGAAAACCTTCAAATTTTGAAAGTTTTTGGAGTTTTCAAAGAACCTTTTTTCAAAAAGGTTCTTTGGCGGGGTTTGGGCCGGCCCCAACGTTAAAACAATTGTGATAATCGGATAGCGGTGGAGTCTTCCAATGCTTTGGCGGTGGACTCCACCCATTCTTTTTCCGGGCCCTCCACCAGGATGCGAATATAGGGCTCGGTGCCGGAGGGGCGCACCAGGATCCGGCCGTGGCCGGCGAAGGCCTCCTCGGCCTTTTGCACGTCCCGCAAAAAGACCTCGTCGGCCATCAGCTTGCGCTTTTGCAGGTCGTCGGCCAGTACGTTGATCTGGGCCTGGGGATAGGGATCAAAGATCTCGTAAACCTGCTCGGAGGTCATATTCATCGCCTTCATGGCACAAAGCAACATAATGGCAGTCAGCTGACCGTCGCCGGTGGTGGCCTTTTCCCGAAAGATGATATGGCCGCTGCTTTCGCCGCCCAGCATATAATCCTGCTCCATCATCTCCTCCAGCACGTAGCGGTCGCCTACCTTCGTTGTGGGTACGTTGATGCCTTCCCGGTTCATACGGTGGGTCAGACCCAGGTTAGACATCACGGTAGCAACCAGGCTATCCCGCTTCAGTCGACCCCGCCCCTTTAAAAACAGAGCGATCACCGCCATAATTTTATCACCGTCGATGGGTCTGCCCTTGCTGTCGCAGGCCAGGCACCGATCTCCGTCGCCGTCAAAGGCAAAGCCGATATCTGCCCCCTGATCCAGCACCAGCCGTCCCAACTCCTCCAGGTGCATGGAGCCGCAGGCCTCGTTGATGTTGACCCCGTTGGGTTGATCGTGGAAGATCTCCGTATCAATATTCAGCCCGCCGAAGATCTTGCGGGCGGTGAAGGAGGCGGAGCCGTTGGCACAATCCAGTACTACCCGATATCCGCTCAGATCTTCTTCGCAGGCCTGCTTGACGTGTTCGCAGTAAAAATCCCCGGCCTTGAGGTTATAGCTGAAGCTGCCAGGCTGTTCGGCAGGGGGCAGGGTGAAGGGATCCATCAGGCTTTCGACCTCTTCCTCCTTGTCGTCGGGGAGCTTGATGCCGCCCCGGGCAAGGATTTTTAGACCGTTATAATAAAATGGATTATGGGAGGCGCTGATCATCACCCCCGCTCGGGCGCCCATCCGATCGATCAGAAAAGCCAGGGCGGGGGTGGGCAGTACCCCGATATGCTCCACCTGTATGCCGGAGTAGGTAAAGCCCGCCACCAGTCCGCCCAGCAGCATATCCTTGGAGATCCGGGTGTCGCTGCCGATGATCACCTTGCCGTTGGGCTGTTCCTTTTGCAGTAAATAGCCGCAGGCTGCCCCGCAGCGAAAGGCCAGATCCGGGGTCAGGGCTTTATGCACAATTCCTCGGATGCCGTCGGTACCAAAATATCTTCTCATTCGTTTGCTCCTATTCTACCGTAACGCTTTTTGCCAGATTCCGGGGCTGATCCACCTCGTTGCCCCGGATCACCGCCGTATGATAGGCTAATAATTGGCTCAGAACTGCTCCCGCAAAGGGTGCTAAAAAATCCGAGCAATCCGGCAGTTCTAATTTATGATGGCCAAAGTCCGAAATATTCACCTCCCGATGGGTGATGCACAGCACCCGGGCACCCCGGGTGCAGACCTCCCGGATATTGCCGGCGGTCTTGGTCAGCCGCTGTCGGTGGGTCATCAGCGCCACCACCGGCGTTCCCGGCTCGATCAGAGAGATGGTGCCGTGCTTCAGTTCCCCGGCCGCATAGGCTTCGCTGTGGATATAGGAGATTTCCTTTAACTTTAAAGAAGCCTCACACCCGATGGCGTGGTCGGGACCCCGGCCGATAAAAAAGAGGTGCTCCGCATCCTTCAGCTCCGCCGCCATGGCCTTGCAGGCGGGCTCCTGCTTTAAGGTCTCGGCGATCAGCCCGGGCAATCGTTCTAATTGGTTTAGAAGGCGGGCTTTCTCGGGGCTGTTGCCGTAATACAACGCCAAAAGCGCCAGCAGCACCGCTTGGCAGGTATAGGCCTTGGTGGTGGCTACGCTGATCTCCGGCCCGGCGGCGGTGAACAACACGTAGTCTGCCTCCCGGGCTAAGGAACTACCCAATACGTTGACGATCCCCAGGGTGGGAACCCCTTTTTTCTTGGCCAGCCGCAGGGCGGCCATAGAGTCGGCGGTCTCCCCGGATTGGGAGATGACGATCACCAGATCCTGGGGGCCGATCAGCGGGTCGGCGTAGCGGAACTCGCTGGCGATTTCTGCTGAAACCGGGCGGCG
>JAZQAR010000143.1:0-7369 GCA_045545315.1 Eubacteriales bacterium | reverse complement strand
GGGCTGCTCCAAGGCCGTGAAGGAAGTTTTTGTTAAGCTTTACGACAAGGGTCTGATCTATCGGGCCAACCGCATCATCAACTGGTGCCCCAACTGTACCACCGCCCTTTCCGATGCGGAGGTCACCTATGAAGAACAGCCCGGTCATTTTTGGCACATTCGCTATCCCGTTAAGAACAGCGACGAATACGTGACCGTTGCCACCACCCGCCCCGAGGCCATGCTGGGCGACAGGGCCGTGGCTGTCCATCCCGAGGATGAGCGATACACCCATCTGGTGGGCAAGACCCTGGTCCTGCCCCTGGTGAACCGGGAGATCCCCGGGGTAGCCGACGAATACGTAGACAAGGAATTCGGTACCGGCTGTGTGAAGATCACCCCCTGCCACGACCCCAACGACTTTGAGGTGGGCAAGCGCCACAACTTAGAAGAGATCCTGGTTCTGGACGGCAATGCCAAGATCAACGAAAACGGCGGTAAATACGAAGGTCTGGATCGCTACGAGGCCCGCAAGCAGATCGTGAAGGATCTGGAAGAGGGCGGTTATCTGGTGAAGATCGAGGAGCATACCCACAACGTGGGGACCTGCTATCGGTGCGGCTGTACCGTGGAGCCCATGGCCTCCAAGCAATGGTTTGTAAAAATGCAGCCCTTGGCTGAAAAATCCATTGCCGCCATCAAGCGCCAGGAGACCGAATTTGTACCCGAGCGGTTCGGCAAGACCTATCTGAACTGGATGGAGAACGTACACGATTGGTGTATCTCCCGCCAGCTGTGGTGGGGTCATCGGATCCCCGCCTATTACTGTGACACCTGCGGCGAAATGATCATCGCCAAGGAAGACGTTCACACCTGCCCCAAGTGCGGCGCCGTCATGCGCCAGGAGGAGGACGTTCTGGATACCTGGTTCTCCTCTGCCCTGTGGCCCTTCTCTACCCTGGGTTGGCCCGAAAAGACCCCCGAGTTGGATTACTATTACCCCACCAGCGTACTGGTGACCGGTTACGACATCATCTTTTTCTGGGTAGCTCGGATGATCTTCTCCGGACTGGAGCACATGGGTGAGGTTCCCTTTAAGCACGTGCTGTTCCACGGACTGGTCCGGGACAGCCAGGGCCGCAAGATGAGCAAATCCCTGGGTAATGGCATTGATCCCCTGGAGGTCATCAAGGAGTTCGGTGCGGATGCACTGCGCTTTACCCTGGCCACCGGCAATGCCCCCGGTAACGATATGCGCTATTATCCCGAACGGGTGGAAGCCAGCCGGAACTTTGCCAACAAGGTCTGGAACGCCGCACGCTTTATTCTGATGAATCTTACAGAAGAAGATTACACCCTGGATCCCGCCGAGCTGAAAACCGAGGATAAGTGGATTTTGACCCGGTACAACGAGGTGGTTCGGGACGTGACCGAAAACCTGGACAAGTTCGAGATCGGGTTGGCCTTACAGAAGGTTTACGACTTTATCTGGGATCTGTTCTGCGATTGGTACATTGAGTTGGTGAAGCCCCGTCTTTATGCCGGCGGCGCCGAGAGTGCCTCTGCCCAGAAGGTATTGGTACACGTTTTCGGCGGTGCCCTGAAGATGCTGCATCCCTTTATGCCCTTTATCACCGAGGAGATCTGGCAGGCTCTGCCCACCAAGGAAGAGGCCATTATGGTCGCCAAGTTCCCCGCCTATGACGAAAGCCTGGTATTCCCCACCGATGCCGTTCAGATGGAGCACGTGATGGAGACTATCAAGGCCATCCGCAACCGCAGAGCAGAAATGAACGTACCCAATTCCCGCAAAGCCACCCTCTACATCGAGACTGCTAACGGGCATTGGTTCACCGGCACCGACGAATTTTATCAGAAATTGGCCTCTTGCGATCAGGTATACCTGAATGCAGAGATCCCTGAAGGGGCTGTGAAGATGGTCTGCGACGGCGCAAACCTCTATATCCCCTTTGCGGAATTGGTGGATATTGACGCCGAGATCGCCCGCCTGACCAAGGAATTGGAAAAGGCCGAGGGTGAATTGAAGCGGGTGGAAGGCAAGCTGAGCAATCAGAACTTTGTGGCCAAAGCTCCCGCCGCTTTGGTGGAAGCTGAAAAGGCCAAGGGTGAAAAGTTCCGTGCTTTGGCCGCCTCCTTAAAAGAAAGCATTGAGGAATTGAAAAACAGATGAATTATCAAGAGGCTTTAAACCGCATCCATACCTATAAGCCCCACGGTCCCCGACCGGGCTTGGAGCGGATGGCCGCCCTGATGCAACGGTTGGGAGATCCCGAAAGGGATCTCCCCTTCTTGCATATAGCGGGCACCAACGGCAAGGGCTCCACCGCCACTATGCTGGCCGCAGTTTTGCAGGAGGCCGGCTACAAGGTGGGGTTATTCACCTCTCCCTTTATCTACACCTTTCGGGAGCGGTACCGCATCAACGGCCAGCTGATCGGCGAGCAGGAATTTGCCGATCTGGCGGAGGAGGTTTTTGCGGCGGTGGAAGCGTTAGAAAAACCCTTTACGGAATTTGAATTGGTGACCGCCATCGGGTTCCTTTACTTTAAGCGCAACGGCTGTGACGTTGTGGTGCTGGAGGTGGGGTTAGGCGGCCGTTTTGACGCCACCAACGTGATCCCCGCTCCTCTGGCCTCGGTGATCTGTACCGTTTCTATGGATCATACGGAGTTTTTGGGAGATACCCTGACGGCCATTGCCGGCGAAAAGGCCGGGATCATCAAGAAGGGCTGTCCCACGATCCTTTACGATGCCGCTGCACCGGAGGTAAAGGCGGTAGTGGAGGAACGGTGCAAGGAATTGAAGGCTCCGCTGATTCATGGCTGCACCGAGGCCTTGACCGATATTCGCTGCGACGAGAAGGGTACCCGGTTCCTTTATTATGGAATTTCATACCAACTGGGGCTGAAGGGTGAGCATCAGGCCCACAATGCCGTCACGGTGTTGGAGACCCTGTTTTACCTGCGGGAGCAGGGCAAGCTCCGCTTTACGGAAGAGCAGCTGCGGGCAGGCTTACAAAAGGCCTATATCCCCGCCCGATTGGAGCAGTTAAATCAATCGCCCGCCATCTTTGCAGACGGTGGGCACAACATTGAGGGAATCGATTCCCTATGCCGTGCCATCGGGCAGATGGAAGCCTTACAGCGGCCGGTGATCCTCTTTGGCATGATGAAGGATAAGCCCTATCAATATGCGTTGCAGCATTTGGGCCTTTTGGCGGGAGCAATGATCTTTCCCCACCAGGAGAACCCGCGGGCGAAAAATGCCCAAGAGCTTTGCGACATTGCAGGAGTCTATTGCGACGACACCAGGGTGGCGGAAAGTTTTACGGAAGCGGCAAGGCTCGCTCTAAAGATCGCTGACGGACGGCCGATCCTGATCGCAGGATCCCTTTACATCATCGGCGACCTGGCGAAGGAATTAAAAAAATTCATATAATCGGCAAAAGCCGACAAAAAACACAAGACCTTTTCTTTATAATGGAAAAGGTCTTTTTTTATTGGAAGGAGGAAAGATATGAACGTTACGTTTCAAAATAATCTGAAGGAACTGGAGGTTCAGCTGATGGGCGAGGTGGATCACCATTGCGCCCGGGGGCTTTCGGAAAGCATTGATTTTAAGATCCTGCGGCATCAGCCGGAAAAGCTGATCCTGGATTTCGGCGGGGTCAGTTTTATGGACAGCTCCGGCCTGGCCATCGTGATGGGGCGACGCAAGGTGATGCAGCGCCAAGGGGGAACGGTGGAGCTGAGGCATTTGAACGGCGGAACCAAAAAGATATTTCAAATGGCGGGGATCGACCGCTACGTGACCGTTAAGGAGGATTAAACAATGAAAGCAATCAATCAAATTCGGCTGGCCTTCCCTTCCCGGTCGGCCAACGAGGGCTTTGCCCGGGTAGCGGCCGCCGCCTTTGCCGCCCAGTTGGACCCCACGGTGGAGGAGATCAGCGAGATCAAGACCGCCGTAAGCGAGGCGGTGACCAACTGTATCGTTCACGGCTACGGGGACAAGCTGGGGATCATCACCCTTTCCGGACGGCTTTACGAGGACGGACGGCTGATACTTACCATCAAGGACAAGGGCAAGGGGATCGAGAACGTGGAGCAAGCCATGGAGCCCCTATTCACCACCGGTAACACGGAGGAACGGAGCGGGATGGGTTTTACCATTATGGAGACCTTTATGGACAAGGTGCGGGTACGCTCCAAGCCCGGAGCGGGCACCACCGTCACCTTCACCAAGCAGATCAGCCGAAAGGAATGACACCCATGCCCACAGCAACAGACCGGATCGTGGAGGAAAATTTGGGGTTGGTGCGGATGGTGGTCAACCGATACCGAGGGTTCGGGGTCGACGAGGAGGATCTTTTTCAGATCGGCTCGGTGGGGCTGATCAAGGCCGCCCGGGATTTTGACGAAGGGCGGGAGTTGAAGTTTTCCACCTATGCGGTGGCGAAAATTGTCGGCGAGATCAAGACCTATCTGCGGGACAACGGCAGTATCAAGATCTCTCGAAAATACAAGGAGGACAAGTTCCGTATCGATCGGGAGAGCCGACGGCTGAGCCAGGCGTTGGGGCGGGAGCCCCGGATCTCGGAATTGGCGGAGGCTACCGGGCTGACGGAGGAGGAGATCCTCACCGCCACCGAAGCCACCCGCCCTCTGCTCTCTTTGGATCTGCCCCCGGAGGAAGGAGGAGTGGTGCCCCGGGCAGACTCCCCTGAGGAGGAGGCCCTGGATCGGGTGCTGATCCGGGAGATGCTGGAGCATCTGCCCCCCTTGGAGCAACAGTTGATCCGTCTTCGGTATTTTCGGGAGTTGACCCAAAGTGCCACCGCCGCCATATTGGGGTTATCCCAGGTGGCGGTCTCACGCATGGAACGGAAGATCCTGAAGGAGTTAAAAGAGCGCTACGGATAGAAAAACAGGCATCAGAGCCTATTCTGATGCCTGTTTTGATATTTTATTTGGAAAGGATCTCCTTATCGCTGGTGAAGGCGCTGCCGCTCCCCTTTTCAAAGAGATTCAAAAGCTCTTCGATGGTCAGCTTTTTCTTTTCTTCGCCTTCCACGTCCGCCACGATACGCCCCTCGTGCATCATGATCAGCCCATTACCGCAAGCAATGGCATCGTGCATATTATGGGTGATCATCAGGGTGGTCAGGTGGTTTTCGGTCACCAGCTTATTGGTGATCTGCAGCACCTTGGCGGCAGTCTTGGGGTCCAGGGCGGCGGTATGCTCATCCAAAAGCAACAGCTTGGGGTTCTTCAGCGCCGCCATCAGCAGCGTGACAGCCTGGCGCTGACCGCCGGACAGCAAGCCTACTTTAGAGGAAAGGCGATCTTCCAGCCCCAGATCCAGCTGTGCCAACAGTTTTCGGTAGGCTTCGCGATCCTTTTTGGTACAGCCCCACACCAGCCGCCGTCTTTGACCACGGCGGTCGGCAATGGCCAGGTTTTCGGCGATCTCCATATCCGGGGCGGTACCCTTCATGGGATCCTGGAACACCCGGCAGAGCAGAGCCGCCCGTTTGTAGGCGGGCAGGTTGGTCACGTTAACACCGTCGATCTCGATGGTGCCGTAATCGGGTTTCCAAACACCGGAGATGGCGTTCAGCATAGTGCTCTTACCGGCGCCGTTACCCCCGATGACGGTAACGAAATCCCCTTCCTTCAAATGAAGATTCAGGTTGGAAAGGGCCCTTTTTTCGTTGATGGTATTGGGGTTAAAGGTCTTATAAAGATTGGTGATCTTAAGCATCGGCATTGCCCCCCTCCTCCAGCAATTCTTCGGGGATCTTGGGCTTGGTGAAATACACCCGCTTCAAATAGGGCAAGGCCAGGAAGATGGCCACCACCACGGCGGAAAGCATCTTCAGAAGGTCGGTATCCAGCCCCAGCCAGATCACGAAGGTATAGACCAGGAAGTAGGCCACGCTACCGCCCACCACGCCGATCAGGCTGACCACGAAGTTCGGCTTGATCTTCAGGGAAACGGAAAGGCCGATGATGATAGCCGCCAGGCCGATTACGATGGCACCACGACCCATATTGATATCGGCAAAGCCCTGATACTGGGCCAGCAGAGCGCCGGAGAGGGCCACCAGGCCGTTGGAGATGGCCAAGCCCAGCACCTTATTGAACTTGACGTTCACACCCTGGGCCTCGCTCATATCCGGGTTATCACCGGTGGATTTGACCGAAAGGCCGATCTCGGTATAGAAGAACAGGAACAACACCACGATCACCAGCACACAGAAGCCAATCCCCACCAAAATGGCCATGGGGTTATTCATCTGGCTCAAGAGAACGGTATGGTTCCGGGCGCTGATGGAAAGGTTCGCCTTACCCAGGATCTTCAGGTTCAAGGACCACAAGATCAGCTGGGTCAGGATACCGGACAAAATGCCCGGGATCCCCATCACCGTATGGAAAAGGCCGGTCACGGTACCTGCCAGCAGGCCGGCGATCACCGCCACCAGCAGGCAGAGCACCACGTTGACACCCTTGGAAAGCAGGATGGCACAAACGCAGGCGCCGGTACAGATAGAGCCGTCCACCGTCAGGTCGGCGATATCCAAAATTTTATAGGACACGTACAAGCCAATGGCCATAATGCCCCAAACCAGCCCTTGAGCCACCGCTCCGGGCAGGGAATTTAACAACGCTAAAAAGTTCATTCTGAATTACTCCGCAGTACGGGCCACGTAGCCTGCGGTATCCAAAGCGGCGGTATCGATGCCCAGCTCGTCGCAGATGGCCTTATTGTATTTTTTAACAGGGTTGGCATCGTAGCGGATGGCCATTTCGGTCACGTCAGCCTTGCCCAGCAGGATCTCGGCGGCCATTTTGCCGGTTTCGGCACCGATGTTATAGTAGCTGATAGCCAGAGTAGCGAAGCAAACGTCGCTTTCGTAGCCGGTGAATACGGGAGTCTTGGCGGGGCCACAGATATTCCGCAAAGTCTCATCGTTAGAGGCTACGGTATTATCGGTGGGCACGTAAATGGCGTCACATTCGCCGGAGGCCTTGGTAACGATCCCCTGCAGCTCGGTGGATTCGGAGAACTTATATTCCTTAACGGTGATGCTCTTGCCTTCCAGATAAGCCTTGACTACGTCGTACTGATAAGCGGAGTTAGGCTCGGCAGAGCAATACAGGATCCCAACGGTGGCGCCGGCCTCCAGCTTCAGAACGTCGATCAGCATCTGAGCCTGATCCTCCAGGGGAGCCAGGTCGGAGGTGCCGGAAACGTTGTTACCAACCACGCCGTCGAATTTTTCGATGCCCAGAGCCACCCCGTATTCGGTGATGGAGGTACCCAGCACGGGGATCTCCTCGGTGGCGTTATAGGCGGCCTGCAGGGC
>JAZQAR010000142.1:0-17704 GCA_045545315.1 Eubacteriales bacterium | reverse complement strand
GGATAAAAATAAAGCACTTCCGAAGAAGTGCTTTATTTTTTGGAGCTGCTAACCAGATTTGAACTGGTGACCTCATCCTTACCAAGGATGCACTCTACCACCTGAGCTATAGCAGCAAACAGCCTATTTATTATAACCGATGTTTTTGGATTTGTAAAGTCCTTTTTTTAAAAAACTTCGTTTTTTTCTAACATTTTTCGATAATCCCGAGGGGATTTTCCGGTCACCTGTTTAAAAACCCGGCGAAAATAGGCCGAGGAAGCAAAGCCGGTGGAAAGGCTCAGTTCTTCTACCGAGATATGGCGATTGGAGATCATCAGCGTGACCGCACGACGGATGGCGGCACGGTTTTTGAATTCCACGGGAGTCAGATCGGTCTCCTGCTTAAACAGATAATAAAAACGTGAAGCACTCATATGGCTCTTGGCGGCCAACTCCTCCACGGTGATGGGCTCTTCAAAATGGGTCTGCAGGTAATCCGCCGCCTGGTGGATCCGCTCGTCCATAGGTGGGGCAGGGGTATACTCCAACTGGCGATACAGCCGATCACAGAGATCATAAAACCGGGAAAGCACCCGGAACAACTGATCCTTTTTACGGCCGTTTTGATAAATATAGGCAAATTCCTCCTCCAGTCCTGCCCCGTTGAGCCGCTGCAAGGGAATCTGTTTGCCCGCAAAGGGATCGCTCATGGGGGGCAGCAGAAAATGGCAGGAATAGGTGGCCACTATGGGAGCACCGATCCAGCGGAGCTTATATTGCAGATGGTAAGGGTAAAAAAGAATATCTCCCCGCTCCCCTACCACTGTCTGATCTTCCAGCGTGCACTCCAGCCGACCCTTAATGACGTAGGCAAAGGTATAATAAGGTCGGGGCAGATGGCTGAAATCATCCTCCCGTATCCCCTGGTGCTCATAGTGATTGCAGATCAGGGTACTTAAGGTATTACGGTTATAATCCATAGGACACCTCGCAGTAGAATTGTTCTGTTTTTTAGTATAATATCATCTTTTCTTTTAAATTGCAATATGTCAAAATAAAGATATGGAAGGAAGGTGATCTAATGTTTCAAAACAAGACTGTTTTTATCACCGGCGGTGCCAGCGGCATCGGGCTTTTAAGCGGCCAATGCTTTGCGGAACAGGGCGCCAACGTGGTATTATTGGATTTAAATGAAGAGGCTCTGAAGGAGGCAGTTGCGGGAATTCAAGCCAAGGGCGGAAAGGCTCTGGGCTGTGTAACGGACGTGACCAACTACGATCAGGTGGCCGCCGCCCGGGATCGAGCCCTGGAGGCCTTTGGCACGATCGATATCGTGCTCCCCTGTGCGGGCGGTGCCGAAACACGGCTCAAGAATGACCATCGGGCGTTCCCCGATCAGGATATTGCTCTTTTTGATTTCAGCATCGATCTGAATCTGAAAGCGGCAGTATACGCCGTTCATGCCGCCTTAAAACCTATGCGGGAGCAACAGAGCGGGGTTATCATCACATTAGGTTCCATCACCGGCCAGGAGGGCAGCGCCAGCAATATGGGCTATGCGGCCTCCAAAAGTGCTTTGATGAACGGGCTGGTGAAATCCTTTGCCCAAGAAGGCGCCAAATACAACGTGCGAGCCGTTTGTGTGGCCCCGGGGCCGGTTTTAACCCGGCCGGGGATGGCCGGTATGGCCACCCTGATGGGAAGAGCCGCCGAGACCCAGGAAATTGTTGATCTGATTCTTTATCTGGCTTCGGATAAGGCGGCCTTTATCACCGGCACCACTGTTTTGATCGACGGCGGCCGAAACGTGATGAGCAAAAAGAGGTATGAACAAAAATGAAGATGAGTTTCTTAAACCAGGATAAACCTTTAAAAACGATGATGATCCAATCGGATAACCTGGAGTATATCTATCAAATGATCGGCAAAGGCCATCATCTGAACGCCGATGCCTTTGGTCTGCAGGTGGAAAAACTGCCCATGGAGTTATGCACCACGGACAACCTGAAGAAGATTTTTGAAGTTATGGATCGCCCGGTCTACGTGACCAGCTACCGCCGCAAGTGGGAAAACCCGCCCACCGACGACGAGTTAGCAGAGATCCTGAAGGAAATCGCCAAGGCCGGCGGCACCCTGGTGGACGTGATGGGGGATTATTTTGATCGGCACCCCGACGAGTTGACCGAGGATCCCGTTGCTGTGGAAAAGCAGAAAAAACTGATCCGGGAGCTGCACGAACTGGGGGCCGAGGTATTGATGAGCTCCCACGTTTTGCGGTTCATCCCCGCAGAGCGGGTATTGGAGATCGCCCTTGCCCAGCAGGAGCGGGGCGCCGACATCGTGAAGATCGTGACCCGTTCCGACACCCCGGAGGAAGAGGTGGAAAACCTGCGGATCATTACCCTTTTGAAAAAGGAACTGAAGGTTCCCTTCCTCTATCTTTGTGGCGGCGATCATAATCGGCTGGTGCGCCGGATCGGGCCTATGCTGGGCGCTTGTATGTGGCTTTGCGTTCCGGAATACAATGAATACGCCACCAAATCTCAGCCGGAGTTGGAAAAATTAAACAAGGTTATTGAAGGTTTTGAATAAAATGGAAAACAAGCAAATTGTTTTTACCGCAATCAACAAAGCGGAATTATTGACCGTTGAACTGCCCCCCTTAAAAGAAAACGAGGTTCGGATCCAAACGGCCATCAGTTGCATCAGCAACGGCACCGAGCGAGCCAATATCACCGGCGACCCGAACGTTTCGGTCAACAGCAGCGGCCAAGTGAAATTCCCCCGCACCACCGGCTACAGCAACGCCGGAACGGTTTTGGAGGTCGGCGATCAGGTGACCGGATTTGTGCCCGGGGATCGGGTGGTTATGAGTTGGAGCAAGCACATCACCCTGAATACCCTGCCGGAAGAAAAGCTGAGTAAGATCCCGGACACCGTTTCTTTCGAAGAGGCAGCCTGGGTACATATCGCCACCTTCCCCCTGGCAGCCCTGCGCAAAACCCATTTAGAGTTGGGCGAATCCTTTTTGGTCATGGGCTTGGGGATCCTGGGGTTGATCGCCGTCCAGTTAGCAAAGGCGGCAGGGGCTTGCCCGGTGATTGCGGCAGACCCTAACCCCGCCCGGCGGGAAAAGGCTTTGAAATTTGGCGCAGATTACGCCCTGGATCCCACGCTGCCGGACTTTGCGGAGCAGGTAAAGGCCCTTTCCGGCGGCATCAACGCCGCCATTGAGGTGACCGGCATCGGCGGTGCGTTAGATACCACCTTAGATTGTATGGCACGCTACGGGCGGGTGGCTCTTTTGGGCTGTACCCGGGATCGGAACTTTACCATTGATTATTACAGAAAGGTCCACGGACCCGGCATCACCCTGATCGGCGCCCACACTATGGCACGCCCCAAGGAGGACTCTTCCTCCGGCTGGTTCACAGAGCGGGATGATCGGGAGAGCCTTTTGAAATTATTGGCCGCAGGACGGCTGAATTTTAACGATCTGACCGACGAAACTCACCGACCGGAAGAATGTTCGGAAGTTTTTGAACGGCTGGTACACGATCGGGATTTCCCGGTGGCGGTGCAGTTTGATTGGAGAAAATAATATGAGAAAAATTCGGATCGCCCAGATCGGCATCAACGAGTACAGCCACGGCGCTAATATCTGGGAAAGTTTACGAAAGCAACCGGAGCTGTTCGAAGTGGTGGGCTATGCCCTGCCGGAGCGGGAGCGGGAACGGCTCCCCCAAAGAATGCCGATTTTTGAAGGCTACCGGGAAATGACGGTGAAGGAGATCTTGGAAGATCCCACCATCGAGGCTGTGGCGGTGGAGACCGATGAGATCTACCTGACCAAATATGCCCTGATGGCCGCCAAGGCCGGCAAGCATATCCATATGGAAAAGCCCGGCGGCGCCGAGCTTGCCCCCTTTAAAGAGCTGATCGCAACGGTGAAAAAGCAAGGTACAGTTTTTCACACCGGGTATATGTATCGCTACAACCCCTACGTGCAGGAGCTTTTGGAGGACGTTCGGCAAGGAAAGTTGGGCGAGATCCTTTACGTGGAAGCCCAGATGAATTGCTGGCACAAGCCGGATGCCCGGGAATGGCTCCAAAATCTGCCCGGCGGGATGATGTTCTACTTAGGATGCCATCTGATCGACCTGATCCTGTTGCTTCAAGGCGAGCCCAAACGGGTCCTGCCCCTGAACAAGGGCGCCCTTTTCGGCATGGCCGCTTTGGAATATGAAAAGGGAATTTCCTTTGCCAAAACCACAGCCGTGGAGCGCGGCGGCTTTTTACGGCGGCAATTGGTGGTCTGCGGTACCGAAAAGACCGTGGAACTGAAGCCCTTGGAAAAATACGTGGACGGACCCCTTTTAATCACCGGGAAAACGGAATCTACCGCCACCAAGCCCTGGACTGAGGAAGGAACCTACAGTGAATGTGCGCCGGTGGATCGCTACGACGATATGATGGCCGGCTTTGCCGCCTACGTACGGGGCGAAAAGGAAAATCCCTTTACACCCGATTATGAATTGACCTTATATAAAACATTATTAAACTGTTTGGGAGAATAAAAAATGAAAGCAATTTTAGTGAACGATGACCGTTCTTTAAGTTGGAGCGAAGTAGCAGATCCTATCATCAAGCCCGACGAAGTTTTGGTTTCCATTAAAGCGGCCGCCTTAAATCGTGCCGATCTGATGCAGCGAGCGGGCGACTATCCCCCGCCGCCGGGATGTCCCGAATGGATGGGGTTGGAGATCGCCGGTGTGATCACCGAAATGGGCGAAGAGGCCAAAGCCAATTCCCATTGGAAGATCGGCGATGAAGTTTGCGCCTTATTGGGGGGCGGCGGATATGCCGAGGCTGTGGCAGTACGCTACGATATGCTGATGCCGGTGCCCAAGGGTTGCAGTATGGTAGAAGCGGCGGCTTTGCCGGAGGCTTTTGCCACTGCTTATCTGAATTTGTTTATAGAGGGCGGGCTCAAAGAAGGCAACACCCTTTTGATGCACGCCGGTGCCAGCGGGCTGGCCAGCGTGGTGATCCCCATGGCCAAGGCCTTTGGCGCCCGGGTCATCACTTCGGTTTTAGACGATGAAAAAGCCGCCTCTATTGCGCATTTAGGGGCAGACAGAATCATTAATTTCGCCAAAGAAAAAACCGCCGACGTGCTGAAAGAAGAACTGGAAGCCGGCCATAGTGTTGACGTTTGCATCGACTGTTTGGGCGGTGCGCCCATGGGCGATTGCCTGCCTTATCTGACCCACGGAGCCCGTTGGATCATGATCGCCGCCCTGGCGGGCACCAAAACGGAAATTGATCTGAAGAACATTTACGTTCGGAACGTTCGGATCATCGGTTCCACCCTGCGGAGCCGGAAGCCGGAAGTGAAAGCGCAGATTTTAGCGGAATTGGTGGAAAAGGTATGGCCTAAGGTGGAAGCCGGGCAAGTGAAGCCCACCATCTATAAGACTCTGCCCATTACCCAAGCAGAGGAGGCCCACGCCATTCTGGAACGGGGCGAAAACGTAGGTAAAGTTGTTTTGACATTGGATTGAGGAGGAAAATATGTTTGATTTTAAAGGAAAAACCACACTAATCACCGGCGCTTCGGTGGGCATTGGCCGCGCCACCGCCTTGGAAATGGCTAAGGCCGGCGCCAACTTAGTACTGTTAGACGTGGATTTTGAAAAATTAGAATCCGTTCAAAAGGAAATCGACGACGGCAACAAGGTATTGATCCTGAAATGTGACATCAGCGACCAAGGAGCGGTGGAGCAATGCACCAAAACTGCTTTGGAGCAGTTTGGAAAGATCGATATCCTTGTGAACAATGCAGCCATCTGGCGGGTTAGATCCTCCTTTGCAGAAATGGAACTGGAAACCTGGCGGAATCTTTTTGATATCAACGTACACGGCACCGCCTATATGACCAAAGCGGTTTTGCCGGGGATGCTGAAGCAGGGCTACGGGCGCATCATCAACGTAGCCTCGGTGGCCGGAGTTTACGGAAACGCCAACATGGCCTGCTACTCCGCCACCAAGGGCGCCGTTATTTCCTTTACTAAAGCGTTAGCCAAAGAGGTGGGTCCACAGGGCATTTTGGTGAATGCAGTTTCACCCGGAACCGTTACCAGTTCCAAAAACAGCGATCCCGATTTCTCTCTCCCATCGGAACTTTCTTATGCAGGACGCACCGGCACCGCCCGGGAGAATGCCAATTTGATCTGCTTTTTGGCATCTGATAAGAGCGGTTACATCAATGGACAGAACATCCAGATCGACGGTGGCCGAAAGAAAATATAAAAATATAAGCGGAAGGATTTCCTTCCGCTTTGTTTATTTTTTCATATAAATAATCTGTTCTTTTTTTAAAGGGAATTCTTCTGAATTCCAATCGGTCAGCGTGAAAGAGTGTTCCCCGTCGATGAGATAGACCTCAAAATCGGAAAGGTTCGTTTTGAGAACACGGTCCTCACCGATATTGGCGATCATCACACCCTTTTCGTGCCCGTTGGTGGCGGCGACGGCATAGATCCCCGCTTCGTCTGCGATACATTCAACTTGGTTCCCCAGCATATACAGTTCGCCAAAGGCTTTAAAAGAATAATAGGTGCAGGTAGGTTCCCCCGTCAAGGGCTGAAACAGGGCGCCGTAGATGGGCTGAAGCACCAGGTTTGCCTTATAATACATCATCATATCCACCGGCTGGTCCTGCATAGCCAGCATAGCAGCGGCATTGGCGGCCGCCGCGTGGGCGGTGCCGAAATGCTCTAATCCGTGGGCTCCGTTCCATTCGTTAAAGTGGGTCTCAGTTTCGGTAAAGCCATAGGAATCCAGGGCATCACGGAAGATGCGGGGCATCTTGAGATTATGTTCAAAATCCCAATAGGAATGCCAACTGAAGAAATCCAGAGGTGCGTTATGTTCCTTAATATATTTTAAAAAGCCGTGGAAAAATTCCATTCGGTATTCTGCGGCACCCGCCGCCCGTTCGGGCAAAGTTTCATCCTTAAAATAGCCGTACATCGTACAGCAACCGTAGCCGCCGATCTTGATCGTATTGCCGAAGCAGGCCCTTAAATGCTTGGCGGTAACGGCATAAAGTTCAAAGAATTCCTCTTTAGTGCCGCTCCAGCATTGGTTGGCACGATGAGTGGGGGCACCGGGGACGCCGTTTTCCGGCTCGTTCCAGATATCCCAATGGACGATTCCATAATGAAAACCCTCTGCCCAGCCTTCATTATAGTGGCGAACGATATGCTCGCAGATCCTTGCCCACTTGCCGAAATCGGCAGGCGGGTTAATGTGGCGGGGCTTGACCCCCAGAGTGCGCACGTCGTTTTCTATGGTCACTCCCAATCGAAAATAGGGATGACAGCCATATTCCACCAAGCCCTTGATCAAAAGATCTGTATATACGAAATCATAGGATGCGGGATCGGTCTCATCTTTTTCAAAGTTCGGAAAGATGCGGGGAATATCCACCATCGGGCGCATTCCGTCCAGCCCCATATCGTGAAGGCGACTATAGGGGATATGCGCCTCCCGCAGATAGCGGAAGTATTCTACGTTTGCACCCCGAAGCGGCGCACCGTTGACAGCATGCATAGGCTTGATCTTACCGATCATATGCTCAAAATTGATCTTCACTTCAATCCCTCCCTTTTCTCTATTTTAACGATTTTTGACTGAAAAAGCAATCGTTTTGAAGGTTTTTGGGGATTTTAAAACCCCTTTTTACAAAAAGGGGTTTTAACGGGGTTCGGGGCAGGCCCCGACTCAGATCAAATTCATCAACTGATCGGCAAATTCGGCGCAGGTGTTGCCGTTGCGGTCGCCGGTCATATTGCAGATTTTACTACATTCTTCCAAGGCATTTTCCAGCTTTTCTGCGATCGCTACCCGATTGATATGCCGCAACAGCATAGCGGCGGCCTTGAGGATGCTGGCGGGGTTGGCGTAATCGCCCAGCCCCTGCTCCATCATCCGGGGAGCGGAGCCGTGGATGGCCTCGAACATGGCGTATTCATCGCCGATATTGGAGGAGCCGGCGGTGCCTACCCCACCCTGGATCTGGGCGGCCTCATCGGTGATGATATCGCCGTAGAGGTTGGGTAACAGGAATACCTGGAACTTTTTACGCAGTTCCTCGTTTACCAGGTTGGCGGTCATAATATCGATATACCAATCCTCGGCGGTGATGCCGGGGTACTCTTCGGCAACTTCATGGCAAATGGCGCTGAAGCTGCCGTCGGTCTTTTTCATAATATTAGCCTTGGTGACAATGGCCACGTTGGTTTTACCGTTATTCTTGGCATATTCGAAGGCGGCACGGGCGATCCGGCGGGTACCGGCATCGGTGGTGACCTTAAAGTCCATGGCCAGCTTGCCGGGCAATTGAATTCCCCGGCTCCCCAGAACATATTCGCCTTCGCTGTTTTCCCGGAAGAAGATCCAGTCGATGCCCTGCTCCGGCACGTTCACCGGCCGCACGTTGGCATAAAGATCCAGTTCCCGGCGCATGGTCACGTTGGCACTTTCCATGGTACCGCCGTGGGGAGTAGTAGTGGGCCCCTTGAGGATCACGTCACAGCTTTTCAGGGCGGCCAAAGTATCATCCGGGATCGCCTTGCCGGTTTCCATCCGATGTTCGATGGTAAGACCTTCGATTTCTTTGATCTTGATGGTCCCGGCAGCGATCTCGTCCTTCAAAAGATATTCCAACACCCGGCGCCCCTGCTCCATAATGATGGGGCCGATGCCGTCGCCGCCGCAAACGCCGATGGTGATGGTCTTCATCTCGGCATAGTTCTTTGCCTTACTGCCCTGCTCCATCCGTTCCTGGCGGGCTAACTGCTCCACCAGCAATTGGCGGAAGCTTTCTACAGATTGATCGATAAATTGCTGCATTTTTTATTCTCCCATTTCTTTGGTATAGGCCAAAAGGCTGCCTGCCTTCAGGATGGCGATCTGACGGTCGGTGAAGCTGCAGACCAGGGGGATCTTTGCGCCGGTGGTCTTATTCACCAGGGTCATCTTGCCGCTTTCCATCCCGGCATAAATGCCCTCGATAGAAAGCTCGTCGCCCTGGGTCAGCTTATCATAATCCGCAGGATCCGCAAAGGTCAGGGGCATAATACCCGCATTGATCAGGTTGGCGATATGGATCCGGGCAAAGCTCTTGGTGATCACCACCCGAACCCCTAAGTACAGGGGTACCAACGCGGCGTGCTCCCGGGAGGAGCCCTGGCCGTAGTTCATACCGCCCACAACGATGCTCTGGCCGGCTTTCAACGCCCGCTCGGGGAAGGTCTTGTCGCAAACGCCGAAACAGAACTGGCTCAAATAAGGAATATTGGAACGATAGGGCAGGATCTTGGCACCGGCCGGCATAATATGGTCGGTGGTGATGTTATCACCCACCTTCAGCACCAGCTCGGCGGTGAGGGTATCCTCCTGGGGCTTGGCATCGGGGAACCGCTTGATATTGGGACCCCGCAGGATCTCCAGATCCTTGGCCTCCTCGGGGGTGGCGGGGGCGATGACGGCGCTGTCGTCGATACGGAAGGAATCGGGCATTTCAATCTTCAGTTCACTGCCCAAAAGGGTGGGATCGGTGATCTCACCGGTGAGGGCGGCGGCCACGGCAGTCTCGGGAGAGACCAGGTAGACCTGACCGTCGGCGGTACCGCTACGGCCTTCGAAGTTCCGATTAAAGGTACGCAGGCTGACCCCGCCGGAGTTGGGCGAAAAGCCCATACCGATACAGGGGCCGCAAGCACATTCCAACAGCCGGGCGCCGCTGGCCAGGATATCGGTCAGAGCGCCGCAATCGGCCAGCATTGTGAGCACTTGCTTAGAGCCCGGAGAGATAGAAAGGCTGACACCGGGCATAATGATCTTGCCCTTCAGAAGGGCGGCAACCTTCAGCATATCCATCAAGGATGAGTTGGTGCAGGAGCCGATGCAGACCTGATCCACCTTTGTTCCCTTCAAGGAAGAAACCTTTACAACGTTATCGGGGCTGTGGGGGCAGGCGATCATAGGCTCCAGGGTAGAAAGATCGATATCGATGACCCGGTCGTATTCCGCATCGGGGTCGCTTTGCAGAGGGCGGTAATCCTCTGCCCTGCCCTCGGCCTTCAGGAAGGCCTCGGTGACCTCGTCGGAGGGGAAAATAGAGGTGGTGGCACCCAGTTCGGTACCCATATTGGTGATGGTGGCACGCTCCGGCACAGACAAGGTCTTGATGCCTTCGCCGCCCCACTCCACGATATAACCAACGCCGCCTTTGACCGACAAAATTCGCAAGATCTCCAGGCTGACGTCCTTGGCGGAAACAAAGGGACGCAATTGACCGGTCAGGTTGACCTTGATCATTTTGGGCATGGTGATGTAGTAAGCACCGCCGCCCATGGCCACAGCCACGTCCAGACCGCCGGCACCAAAGGCCAGCATCCCGATCCCGCCGCCGGTGGGGGTATGACTATCGGAACCGATCAGGGTCTTACCGGGGATGCCGAAGCGTTCCAGGTGCACCTGGTGACAGATGCCGTTGCCCGGGCGGGAGAAATAGATGCCGTGTTTTTTGGCGATGGATTGAATGAACCGATGATCGTCGGCATTTTCAAAGCCGGATTGGAGGGTGTTATGATCGATATAGGCCACGCTACGCTCGGTCTTGACCCGATCGATGCCCATGGTCTCGAATTCCAGGTAGGCCATGGTGCCGGTGGCATCCTGGGTCAAGGTCTGGTCGATCCGCAGGGCAATCTCGGTGCCGGGGATCATCTCGCCCTTGACCAGGTGTTCTTTGATGATTTTTTGTGCGATTGTAAGTCCCATTGTTTTATCCTTTCAAGACGTGTTCTCTGGCGTTTTTGGTGTGTTCCAGCATTTTTTGAGCAGCCAGTTCCGGGTCACGGGCGGCCAGGGCTTCGTAAATATCCCGGTGCTCCTGCACCGATTCCCGGGCACGGCTGCGGTTTTCCACCGAGACCTTGCGGTAGCGTTGCGCCTTATTATGCAAGGGGGTCAAGGTATCGTAAAAGACGGTACTGCCGGAATAGAGGTAGATCAGCTCGTGGAACTTACTGTCCATGGCCTTGATATGGTCGGAATCCTTTTTGGTCAGATAGAATTCCTGCAGATCCACCGTCTCCTGCAGTTTTTTCAGTTCTTCATCGGTGATGCGGACGGCGGCACGGGCGGCGGCCATCCCTTCGATCTGGAGGCGTACCTCCATAATATCACCCAGGTCCTCCTTGGTGATGCCCAGCACCTTCAGCCCCTTGCCGGTATCCTCCAGCAGATGCTCCTGTTGCAGGCGGCGCAAGGCCTCACGGATGGGGGTTCGGCTGACACCCATGGCCTCACAAAGCTTCAGTTCCGTTAGGATCTCACCCCGGGCGTATTGCCCGCAGAGGATCTGAGATTCCAATTGCTCAAAAACCTGGTCTGCCAGGGAATAATTCTTATGTTCAAGCATCAGGCTTCTCCTTTCAGTTTACCGCCGGTAAATTCTTCGATCTTGGCCTCCAGCTCGCCGGCAGAAAGGCTGGTTTGCCGGCCGCCTTCGTATTCCCGATCGATCCATTCCTTCATCTTGACCACCAGTTCGCTGCGCTTATCCACCGCATCGGTGCCGGTGAGGCCGTAATTTTCGTTGATCCAATAGGCGATGCCGGCCAGACCGGAGGTCTTGCTGACCATCACGGTAGCGGGGCGGTTCAGGATCTTTTTAGTATCGAAAATATTATAAATCTCTTCGTCCTTCAAAAGACCGTCAGCGTGGATGCCGGCCTTGGTCATATTAAAGTCCCGGCCGATAAAGGGAGTCATCACGGGGACCTCGTAGCCGATCTCCCGCTTGAAGTAATCGGCGATCTCGGTAATGACCCGGGTATCCATTCCGTCCAGGGAGCCTCTTAAGGAGGCGTATTGCATCACCATGGCCTCCAGGGGTACGTTGCCGGTACGCTCGCCGATGCCCAAAAGGGAGCAGTTGACGGCACTGGCACCGTAGAGCCAGGCGGTGGAGGCATTGGCTACCGCCAGGTAGAAATCGTTATGGCCGTGCCATTCCAAAAGCTCGCTGGGCACGTCGGAATAGTGCTGCAGACCGTAGATCAGGCCGGGCACGCTCCGGGGCAGGGAAACCTCCGGGAAGGGAATACCGTAGCCCATGGTATCGCAGGCACGGATCCGCACGGGGATGCCCGCATCCCGGCTCATCTTCATCAGTTCGTTGACGAAGGGCACCACAAAGCCGTAGAAATCGGCACGGGTGATATCCTCCAGGTGGCAACGGGGCATTACCCCCGCATCAAAGGCCTGGGCCACGGCAGAAAGATATTGATCCATGGCCTGACGGCGGGACATTTTCAGTTTTTTGAAGATGTGATAGTCGCTGCAGGAGACCAGGATGCCGGTCTCCCGCACACCCAGGTCTTTGACCAGCTTAAAGTCTTCCTTATTGGCACGGATCCAGGTGGTGATCTCCGGGAAGCGGAGCCCCAGCTCCTGGCAACGGCGCAGAGCCTCACGATCCTTTTCGCTATAAACGAACATTTCGGTCTGGCGGATGATGCCGTAGGGGCCGCCCAGCTTGGAAAGCAGTTTGTAGATCTCCACGATCTGTTCCACGGTGTAGGGCTCCACCGATTGCATACCGTCCCGCAGGGAGGTATCGGTGATCCAGATCTCCCGGGGCATCCCCAGGGGCACACGCCGATGGTTAAAGGATACCTTGGGGATCTCTTTATAACTATATAAATCACGGTACAGTTCGGGATTTTCTACGTCCTGAAGCTCGTATTTATAAGTCTCGTCTTCTAATAAATGGCTGACGTTGGAGAGTTCCAGCATTGTATTCTCCTCCTTTGAGTATAATTGTATACAATTATACCACCTATTATGAGGATGTCAACGGAAATTTGACTAAAATTCGTTCTTTTTTCAAGGGAAATGCTGGCAAAAATGTAAAAAGCGCCGAACGCCCCTCATCCGGCGGCATTTGCCGCCACCTTCCGAGGGGGAAGGCTTTGATGTTTGGAGGATTTAGGCGGACCGTCCGGGAGGCCGGTCCCTACGTTGCGGCTCGAAGAAGGATTGGTGTTATTGACAACATATCGATCATTTATTAGAATATAGATGCAACATTTTTGCAATTTGAATCGTATTTATGATAGAAAGGGACCAAATGTTTTTTTATTTGTTGACTATCCCGGAAACGCCGGGTGATAAATGGACCTTTGCCAAGGCCTATTTTAAATATCGCAAGTTGATCAAGCACGAAGCCTTACAGGTTTTGCAAAACGAAGAATTAGCGGAGGACGCCACCCAGGAGGCTTTGATCCATATTGCCCGCAGTGTGCAACAATTCCGGGGTAAATCCGAAGAAAGCGAACGAGCATACGTCTGTGTGATCGCCCATAATGCTGCCGTTGATCTTTACCGCAAGGAAAAAAGGCACTTAGAACATAAAACGGATCCCCGCTATTTTGAAATGCCCATGCAGGAAGATTTTTTGGGGAACATTGCCCAAGGGGATATTATAAATAAGATCAAGGAGCTACCGCCCCAAAAACGCAGGATCCTGGAGCTTTGGGCCTTCCACGGAGAAAGCCGCAAAGCGATCGCAAAAACATTGGGAATTTCTTATAACGTGGTACAAAAGGAGCTGCGTTCCGCCCAGGAGCTACTTTATAAAAAGTTAAAGGAGGCGGATTTAATATGATCAACCAAGCCATTCGTGCCTCCTTAAAAACCGCCTTTTCGTTAGTTGAGTTGGATGCCTTTTATCCCACCCAAGAGGAACTGGAGGCTATTACCTTTTCCGATAAATTCGAACAATGGGCGGCCCGCTTTTTAAAGCGGCAGGAGCATTTTTGGTTCCGCACCTTCAATACCGTTGGCAAGCAGGTGGCCGCAGTGGTGTTGACCGTGGTTCTTGCACTTTCTGCCGTTACAATCAGTGTGGAAGCCCTGCGGGAGCCGTTCTTTGAGTTCATCACGAAAACCTTTGAAAAATTCACTTTGATCACCTTCCACGAAAATGATGATCCTTCGCCGGAGGATGAATTTATCCCCTTGAAGCCGATTGATCCAACTTATATTCCGGAAGGATTTGAATTAACAAGTGAAACTGTTGATTTTATGATGAATATGAAAACATATGCCCATAAAAATGAAACCATTATACACTATAGTCAAAGTTTTAAAAACGGTAGCCAGTTATATATAGATACCGAGGACGCTACCATTACGCGTATTAATATTAATGAACGAGAAGCTATTTTTAAGCAAGAATATAATGAAACTTATTTATTTTTTACCGATATGCATTATATCTATGAGATCTCAGGTAATTTAACGAAAGAAGAATTAATTAAAATAGCAGAATCCATCCCCATTCACGAAAAATAAAAAAATTTTAAATATTTTGGCGTATTTTTCCAACTTACCCCGTCACAGTTTATAGAAGGGTAAAGTATACCCTTTTATAAGACGTAGAAAGGAGGAAAAATACTATGAAGAAAAAAGCAATCTCACTTTTGCTGGTTTTAGTGATGCTCTTGGGTATGAGTGTATCGGCCTATGCTTTGGAAAAGCCGGAATTTGAAGAACCGGAAATCCAACCGTTGTATACTTATGCTGAATCTTGTTCGGCCGCATTAACAATTTCTGGTGACACCGCATATACAAGTGCAAAATTAACAGGAAAAACCACTGTTACCAAAATTGAAATCACGATGACCCTGCAAAAGAAAACGCTTTGGTGGTGGAGCGATTCCAAAACCTGGAACACAACCGTTAGCGGTAGTTCAGCCACCCTATCCAAAACCGCAAGCATTGGCGGCGGGACCTTCCGGGTGAAGGCTGTATGCAAGGTTTACAGCGGATCCGCCAGCGAATCCATCACCGTTTACAGCGCAGAAAAGAAAAACTAAGGCAAAATGTTGCCGCCGAACCGGCGGGCATTTTGCTCGTCGGTTCGACCTCTACCGCAATTAAAAAGGAGGCAAACATGAAAAAGCATTTAAAAACAATTGCTGCATTTGCGGCCATTGTTATGATCCTGGTGTTGTTGCCCGCCGCACCCCTTCCCAAGGCAGAGGCTGCCACCATCACCCTTTACCCCGCTAACTACACCTACGTGAAGCCGGCCCCCTATTGGACTTGTTCCCCCTGCGATGAATTTGGAACCGGCCAGCAGGTGAAGATCCTTTGGCGGGATTATAATTTCTTTTATATTGAATATACCAAAGGCGGCGCATTAAAACGAGGATTTGCCGCGATGTCCCATTTTAACAGCGCAAATTATAGTGGATATTCCTGGGCAGACTATCCTTATTTTATGCCGGCAAAAAACAAAGTAAATACTGCCGTAAATGTATACCATGGCCCTTCAACCTCTTACTCTGTCGCAGGAAGCATAGATGCAAATGAAGGAAACGATACGTATACAAAACCTCTCACTCTTTTAAAAATACAAGGAACCTGGTCATTCGTCCAATACGTTACAAACCCCGGAGAAAGCGGACACCCAAAATATAAACGCGGTTGGGTAGAAACAAATAAAATCGTTGAAAAGCCACAAGCAAATATTCCTATTATTGATAATAACAATTATATTTTAATCAAAAACGTGGGGACGGGAACCTATATGCAGCTCAATACGGATCCTAATGCAACCAGTGGATATTCATTAGGACTAAGCGCTTTAAGCGATTCCAATGCCCAACACTGGAAATTACCCAGAGTTAAAACCGGATCCCCTAATGGTAGCTATGATCACTCTTATAAACTGATAGGCACAACTGGAAATATGTCTTGGGAAGTAAACAGCAAGATTCCCGTTTTAGACTTATCCATAATTGCAACTGCTGAAACCAACCCAAATAAAGCGCAAGAATTCTATCTCGTACCTACCGGAAATCCAACAGAATACAGAATTTTATCCAGATGCAGTGGTGGTCATCTGGCACTTCAAGCGAACACCGCAGGAACAGGAGTTTATCAAAAAATGTATAACTCCAGTTCTGCTTATCAAAAATGGATTATTGAGCCGTTTGATGAATATCGTTTAGAAACACATAAAAGTGTTCAAAAGATTAACGGGATTTCTCAAGTGAACTATTTTATCAGCAGAACTACTTCTTCCGCAGTTATTAATGCATCAATTACTACCGCAATTATCGATTCTGCGGTGAGTTTATGGAATCAAAAAAAGAATGACACAAAAGTAGAATTAGTCGAGGTAAGTACGCAAGATGAAGCGCATTTTACGATATGTTCTGGGGATATCGGAAATTCACAGGGAAGAACTACTTCTTATTCCAGCAGCGGCTTTTTTGAAAATATGTACGTTATTTTAAGCAATACAAATCTGCAAAACGAAACCACAGAAGAAAAGACGTTTGTTGTCGCTCACGAATTAGGCCATGCTCTTGGGCTTAATCACCCTCCGGCTTCTATTGCTGACGATATAGAAAATTCTTCATACATATATCGATCTATTATGAATGACGGAAATTATTACCATGATGTTTCAAATCCGCATTATAGAACCTTGACCCCATCTAATTACGATTATCGCACGTTGCAGTGTAAATGGAAAGGAGCAAAGAACATATGAAAAAATTATTTTGTTTTTTGACGGTATTGGTTTTACTCTTAAGTGCAGGGTGCGCAAAGCGGGATGATTCTTTGGCCGGGAGCGAGGGCGTTGTTGAAAACCCGGTTGATGCTCCTATGACCGATGAAAAAGAAACCGTAGAAATTCCCGATGCAGAAGAAACTAACAAGGAAGCAACTGCAGGAGAAGATGCAACAGAAGATCCCAAAACAGAAAGCGCCGAGGAACAGCCTGCTGATGAAGAATCCAATGAACTCGAGAAGCAGTCTGCTGATAATGAAACCAACAAATCCGAGAAACCGTCTGTTGATAATGAATCGACTAAAATTGTTACGATTGAAGAATACCTTGCTACGGTTCACCCCGAATTAAACGAGTATTTGAAGAATAAAGAATATATTATTATTCAAGCTAAAAAATCGGGTGAAAGCGTAAGGGTGGTGGATGAGCATACGTTAGAACAAAATTATGATGGCTCGATCAGAACGCCGTTGGAAGTTACCAAAGTTTATCGCGGCCCATACAAAGAAGGGGATCGTATCAGCTACTGGGATTTCAACGGAACCTTTGTATATGGGGATGATTTATTCATTACTTTCAATATGGATGATCTTCCTCCTATTGAGGACGGTATAGAGTATTTGATGCTTTTACGTAAGGATCAATGCAGTGCAGGCTCATTTTATCGCGCACTTTCCGGGCCCATCGTGGATCCTCAATTAAGTGTTCACGCAAAATACACCTTTATTTCAATTGCCGAAAGAGAGAAAATTGCAGAAAAAGTGGAAAAAGGTACCGCCACAAAGTATGATGAATTCCATCACGCTTTACTGGAAGGTTTGGTGAAATAAACTCCCCCAGCCGATGGATTTTGAAGTTCTGCATATAACAGATCAGCCCTGCGGGAAATTCTTTACTCCCGCAGGGCTGCTGTTTTGAATTGCAATTATCTTAAGGTGGGTCCGCTGACCCTATTTTGGTTTATTCCGCCTTCTTTTCCTTTAAAGCGGCTATTTCTTTTTGCACTTGTTCCGTGGTCAAGGTCAGATGATTTGTACCCTTTTTCATATTGGC